>JANXUP010000034.1 GCA_025356175.1 Sphingomonadaceae bacterium | reverse complement strand
AGCGGCGCGATGCTGCTGCATCTGGCGGAAAAGTTCGGCGCGTTCATTCCCGCCGATGCCAAGGGCCGCGCCGAATGCCTGAGCTGGCTGATGTGGCAGATGGGCAGCGCGCCGTTCATCGGCGGCGGGTTTGGGCACTTTTATGCCTATGCGCCGGTCAAGATCGAGTACGCGATCAATCGTTACTCGATGGAGACCAAGCGGCTGTTCGACGTGGCCGACCAGCGGCTCGCCGAAAGCCCGTACCTCGCCGGCGACGCGATCAGCATTGCCGATTTCGCGACCGTCCCGTGGCTTGGCGCGCTGTACCGCGGGCTGGCTTATAACGACGCCAAGACCTTCCTCAGCCTCGATGAATACAAGAACGTCGGCCGCTGGGTGATGGAATTGACTTCGCGCCCGGCGACCAAGCGCGGGATGCTGGTCAACCGCGCGATGGGCGGGGAAGAAGGCACCTTCCTGCGCGAACGCCACGACGCGAGCGATTTCGATACGCTCAAGCCCGGCACGATTTGACGTTCCGCCCCTTCCCATCGCCGTGCGCTCTGCTATGAGCGCGCGGCGTTGTTGGGGCGTCGCCAAGTGGTAAGGCACCGGTTTTTGGTACCGGCATTCGGAGGTTCGAATCCTCCCGCCCCAGCCAGCGCTGTCAGATCAGCATGATGAGCGCCGTGCCTGTGCTTGCGATTACTTGACCTTGATGACCGCGCCGGCCCTGAATTGCTGCTTGGCCCGGTCGATCCACCCAGTCCGGGCATAATACTGCACGTCGGTATAGACCCCAGGCAGCCCGCTGCGTCCGCAGGTCCGGCCCTTGCCGAACGAGACCAGCCCGATCAGCCACGGCGCTCCCTTGGGATCGTACCAGACCAGCGGTCCGCCGCTGTCACCCTGGCAGGCATCGGCGCGTTCGGCCGAATCCGCGCAAATCTGGCCCGGCACCCACGCGCCGAGCTTCTCGAACAGCTTGGTGCCATAGGCCTTGCAGGTCTGCATCGGCACATAGCGCAGCTTCGCGATCAACAGCCCCGGCGAAAAGCTGTTGGGCGTGCCATTCGCGTCGCGAGCATCCTTGAAATCGTCGGTCTCGCCGGTCTTGCCCCAACCGGTCAGCTGCAGCGGCTGGTTGGACAGACGGGGATAGCTCGCGGTCGGTATCTTGATTTCCTGGCCGGCCGGAACCCCCGGGCCGTCCTCCAGCCGGAACAGCGCAATATCGTCGCGCAGCGAGTTCTCATCGAAGCCGTTGTTGACCACGACCCCGACGATCCGCCTGACCTGCCCGCCATTGCCCAGCCGCAAGGCCCCGGTGCGGATCATGCGGTTGTCGGTAAAATGGTCCATCGGCGTCCAACCGACGCAATGCGCCGCGGTGAGCACCCAGTTGGCGTCGATCTGCACCCCGCCACAAACATGGTTGTGCTGCGAGCGGAGCTGAAGGTGGCCGTACTTCTTCATTTCGAGCGCAGCATCCCGCGCATCGAACTTCGCGGCGCTCGCTCCGCTCCGCGATAGCTGGACTTGCCACGGAGCTGTAGTGGCGCGCGCCAGACCCCATGAGTGGACCGGCTTGACGGCGGAATTGAGATAACTCCAGAACGCAGCATCTTCGCCGGTCAAAACGTTGGGATTGCCGGTCTCCAAAGCGAGCACAGCGTGTTCGGTTGAAATGTTGCCGAGCCGCTGGATCAGCCCGCCAATCGCCGCTTTTCCCTTGAATTCCAGTTGCCGCGCCAGAAACTTGCGGCGGTCCGGACTGGCGCCGACCAGGAAATCGATCAGGCGCTGCAGCGCAGCAGGGTCAGTCGCCAACAACACCTCGGCATTGGGTCCACTGTAACCGACGCCGAACCGTTCGAATATGTCGAACAGCGCCGCGCGGCCTTGCGGGGTCAAGCCATCCGCCAGCCGCTCGAAAGGTACCTGCGCGGCGGGATCGAGCTCGGCCTTGATCTTGGCCAGCGGGTTGCCGACGATTGGCGGCGAATAGGCCGGCAGGAAATCATCATCGGTCGGGGCTGCGTCCGGCCAGCCTTGCTGGGCACCAACCGGCTGCAGCGCAAAACCCGCTGAGATCGCCAACGTCAAGGCAGCAAGGCGCAAACCGCGCAAAGCGGCAGGGCGGTAGCTACCGCCCTGCCCTGGCTTTCCCGAAAGGGCGACCATCGCCCTGCTTACGTTTTGACGTCGTTACCCTTGCCATCGCCGTCTTTGGCAGGCGCAGCAGCCTTGGCGGCACCGGCGTCTTCAGACGCGGCATCGCTCGGCATGGCGCCGGTGTCAGCAGCAGCTTCGGTGGTGGCGTCGGCGACCGGTGCGGCATCTTCGGCCTTTTTGCAGGCCGAGAGGCTCAACGCGCCAGCGGCCAAAGCAATGATCAATGCTGTCTTCTTCATGTGATCCCCCATCCAATTGCCCGGCATCACGAGAAACCGAGACGCGTTAAAACTGACACAAAGCGGCGATCATGTCGAATCGGATCCAGAACCGGGTCATACCGCATCAGGACCAAGCCCGAATCGCCAAGCTCGTATGCCTTTTCCAGCGCGTCGAGCGCGTCGCCGGGCCGCTGCCATTGCGCCAGGATCTGAACTTGCTGGTAATAGCTGTTGGTGCCGAACCGGGTGACCAGATCGGCCCGGTACCGCTCGGCGCCGGCCGCATCGCCCAGCCGCATCGTTGCCGTGGCCAGCCCGCGCAAGCGCGACAGCGCACTCGTTTCCTTCTCGTACAAGGTCTTTGCCGCGGCGGCGTCGCCGCTCAGCAAGGCGATATCGCCCAGCGTGGCATTGGCGATGCTGGACTTGGGGTTGTGCGACAGGGCGGCGCGCAGCAAGGGGATTGCCGCATCGAATTTGCGTGCGCTGAATTCGAGGTATCCTGCGCTGCGAAACACACTCGCGTTAAGCGGATCAAGCTCGCGGGCGCGGGCGCTGGCTTTGCGCCCTTCGTCAAACCGCCCGACGTTGGCGGCAAAATCGGCAAAGGCGGTCAGCATGTCGGCATTGCCGAAGCCCAGTTCAAAACTGCGCTGGTAAGGCTCCTGCGCGGCCTTCAGGTCGAGCTGTCCGTTCGACAGGACGAAGCCCAGCGCCGAGTACCCTTCGGCCATGTCGGGCGCGAGGCGGACTGCGGTGCGGGCGGAATCGATTGAGGCGGCATAGGCACCCTTCATCGCCTGACCCGAACTGAACGCGCTGGTGATGTAAGTCAGCACGCGCGAGCGATAGGCGTGGGCGGCAGCAAATTTCGGATCGATCGCGATCGCCTTGTCGAGCTCGCCCAAGGCGCGCCGGGTTTCAGCCTCGGTCGCGGCGCTGAGATAGAGCGCCTTGCTGCGCAAGAACGCATCGAGCGCGGCCGAGCTGTCGGCCCCCCCCGCCCGCTGCACCGGGGTCTGCCCTGCTCCGGCGATATTGACCGCCAGTGCATCGGCGACCAGCGTCGCGATATCGCTTTGCACCGCGATGATATCCGCCAGTTTGCGGTCGAAGCTTTTCGACCAGGTTTCGAACCCGGTCGCACCGTCGACCAGCTGCGCGGTGATCCGGACCGTTTCCCCGGCGCGGCGTACCGAGCCCTGAAGCATGAACGCAACGCCCAGCACCTTGGCGATCTGGCGCACGGTTGACCCGGCATCGCGAAAGCTGTTCGACGAAGTTTCACCGGCGACCGCTAGGTTGGCATTGCGGCTTAACGTGGCGCGCAACTCCTCGGACAGGCCGTCGGAAAAATAGGCTTGCTGAGGATCGCCGCTGAGGTTGCGGAACGGCATGACCGCAACGCTGTTCTTGCGCGGCTGGCCAGTGAACAGCCCGGCCTGCCACACCCCAATCCCGCCTGCCACCACAGCCAGCGCGCCGCCGCCGAGCAGCAGCGCGCCGCGCCGGTTGGTCACGATCTGGTCAGACTGGAGCGGGGCGTGAAAGCCGGCCTGATCACGCTGGCGGGTCGCTGCCCCGCGGATCGCCTTGATCACCGCGGCCAAGCGTGGATCGGCGGCATCGCCAGTCCAGCCGCTGAGGTTCAGGTACTGGATCTGACGAAAGCCAAGCGGCGGCCGCGTTCCATCGATCGAGACCGGCACCAGCCGTCCGCGATCACGCCCGCGCGTCGCCTCGTCGCGCACCCAATGCGACTGGATCGCTTCGGCCGACCACAGCACCACCACCGCCCCGGCGGTCTCCAGTGCATCCTCGGTGGTCTGGGCAAAGGCATCGCCGCCGCCCAGCATGGCGTCCCACCACACCTCGAGCCCGGCGCCGCTCAAGGCATCGAACAGCCGCTGCGCAAAGTCCGCGTTGCCGCGATTGTAGGACAGAAAGACGTCCGGACCTGGCAATGTGGAGTTCCCCTTACCGCCACCCAGGAGACTGGATCGCGGTTCAGCGCAAACTTACGAAGCTTGGGCAGGTCAAGACAAGGCATTTCTGAGGTAAGCAAATGCAGCTCAGCCAGCATCCTCCCCGTCACCGTTACCCACCGAACTACGCAAGTCTAAGTATAAATAGCCCGGCACGCGTGATCCCGGTCACGCCGAAGGGCAATCCGATCAGCTATTCCTGCGGTATCGAAAGCAGGAGGACAAATCATGCGTATCGTATTGGCAACCCTTACCCTGGCATTGGCCACGGCTCCTTTGGCAGCGCAACCAGCGACCCAGCCGGCGGCCCCACCCCAGGGCACTGTGCCCTTGAAAAAGGTGGAGCCCAAGGCTGACAAGCTGCTGATCAATGGCAAGACCCCGGCAGAGGTACTTGCGGCGCATCCCAAAGCACATTTCGAAAGCACTTCGGTAGAGCACTACCGCTACGTCGCTTACTCCAACTGGGCTTGTGATGCTGACTGGGACCAGAACTGCGAGGGGAGCGTATCCGTCGATGCCCTTCCCGGTTATCAGGTCTGCAAAGTGCTTTACCGGGTGACGACAAGCGACGGCCACGATGCCTGGTTCAATGCGACCCCGGCCCAGTTTTACCCATCAGATCCGCAGAGCCCTGACCGGTTTCGGTCCTACACCTTCCAGATTCATGCGTTCGGGAACGGCAACGCCTTCGATCATCGCGGGTCGAAGGAAGTCGTCGAGGACATTGGCATGGATCTGATCCCCGCCGACGCCGACGACTTCACCCGATATTACGAGGGCTGCTATATGCCGGCCCACGACTAAGCCCGATCAAGGTTTCGCCGTCTGGGCAGGTGCCTGACCGCCCGCCACACGCAAAGCATCGAGCCGGGCCTGATCGGCCAGGGCCGCGTCAAGCTCGGACTGGCTCTTGTCCGACATCGTCTGGTAAGCGCGCGCGCTGTTGGTTGCGACAGCCAAGTCGGCATTGGCCTTGCGCGCAGCCTCCTGCTTGGCGGCATCGCCGCGAGCGGCGGCTGCAGCGGCTGTCGTCTTCTCGGCCCGCACCTGGGCTGCGTTTTCGTCTTGCCGGGCAGCCGCGAGCCGTGGCGCGGCAAAGGCCACGCCTTCGCGCGCAAGCTTGAGGCGATAGCCGTTCACGTCGCCCGGCTTGTGGCAGTACTGCGCGACCGGATCGACCCAGCTCTGCGGCGGGATCAATTGCAGCGTCGAGATGCGCGGCTGCTGCTTGGTCATGTTAAAGGTTGCGTGATAGGTGCCAACGACCTGGCCGCTGGCATCAAGCACATGCCATTGCCCCACCGCAGTAAGGCCGTCCCCGGCCAGCGCATAGCCGGCTGGTTCGGTGACCAGATTGCTGCCTGCTACGACCCACGGATCCTTGATTGATCCCAGCGTCTTCTTGTCGAGCACAGTCGTGCCGAAAGTCCAGCGCACGTGCTTGTCGATCAGGAAGAAACCGAGCGGAGATCCGCCACTGCTGAGCGCATCCCAATAGCCGCGCACCTGGGTCATCGCTACCGACCTGGTCGCTGCAACGGCATTGACGCTCGGTGGCGTGCCTTTCTGGCAGGCGACGTCGCTGGGCATGTTGCCCAGTTCGTTGATCAGCTGAAGCGTCGAGAAATAACCGCCGTAATACTGAGCTTGCGCTGGAACAACGCAAGTAAGTTGCACGGCCAATGCTGCAGCGATTGCTGCCGCGTGACGAAATCGCATCGAAACTGCCCCCTACCCCAAGTACCCGCGCTCGTTCTGTTGCCAATCGAGGCCCAGGTCAATCCTGTACCACGGGAAGGTACACCGCGCTCGCCTCGGCGCCGCCCCAGCGCACGGTCTGGACCGCTTTCTTGTAAGCGCTGGCCGGAGCGTCGAATATCGAGGGCACCCAGGTTTGCGGGTTGCGGTCGTAGAGCGGGTAGAGGCTCGACTGGACCTGCACCATGATCCGGTGGCCGGGCAGGAACACGTGGTTCACGTTGGGCAGCGACCAGCCAAAGCTGTAGGTCTGTCCCGGTTTCAGCGGCGCGGGCGTGCCGAACCCGTGGACGTAACGCCCGCGATAGATCTCGATCCCGATGCCGAGTTCGTAGCCGGCCAGCGCCGGATTGACCGTAAGCTCCGAGGGATAAACATCGATCAGCTTGACCACCCAGTCGCTGTCCTGCCCGCTGGTCGCGGCATGAAGATCGACCCGCGGCGCACCCTTGATGTGGACCGGCTGGGTCAGCACGGCCGAGTTATAGCTGAGCACGTCGGGGCGGCCGTCGGCAAAGCGCTGGTCCTGCACCAGCCAGATCTTCCACGCATCACCGTCCATGTGCACCGGGCGCGGCACGAACGGCACCGGCTTGGCTGGATCGGAGACATAGGCATCGCTGCCCGCGCTCGCCGGTCTGGCAAAACTGAGGCCGAACTTGTCGGTCAGGTAGAGCGGGGTTTCGGCCCCTGCCGGCCACTTGGCGTCGGCCTCCCATTTGTTGGTCCCGGTGGCATAAGTGATCGCCGCAGGCATGGACTTGCACGGAGCAGGGTTGGTCTTGAGGTGGCAATCGAAAAACGGCTTGATCCAGTTCGTGCGGAATTGCAGCGCGGTATCGCCTTCAAAGGTCAGCGGGCCGAGCTGGTAGCCGACGTAATTGGTGCCCGAATGCCGCCACGGCCCGATCCCCAGCGTGATCGGCGCGTCAGGCTGCGCGGCCTTGACCGCCTTGTAGACCGCAGGCGCGCCGTAGCTGTCTTCCTGGTCCCATTGGCCCAGCATCACCAGCGTCGGCACGGTCAGCTTGCGCCCCGCAAGCAGCTTGTCGACCGCCTGCTCCTGCCAATACGCATCGTAGGCCGGGTGGGCCATGATCTTGCGCACAGTCGGCAACTGGTCGATCCCCCATGCCCGCGCAAACCCGCCGGAACTGACCGCGTCGAGGTAAGTCTGATATTCGTCGCCGGTCCCGACCGGGACCGGCCCGCCGCCTTCCTTGACCGTCTGGCCCAGATCATAATCGAAGCCAAAGGTGCGGAAGGCGCCGTTGTGGAACCAGTCATCGCCCATCCAGCCATCGACCATCGGCGATTGCGGCACCGCCGCCTTCAGCGCCGGGTGCGGATTGATCAGCGCCATCAGCGAGGTGAAGCCCAAGTAGCTCGAACCGATGATCCCGACCTTGCCGTTCGCCTCGGGCACGTTCTTGGTAAGCCAGTCGATCGTGTCGTAGGCGTCGGTCGAATTGTCTATGCCGGTCTTGTTGAGCGGGCCGGACAGCGGGCGGACCATCACGTAATCGCCTTCCGACTTATGCAGCCCGCGCACGTCCTGATAGACGCGGATGTAGCCATCGTTGACGAACGGCGCGTCCATCACTGGCAGCACTTCCTCGATCTTCTGGCTGCGGTTGCGGCTGGTCGCGCCGTTCGCGTCATAGGGCGTGCGGCTGAGCAGGATCGGCGCGTCCTTCGTGCCCTTGCGGAACACGATCACGGTGTAGAGCTTGGTCCCATCACGCATCGGCATCATCACCTCGCGGCGGACATAGTCGGCCTGCGGGCGCACCCAGTCGTAACTCGGCACCTTGTCGTTCATCATCGGATCGATCGGTGCGGGAGCCTGGGCGAGAAGCGGCGCGGTCGCGGCGAGTAGCGACAGGACAAGCAGTTTGCGCATTGAAGTACCCCGTTTGAATTTTTCGCAGGCTAGCACTTTTGTTGCGCGTGCAAAGAGGTAGACTGGACTGCAAAGGAGTTTCCCATGCGCGCGACCCAAGCCTTCATTGAGCAGACCGGCGGACCCGAGGTAATCCAGTGGCAAGAGGTCGACCTCCCCGCCCCCGGCCCGGGCGAGATTCTGATCCGGCACGAGGCGGTCGGGCTCAATTACATCGACACCTATTTCCGCACCGGGCTTTATCCCGCGGCGATGCCCACCGGGCTCGGCATGGAAGCCGCCGGTGTGGTCGAGGCGGTCGGTGACGGGGTCACGCACCTCAAGCCCGGCCAGCGCGCAGTAACCTTCGGTGCGCTCGGCGCCTATGCCAGCGCGCGGATCGCCCCCGCCATGCAGTACTTCCCGCTGCCCGAAGGGATCGACAGCCGCACTGCTGCCGCTGTGTTTCTGAAAGGCGCGACGGTCGAGGCCTTGACCGAACGCTGCGCGCCGCTGGACGCAGGCGAATGGGCGCTGGTCCCGGCGGCCGCTGGCGGGGTCGGACAACTGTTGGTGCAGTGGCTCAAGGCGCGCGGAGTGCGGGTGATCGGCACCGTCGGCAGCGAGGAGAAAATGGCGCTCGCCCGAGAGGCTGGGGCCGAAACCGTATTGCTCTCCGGAGACAGCGAATTGGCCGCCAAGGTCCGCGAGCTGACCAGCGGCGACGGCGTCGCGGTCAGCTATGACGGGGTCGGCGCGGCAATGTGGGAAGCCACGCTCAAATCGGTCCGGCGGCGCGGCAAGATCGTCTCATTTGGCAACGCCAGCGGCCCGGTCACCGGGGTCAACATGAGCGTGCTCGCCCAGAACGGCTCGCTCTGGGTCACCCGCATGACCCTGTTCGACTACTACCGCGAACCCGCCGAGGCCTCGGCCGGCGCGGCCAAGCTGTGGCAGATGGTCGGAAGCGGCAAGCTGACCGTGAACGTGGGCCAGACCTATCCGCTGCAGGATGCCGCGCAGGCCCACCGCGACCTGGAGGCCCGAAAAACCACGGGGTCGACGCTGTTGCTGCCTTAGAACGAACGTTCGAACACCTGAATCAAGCCCGTTCGTCCTGAGCAGCGGCTGCGCCGCATCTCGACGGACGGCGCGCAGCTCCGGACCCTTCGGGATGGCTTCGCCTCCGCAGGGCGAACGGATATTGGGGATGGTACAATCGCCGCGATTCCAACATCCGTTCGTCCTGAGGAGCGGCTTTGCCGCGTCTCGAAGGACCGCGCGCGGGGTCTGCGGTTCGAGACGGGCCTTTGGCCCTCCTCACCGCGAACGGATCATACCTTCAGTGGTTTGCTGTATTATTCCGTCCGCCCAAACCAGATCACATGGCGCGGACCCTTGCCGTTGGCGCGCGCTCTTACTTCGACTTCTTCGACTTCGAAGTGGCACTCTTCCATCCGGCGGCGGAACTTGGGGTCCTTGTCCGCTGACCACACGGCGAGGATCCCGCCGGAGCGCAGCGCTTTCCGCGCATTGTGCAGCCCGGCCTTCGAATAGAGCCGCTTGTTGTCGGCGCGGACCAGGCCATCGGGGCCGTTGTCGACATCGAGCAGGATCGCGTCGAGCAGTTCGGGCGCGAGCAGGATCGCCTCGGCGACATCGCCGCGCACGAGCCGCACGCGCGGATCGTCGAGGCAGCCGGCGGTCAGCTCGGCCATCGGGCCCCGCGCCCATTCGATGATCTCGGGGACCAGTTCGGCGACGGTGATGCGGGCATTGCCCTCAACCTTGGCCAGAGCCGCGCGCAGGGTGAAGCCCATGCCATAGCCGCCGACCAGCAAGTGCGGATCGCGCACCCCTACGAGCCGCTCGATCGTCATCGTCGCAAGCGCTTCCTCGGACGTGCGCATGCGCGTGCTCATCAGTTCATTGTAGCCCAGCACGATCATGAAATCGCGGTCGTGGCGGTAGAGCTTCAACTCTTCGCCATCGGGGACTTGTGCGGTGCCGAGCAGTTCGCGGGCGATCATCGGGCTGGGCTGTTGCTGTTCATGCCGCCCTCCTGCCGCAAAAAGAAGGGGCGGCCAAGGCCGCCCCTTCCCATCACCCCAAAGGGCACTGCAAAATCACATCTTGTACGAGACGCGGACGTAGCCGAAGCGGCCCGGCACATCGTAAGTCGTGGGATCGTAGTTGTTCAGGCTGCAGCTGAAGCAGGCCGGTGGATCGACGTCGAACGCGTTGTTCATTCCGACCGTGAAGGTCAGCCGCCGATCGAACATGCCCGGCGAGATCTGCAGCTGGAAGTCGGTGTAGAACCGCGAATTGAGGTTCTTGGTCGTGTTCTGGATCTCGGTCACCGGGCCGATATAGCGGCCGGTTACCAGCGCCTTGACCGGGCCGATGGTCCAGTCGACCGTGCCGGTGGCCTTGAACTTCGGATAGGCCTGATCGGGGCTACCGCGTTCGAAGCCGAGATAGCTGGTCGTGGTCGTGCCGTTGGTCGCCGGAACCCCTTCGTCATACTGGAAGAGGAAGTTGGTGGCGAGCGTCAAGCCCAGCTGGCTGCCACCGGGCGCACCGGTGCGCAGGTTGACCGCTGCATCGAGCCCGCGGCTGCGGATCGTACCAGTGTTGAGCAGCACCCCGTTGATCGACGAGATGAAGCCCGACGGCGTACGCACGATTGCCGCGCAACTCAGCGGATCACCAGTCAGCGCACAGCGGCTGAGCAGCACGTCGGCCCCGATCGAGCTGATCGCACCCTTCAACTTGATGTCGAAGTAATCGACCGTCACGCTGAAGTTGCTGAGCGCCCCGCCACGAGCCCAGGCCGGGCTGTAAACCCCGCCGACCAGGATGGTCCGCGCGGTTTCCGGCTTCAGGTTCGGGTTGCCGCCGGTCAGGACTGGCAGCTGGCCGCCCTGCGGTTCGACATAGCTGCCGTTCGACGGCACGCCGTTGGCGATGCAGTTGGTCTTGACCGTTGCATTGGTGGGGAACAAGCCGCCCGCAGCGCTGGTGCACGGATCGGACAGCGGCTGGTCGAAGCGCGACTGCGCGCCGTACAGTTCGCCGATCGAAGGTGCGCGGAAGCTTTGCGCATAGGATCCGCGCAGCAGCAGGTCAGCCGCCGGCTTCCACTGCACGCCGCCGGTCAGCGAGGTATTGCCGCCGAAGGTGGAATACTTCGAATAACGCGCCGCTCCCGACAGTTCGAGCATGTTGAAGAACGGGGTGTCCTTCAGCAGCGGAACCCGGATTTCGCCGTAGAATTCGTCCACCTTGAAGCTGCCGCTGGCCGCCTGCGCCGGGATATCCGCGCCGAGCCCGGCCTGGATGATCGGATCCGGAGTGAACGAACCGAACTGGTAGCGATGCTCGAAGCCGAGCGCGACACCGACCGGACCGGCCGGCAGTTCGAACAGCGTACCGGTCAGGTTGGCTTCGAAGTCCGACAACCGCTGAGACGACCGGTCGTATTCGTCAAAGCCGACGAAAGCCAGCATCGCCGGGGTAACCGAACCCAGGCCGCCGAAGATGTTGAACGGCACGCACGAGCCGGTGCACAAAGCAACCGGACCCAGCGCCTGCTGCAGCTTGGCGGCGTTGACGTTGCCGGTGAACAACTGCTTGGCATCGTTATGGCCGATCACCGCGTTGGCATCCCAGTACCAGTCATGGCCGAACAGCTGGAACTTGCCGTCAAGCGTGGCGCTCAGCGTCAGCGTATCAACGTCCTGCGTGTAGGTGCGCTGCCCGGCTTCGACCAGACGGCGGGCGATGAAGCTGTAGTTGGCTGCCTGTCCGTTGGGGGTCCCGTTGGAATTGAGGCCGGACTGTAGCGTCACGCCGAACGGGTTGTAGGGGTTGGTCGCATCGATCGAGACCGTATCGAGCAGGTTGCCGTTACCGGCATCAGGGCCCACGAACAGCGGCAGGAAGGCTGCCTGGTTCTGCGAGTGGCGGTGGTTGTAGACCATCTTCACCGAGAGGTTCAGCGCGTCGCTGACTTCCACCCGCGTGTTGACGAAGCCGCCGTAACGCTGGTTCGGGGTCTGGAAGTAGTTGTACGGCGCGAAATTAAAGCGGTCGGCCGAGGTGAAGTTCTTGTAGTCGCCGCCTACCAGGGTCGGATCGTAAACCGGCGTACGCCCGACCACCGGTGCCTTGAGCGTCAGGTTGCGGCCAAGGACCAGGAACCGGCCCAGAGGGGTTGCGCTGGAGCAACCGCCGATCGGATCCGAGCACGAAGTCTGGCCCGGATTGGGGAACTGCGAAATATCGCGGTCACGCGCGCTGACCGAGCCCGAGCCGACATAGCTGACCCCGGCCACAACGTGGATCTGGTCGCTGCCGGCGCCGTAGCTCAGCTGATACGCACCGGTCTTGCCGTCGCCCTTGCCAAGGTATTCGCCCATCTGGACCGAACCGCGAAAGCCGCGCTGGGTCTTGTTGGTGATGATGTTGACCACGCCGGCAATGGCGTCCGAACCGTAAAGCGGCGAAGCGCCCGACTGGAGCACTTCGATCCGGTCCACCATGCCATCGGGCAGCGAGTTCAGGTCGACCGCATTGGGAATGCCGCTGGCCGAAGCGCCGCTGACGTACCGCAGGCCATCGACCAGCACGAGCGTGCGCTTGGCGCCAAGGTAGCGCAAATCAATCGTCGACGAACCGGCGCCAACGCCGCCGCCATCTGGCGGGTTGCCAAGGTTGCCGCTGTTGTTGAAGCGGGTGTTGAGGCCGCCGGCCGAACCCGGCAGGCGCTGCAGCACGTCAGCTACCGAGGTAAGCCCGGTCTGGGCAATCGTCTCGCTATCAAGGCGCACCACCGGCGATGGATCGTTCAACGGATCGCGACGGATGCGCGAACCCGTGACAATGATTTCGCTGGCGGGTGCATCGCTGGAAGCCGCTGCATCAGGCGAAGTCGACTGCGCATTGGCGGCAGTTGCCGACATCGCGGTGACAACACCAATTGCCGCCCCGGCAAGAAGTTGACGTGCGAATACTTTCATATAGTTTACCCCTTGGTTACCCTGACTTGCCGTCGCCGTTGATAGGCCGATCCACAAGCATCCCAAGTGTTACCAGCCCGCCGAGCCGCGGCAAGCCGCGCCATGGTGCACTGCACGATTAGTACGCGACTATGGCAAAAATACCGCGACGAACGGTTAGAATATTACGTCAGGCTGCGCGTTGCGCGCGGTCCACCGCTTCCTGGTTGAGCATGTCGGCCAGCAAAAACGCGAGCTCGATCGACTGCGCCGCGTTGAGCCGCGGGTCGCAATGCGTGTGATAGCGATCGGCGAGGCTTTCCGAACTGATCGCCACCGCCCCGCCCATGCATTCGGTCACGTCTTGCCCGGTCATTTCGATATGGATGCCGCCGGCATGAGTGCCCTCGGCGCGGTGCACCGCGAAGAACCCGCGGACTTCGTTCAAGATGCGGTCGAATGGCCGGGTCTTGTAGCCCGAATTGGCCTTGATCACGTTGCCGTGCATCGGATCGCAGGACCACACCACCGGATGCCCTTCGCGCTTCACCGCGCGAACGAGGGCGGGCAGCCCGGCCTCGACCTTGTCATCGCCGAAGCGGCTGATCAGCGTGATCCGTCCTGCCTCGCGGCCCGGGTTTAGCACGTCGAGTTGGCGCAGCAGTTCGTCGGGCGAGAGGCTCGGCCCGCACTTGAAGCCGAGCGGATTGCCGACCCCGCGCAGGAATTCGACATGCGCCGATCCTTCGAAGCGGGTCCGGTCGCCGATCCACAGCATGTGCGCGCTGGTATCGTACCAGTCGCCGGTCAGCGAATCCTGCCTGGTCATCGCCTCTTCGTACTTGAGATGCAGCGCCTCGTGGCTGGTGTAGAAGCTGGTGCCCTGGAGTTGCGGCACGGTCTGCGGATCGATCCCGCAGGCGGCCATGAAATCCATCGCCTCGCCGATCCGGTCAGCCATCTGCGCGAACTTGTCGGCCCACGGACTGCGCCCCATGAAATCGAGCGTCCATTGGTGGACCTGGCGCAGATTGGCATAGCCGCCGGTTGAGAACGCGCGCAGCAGGTTGAGCGTCGCGGCGCTTTGCGAATAGGCCTGGAGCAGTCGTTGCGGATCGGGGATGCGGGCTTCGGGGGTGAACTCGATCCCGTTGATGTTGTCACCCAGGTAGCTAGGCAGCTCGACGCCGTCGATCGTCTCAACCGGCGACGAGCGCGGCTTGGCGAATTGCCCGGCCATGCGCCCGACCTTGATCACTGGCTGCTTGCTGGCGAAAGTCAGCACCACCGCCATCTGCAGCAGCACGCGGAAGGTATCGCGGATGTTGTTGGGGTGAAATTCGGCGAAGCTTTCAGCGCAGTCCCCGCCCTGCAGCAGGAAGCCATTGCCTGCAGCTACTTGCGCCAGATCGGCCTTGAGCGCGCGCGCTTCGCCAGCGAAGACCAGCGGGGGAAAGTTGCCAATCGTGCCCAGAACCCGATCGAGCGCGGGAGCATCGGGATAGCTCGGCAGGTGCCGGACTTCCTTGTCCTGCCAGCTAATCGGGGTCCAGTTCTGCGCCACGTCAAGTGCTCCGGTGAATCGAAAGCGCGCCCATAGCCCCAAGCGCAGGCGATTGCAAAACATGCAAAGCGCGCGGGCTCGCTCGCGCAATTTTGTTTCGCGCAGGCGGTGTTACCGCCCGCCCGCTTTCGCCGCCGGCATGACCGAGCTCAGCGTCTGGCCCTCGGGCAGGATCACCAGCCGCCAGCTGCTGCCCGGGGTCAGGTACTTCTTCGCCAGTGCCTGCATCGCCGCCGGGGTGGTCTCGGTATAGTCGGCCATCATGCCGCGTACGGTTGAAAAACGCCGCGGATCGATCGTCGCGCCTTCGAGCAGATACATGAAGAAGGCGCTGCTGGTGGAAGCACGGGTCAGCTGTTGCTTCAAGGGTTCGATCACCCGGTCCAGCTCGTCCTGCGTTACCGGGGTGGTGGCCAGGTCGCCCGCAATCTTGTCGGCTGCGGCGAAGAATTCGGGCACCGCCTTGGGCTGCATCTGCGACAGCGCAAAGATCGTGCCGCCGCTATCGAGGTCGATCGGCCAGTCATTGGCGACCTGCGGCGAATAGCTCTCGCCCAGCTTCTCGCGCATGGCATCGAGGATGCGGTTCTGGATGATCTGGGTGAGGATTTCGAGCTGGCGGCTCTCCTGAATGCCCGAGACCCCGCCACCGGTTGGCCAGGCCATCAGCGCCGCGGCCTGGTTCTGGTCGCCCTTGTGATAGAGCACCACCGGCCCGGCCGAGGGCGCAAGCGTCTTTGCCGTGGCCGGCGCGGTCGTCGTGGGCAGATTGCCGCGCGGCGGCAGCGCCCCGAAGGTCTTGGCCAGCGCCGCAATTGCCGCATCGCGTTTGAAATCGCCGAACAGCTGGATCTCGATCGGCCCCTGCGCCAGGATCGGCGCCCAGACACTGCGGAACCCGTCGGGCGTGGTGGCCGAAATCTGCTCTGGCGTCGGGGTCGCGAAGACCGGGTCCTTGCCGCGCTGGTAGAACTTCAGATCGCGCTGGACGACCCCTTGCGGACTGGTCGCGAAGCTCTGGTAGTTGATCCGCGCGGCGGCCTGCGCGCGCAGCACCGGATTGGCATCCCACCGCGGCGAGGCGAACTTGTCGGCCAGCAGGTAAAGCTGGTCGTCAAGATCGGCAGCGCGGGTATCGGCCGAAAAGGTGAAGGCGCCATCGTCGGTCTTGAAATCGAAGCCCATCTTGCGGCCCGTCGTCAACTTGTCGAGTTCCTCTTGGCCAAGACTGCCTTCGCCGGAGCCGACCAGCGCCAGGTTGCCCAGCGTGGAATAAGGCGCGGTCTGCGCGTTGAACGCGCGCCAGCCTGCGCCGAAGCGGACCTTCAGCGTTACCCGGCCCGGCTCGTTGTCGGTCGGCCACAGCAGGACCTTGACCCCGTTGGCGAAATCGAGCTGCTCGATCTCAAGCAAGCCGGTGGGCTTGGTCGCGATGGGCTGTTGCGGCGCGCCGATCGACGGGAGCGAGGCGAAGTCGATTGCCTTGGCATCAACCCGCGAATTGCCGTTAGCGGCCACCGTGCCGCCCAGCGCCAGCGCAAGCCCCCTGCCGGTCGCTTCCTTGGCATCGGGGGTGACATAGATCCCGCGCGTCACCGTGCCGCTGAACAGCCGCCGGGTGTGCGCCAGCACATTGGCCGGGGTGAACATCGACTTCGAACGCTTGAAGATGTCGAGCACGGTTTCGGGGGACGCGATTGTCTCGCGGATATCGAGCGCGGCGACCATGTCATCCGCCAGCTTCGAGCCCGGCAGCAGGCGGCGTTGTTCAACCGAACTTTCAAAGGCGACGCCGAATTCCTTGGCCTCACGGTCAATCTCGGCCGGTGTTGGCGGCCGGGTCATCGCATCGGCGATCACTGCGCGGGTATCCTTGAGCGCGCTTTTCCAGTCGGGCCCGAGCGGGGTGATCGCGACATAAGTCACGTCGGCCGAGCGCATGGTCTTTTCCTGGCTGACCTGCGCCGAAAGGAAGCTGCCGCCGCCGCGGGCGCGGGCCTCCAGCCGGCGGTTGATGATCGCCTGCGCCAGCGAATCCACCATGATCCCCTGGTTGTAGACGATCGTATCGTGGACCGGCCGCCACGGGCGCAGCACGCCATAGACGATCTGGCGCGGCAGGCTGGGCTCGACGATGACCTTGGTCGCGCCGACCGGGGCGGCGCCCTTGGCACCCTTGGGCGCGACCGGATCGCCGAACGCGGGTTCCGGCGTACGCGGGCCGACGCCCTTCCAGTCACCGAACCACTTGGCAATATCGGCCTTGAGCACGTCCGGATCAATATCGCCGACCGCGACGATGACGCAGTTTTCCGGGCGGTACCAGCGCTGGTGATAGGCGCGCACGCTGCCCTGATTGGCGGCATTAAGCGTCGCCTCGGTGCCGATCACCGGACGCGAGCCCATCTTCTGCCCGGCGAAAATTGTGCCTTGCTGCTGATCGACCACGCGTTCAGCCGTGCCGCCGCGCTCGCGCTTTTCGGCGAGCACGATCGGCACCTCGGTGCGGACGTTGGCTTCCGACAGGGTCGGCGCGATCATCATGCCTGAAAGGAGTTTGAAGCTGGTATCGACCGACTGGGCGTTGGCATTGGGCAGATCGAGCTGAAAGGTGGTGCTGAGTGGCCCGGTCTGCGCATTGGTATCATTGCCGAAGCTTGCCCCCAGCCGCTGCCAGACCGGAATTGCCTGGCCGTTTTCGAGATATTTCGACTGACGGAACACCAAATGCTCAAGCAGGTGCGAATAGCCCATTTCATTTGGGCTTTCGAACATCGAGCCAACGTCCATGTGGATACGGATCGATACCTGATCGGGCGGCACGCCGTTCTTGCGCACCACATAGCGCACCCCGTTGGGCAGCTCACCAAAGATCCATTCGGGGTCCTGCGGGATGTCGCTCCCGCGGTAAAGCCATGGGGTGCTGGGCGTGTTGGGGGCAAGGAGCGGGGCCGCAGCGCGCTTGCTGGTGGCCGCGCTCGCCGCGTCAAGCGCGGGGGCGAGCAGCAGGGCCAGGGCGGGAACGAAAAAGGCGAGCAGGCGCTGGGCGCGAGATTTCACGTGCATAGGGGACGGATATAGGCAGCACATAACTGACTGGCCAGTGAATAACCGCAGAATTGCGCGGCAGGCCTTAAAGTTCTTGTTGCCCCTTCCTAAGCAGCCACGCCCTTGCCGCGATGCCGCGCGCTCCTTACATGTGACGCATCATGTTCATCGAAACCGAACTCACGCCCAACCCGGCGACCATCAAGTTCCTCCCCGGCGAGCCGGTGATGACCGCTGGAACGCGCGACTTTCCCGATGCGGAGAGCGCTGCAGCCTCGCCGCTGGCCTCCGCGCTGTTCGATCTGGGCGATGTGTCCGGCGTATTCTTCGGGCGCGACTTCGTTTCGGTCACCGCGGGCGAAGGGGTCGATTGGTCGGCACTGAAGCCGCAGGTCGTGGCTTTGCTGCTCGATCACTTCGTTACCGGCGCACCGCTGTTCGCGGGCCCTGACGCATCGGGCATCAACGTCCCGGCCGAAGACCAGACGATCGATGACGATCCCGCCGATGCCGAAGTTATCGAACAGATCAAGGAACTGATCGAAGTCCGCGTCCGCCCGGCAGTCGCCAATGACGGCGGCGACATTGTCTACCGCGGCTTCCGTGACGGGGTGGTGTTCCTCACCATGCAGGGCGCCTGCGCGGGGTGCCCGTCTTCCTCCGCTACGCTCAAGCACGGGATTGAATCGCTGCTCAAGCATTATGTCCCCGAAGTGCTTGAAGTCCGCGCCGCTTGAGCCACCTGACCTGAAGTACCCGGAGAACCGAATGTCCCTGCCTCTGCCCGATGCTTCGCTTGACCAGTTGTTTCGCACCGCGCGGACTTACAACGGCTATCTCGACACCCCGGTCGAGCGCGACCAGCTTGAGGCGATCTGGGACCTGATGAAGATGGGGCCGACCAGCGCCAACTGTCTGCCCGCGCGGCTCGTCTGGGTGACCACGCCCGAAGCCAAGCAGAAGCTGGCGGATTGCGCCGGCGGGGCCAATCCGCCCAAAATTCTTGCCTCGCCGGTCAGTGTGATCATCGGCATGGATCTCGATTTCCACGAGCAACTGCCGTGGCTGTTCCCGCACGCCGATGCGAAGAGCTGGTTCGCCGGCAATGAGCCGCTGCGCGAAAGCACGGCGTTCCGCAATTCGTCGCTGCAGGGCGCTTATCTGATCATGGCCGCGCGCGCACTCGGGCTCGATACCGGGCCAATGTCGGGGTTCAATCCTGAAGCAGTCGACGCGGCATTCTTCGCCGATACCCCGCGCGTGAAGTCCAATTTCATCTCGACGCTGGGCTATGGCGACCCTGCCACTATCTTCGAGCGCAGCCCGCGTCCGGATTTCGGGGCTTTCAACCGCGTCGCCTGACGCGCTATCGTTACCCGCATGAGATTGCTGGCCATCGAATGTGCGACCGAGAATTGTTCGGTTGCCCTGTTTGAGCAGGACCTCTTGCTGGACGGCACTGCGCGCGTGCTGGGCCGCGGCCACGCTGAAGCGCTGATCCCGATGATCGCCGCGCTGCCGGGCAAGGGCCAGGCGGACCGCATTGCCGTCTCGCTCGGCCCGGGCAGCTTTACCGGCCTCAGGGTCGGGCTGGCCGCCGCGCGCGCCCTGGCGCTCGCCTGGCAGGCCGAGATCGTCGGCTATTCGACGCACGCCTTGATTGCCGCAATGGCCCGCGAACAGGCGGGAGCCACGCCAGTTGGCATCGCGATGACCGGCGGTCACGGCGAATGGTTCGTCAGCCAGTTCGGCGCAGAGGGCCAAAGCCTTGTCTCGCCGCAATCGCGCTCGCCAGCAGAAGCCGCAGCGCTGCTGGATGCAAACTTTGTCGCCGGGTCGCAGGCCGAGGCACTGGTTGCCTTGCGCGGTCTGGGCCGCGCGCTGCCGCTGCTCCCCGATGCGCGCATGATCGGTTTGCTATCCGCGGATGACTTCACCGCTTCGGTCCAGCTCGATTATGGCCGCGCCCCTGACGCACGGCTGCCAGGGGTAGCGAATTGATCGCCCCGGCGGACGACATCGACCAGATTATGGCCGTAATGGCGCTGGCGTTCGATCCGCAATTCGGCGAGGCCTGGACCCGCCGCCAGATCGAGGATGCGCTGGTCCTGGGCAACTGCCACTATGGCCTGGTCATGGAAAAAGATTGCTGTGCCGGCTTCTTCCTCTCGCGTTTTGCTTATGACGAAGAAGAGCTTTTGCTGCTTGGGGTAATTCCTTCTGCGCGCAGGAATGGATACGGGGCCCAGTTGCTTGAACAGTTTCTGGCCGGTGCCCGCTCACGCGGTGCAGCGCGTGTTCTGCTTGAGATGCGGAGAGGTAATCGGGCCGAGAATCTTTATCGCCAATTTCATTTTACCCAAATTGGCGTAAGGCCTTATTATTATCGCAGTAGCACGGGTGACCGGCTCGATGCCCTGACATTTGCTTGCCAACTGCAACAGGATTACACTGCAAACGATTAAACCAAATGAACTTTTGGTAAGGTTGTTTAAAAACCAGTCAAATTGACTTGTGCCCTCTGGCAAATGGGCTTAGCCGAATTCCGCCTGTCAAAATTTGAAGGTAGCTTGGTTCGTTACTACGAAAGGAATTGGTCATGGATGCAACCCATGCCGATGTGAATGAAATGCTCATTACGCTGACGTCGGACATTGTCGCCGCGCATGTCAGCAACAACAATGTCGCGGTCGAAGACGTTTCGGGTTTGATTTCGAACGTCTACGGCGCGCTGGCGATGCTTGGCCAGCCCGTGGTCCCGGTTGAAGTGATGCCGGAACCGGCGGTATCGATCAGGTCGTCGATCAAGCCAGACTTCATTGTCTGCCTTGAAGACGGCAAGAAGCTGAAGATGCTGAAGCGCCATTTGATGACGCATTACAATCTGACCCCGGATCAGTACCGCGCACGCTGGAGCCTGCCCGCCGACTATCCGATGGTTGCCCCCAACTATGCCGAGAAGCGCCGTGAACTGGCGAAGAAGATCGGTCTGGGACGCAAGCCTGGGGTGAAGCGCGGCCGCAAGCCCAAGGTTGCTTGATCGTTAGCGCTATCAGTTGAAGAATCGCCCCGCCCATCTATGATCGGCGGGGCCATTCGTTTGAGGATCATCCGCGCCCCGTGCACCAGCCTATCGACATCGAAGCCCTCTGCGCCGAGCGCGGCCTCAGGATCACCGAGCAGCGCCGCGTCATCGCGCGCGTCCTGTCCGAGGCCGAGGATCATCCAGACGTCGAGCACGTGCACCAGCGCGCTGCGGCGATCGATTCGCGCATCTCGATCGCGACCGTCTACCGCACGGTGCGCCTGTTCGAGGAAGCCGGTATCCTCGATCGCCACGATTTCGGCGATGGCCGCGCCCGCTATGAAGCCGCACCCGAAGCGCATCACGACCACCTGATCGACGTTGAAAGCGGCAAGGTCATCGAATTCGTCGATCCCGAGCTGGAGGCGCTGCAGCGCCAAATTGCCGAGAAGCTGGGCTACCGGCTGGTCGACCACCGCATGGAGCTTTACGGCGTGCGGCTGGAACGGGAGAGCTGATGGCAGCCGCGCTCGCCCAGCCCCGGCATATGTCGTTGCTTGGCAAGGCCCGTGCATCCATCCGTCTTACCGGCATGGCAATGCTGCTGCTGGCCTGCATTCCGCTCCACTACGTCAGCCATATCCTGCGCCTGCCTAACCCGTGGCCACGCGTCTTCCTTGGCGGGACTGCGTGGCTGGCCGGAGTGGAACTGTCTTATCGCGGGCAACGGGCGCGCGGCGGGGTGTTCCTGATCGCCAACCATGTCAGCTGGATCGACGTGCCGGCCCTGGCCGCAGCCAGCGGCAGCGCGTTTGTCGGGCATGACGGGCTCGCGTCGATGCCCCTGGTCAAATGGCTGTGCCGGATGAACCGGACAGTATTCATCGCCCGGCATGATCGCACCAGCGTCGCCGAGCAAGTCGAAGCGGTGCGCGCCGCGCTGAGCGACAGCGGCGCGCTGACCATCTTCCCCGAAGGCACCACCAGCGACGGCACGGGGCTGCTGCCGTTCAAGAGTTCGCTGTTGTCCGCATTCGAGCCGTTGCCGGCGGGGATTGCAGTCCAGCCGGTGCTGCTCGACTACGGGCACGAGGCTGCAGACATTGCGTGGGTGGGCGACGAGCACGGGCTCGACAATTTCCTGCGCATCCTTGCGCACAGCAAGCCGGTCCGGCTGACCGTGCATTTCCTCCCGCCACTCACCGGGGCAGCACTGGAGAACCGCAAGTCGATCGCTGCGGCGGCGCGGGACGCGATGCTGAAACAATTGGCTGGCTAGGACCTGCTCAAGATGTCCGGATTGCCCCGATTCGATTCCAACGACTCCATTCCGGTTCACGCTGCCGGAACCCCGGTGCCGGTCGGCCTGACGGGTGAGCTGAGGATCTGGGGGCGTTCGCTGCTGCTGGCGCTGGCCATGCTGGTGGTGGTGCCGCTGCATTACCTGTTCCGGCTGATCAAGTACGGCTCACCTTTCCCGATGTATTTCCTGCGCTGGACGGCCCGGGTGATCGGAGCGCGGGTGCAGGTCCACGGGGTGCCGCTGCGGCGCGACGTGTTCTTCATGCCCAATCACGTTTCGTGGTTCGATATTCCGGTGCTCGGCGGGATAACCGGTTCGGCCTTCGTCTCACGCGCGGAAATCGGCGAAATGTTCATGCTGGGCTGGATGGCGCGGCTTAATCGCACCGTGTTCACCAAGCGCGAAGCCAAGCTAAACATCGCCGAGCAGATCAATGCCTTGCGCGAAGCATTGGCCGATACTTGGTCGGTGGTGATCTTCCCCGAAGGCACGGTAACCGACGGACATTCGCTGCTGCCGTTCAAGACCAGCATGATCAGCGTTCTCGAACCGCCGCCGCCGGGGATGCTGGTCCAGCCGGTGGTGATCGATTACGGACCGATCGCCGAATGGATTGCCTGGCTCGACCAGGAAAGCGGGATCAACAATGCCCGGCGAATCTTCGCCCGGCCCGGCACATTTGCGGTCAACGTGTATTTCCTCGACCCGTTCGATCCGCACGATTTTCCCGGCCGGAAGAACATTGCCGCGCAGGCCCGCATGAGGATCGAGGAGCAGCTGGTCGCGACGCTGGGCAAGCCGCTGCGCCCGTTCCGCTATGACCTGCCGATGGTCGGCTACAAGGCTCCGCGCGATGGCGGTTTGGGCTCCGCGCGATGAAGCTTTGGAATCCGCGTAGCGCAGCGCTATAGGCCGCGCCCCATGACTGCCCCCGCCTCCCCCAGGACCTACCGGGTCAAGAGCTTCGGCTGCCAGATGAACGTCTACGACGGTGAACGCATGGCCGAGCTGCTCGACCGGCAAGGCATTGCGCCGGCAGCCGATGGCGAGGACGCCGACCTGGTCGTGCTGAACACTTGCCACATCCGCGAACGGGCGACCGAGAAGGTCTTTTCCGACATCGGCCGTTTAAAGCGCGCTGACGGCACCAGCCCGATGATCGCGGTGGCCGGCTGCGTCGCGCAGGCCGAGGGGCAGGAGATCATGCGCCGCGCCCCGTCGGTGAACCTGGTGGTCGGCCCGCAAGTCTATCACCGCCTGCCCGAGCTGATCGATGCAGCCAGCAAGGGCGAGCGCGCGATCGACACCGACATGCCCGCCGAGACCAAGTTCGCAGCGCTGCCCGCGCGCCGCAAGGTTGGGCCCGCAGCGTTCCTCACCGTGCAGGAAGGCTGCGACAAGTTCTGCACTTATTGCGTAGTGCCTTACACCCGCGGCGCCGAGATATCGCGGCCGTTCGCCGATCTGGTCGGCGAAGCGCAGCGACTGGTCGATGCCGGTGCCAAGGAAATCACGCTGCTCGGCCAGAACGTCAATGCGTGGCGTGATTCGGGGGCGCGCGATGCAGACCGGCGCGGTCTCGAGAAGCTGATCGAGGCGCTGGCCCTGATCCCTGGCCTGCCGCGCATCCGCTATACCACCAGCCACCCCAACGACATGACCGACGGCCTGATCGCGGCGCATCGTGACATTCCCCAGTTGATGCCGTTCCTCCATTTGCCGGTGCAGGCGGGAAGCGACCGGGTTTTGAAGGCAATGAACCGCAGCCATTCGGTGGCCAGTTATCTCGCGGTGCTCGACAAAATCCGCGCCGTGCGGCCCGATATTGCGCTATCGGGCGATTTCATCGTCGGCTTTCCCGGTGAGAGCGATGCCGAATTCGAAGAGACGGTGCGGCTGGTCGAACAGGTCGGCTACGCGCAGTGCTTCAGCTTCAAGTATTCGCCCCGCCCCGGCACTCCGGCGGCGGCGATGGATGGCCAGGTTTCAGCGGCTCTGATGGATGAGCGGTTGCAGCGGCTGCAGGCCGCGATCAGCGCCGGGCAACTGGTGTTCAACGAGCGCTCGGTGGGGCGCACCTGTACCGTGCTGGTCGAACGCAAGGGCAAGTATCCCGGCCAATGGCTGGGCAAGACGCCCTGGCTGCAATCGGCGCATTTCACCGGAGACGTCCGGATCGGCGACCTGGTCGAGGTTAGGCTGAACGAAGCACTTGGCAATTCGCTCGCCGCGCAGCTGGTCTGAGCGCCAGCGAAACGGCCCGCAGGATTGCTCCCACGGGCCGTAATGCCGGTTAGACTGGCTGTTACCAGAAGAATCCGTTGATCACGCGCAAGGCGCGGCCGGTGCGGGTATCGACCAGCACTGCATCATTGCCGTAACGCACCCAGCGGTGGTTGTAACCGGGATTGGGCAGGCGATAGCTGCGGTAATCGTTCAGCTGGTAGCGGTTCGAATAAAACGCCCGCTGGAAGGTGAAGCCGGCGCTGACCGGGCGATAACGCATCCCGCGCGGAGCGTTGTAGGTGCCGCGCTGGAATACCTGGCGGTGCGACTTGCGATAATCACGCCAGTCTTCGTTGACTTCGCGCTGGTCTTCGCGGGTTTCCTGGCGGGCGCGCTGGGCCTTCGGCCAATCACCCTGCTGCTGAGCCTGGCGGACATCACGCTGGTCACGTTGAACTTCCTGCTGGCCCCGGCGCACTTCGCCTGCGCTTTGCGCGCTGGCCATCCCCGGGACGAGGGTTGATGCCGCAAGGGCGGCAATGAGAATCTTACGCATGGGTATGCTCCTTAAGTGCTATCATCGCTTGGTGGCGATGCAGCGGGTTTAGGCGGCTTCCGCTGAACCGGTCGGGAACCTTTCGGTCAGCCATGGTCCACGAATGTCGCGCCAATGCGACAGCTGTCGCGGTCAACGATGACTGTGCAAAAAGGCAGGCTGTCCTGCAGCTTGCCGACCATCGTCTCTTGCCACCAACTCGTGGGGGGCTATCTTGTTCCCGGTGTCCATCGCCGCGATCGGATGCTTTACCGAAGGGAGTGCGCTTCACCCTTTATGCCCCGCAAACCTCAGCGCGCCGGTCATGGCGCATCAAACCCGGCTCCCGTCCGGACAGCTCCGCCCCGCGCAAAGAGCGAAATCGAATTCGAAGAGGCGACCGTGCTCGGCGCGCTGTTCGGCCAGTTTGATGCAAATCTGGTCCAGATTGAAAACCGGCTGGGGGTCTATATCGCCGCCCGCGGCAACCGGGTGCAGATCGAAGGGCCGGAAGAACCCGTCGCGCGGGCACGCGACGTCCTCAAAGGCATGCACCAGCGGCTGATGAGCGGGCAGGAGCTTGACGCTGGCGTGGTCGAATCGCTGATCGTGATGTCAGCCGAACCCACGCTCGAAGGCATCGTCTCGGGCGAAGATGGCGCGCAAGGCGTGATGATCCGCACCCGCAAGAAAACCATCGTCCCGCGCAGCGCGATGCAGATCGAATATATGAAGGCACTGGCGAGCAAGGACGTTATCTTTGCACTGGGTCCGGCGGGTACCGGCAAGACCTATGTCGCGGTGGCGCAGGCGGTTTCGCAGCTGATCACCGGTTCGGTCCAGCGGCTGATCCTCTCGCGCCCGGCGGTTGAGGCGGGCGAACGACTCGGTTTCCTCCCCGGTGACATGAAGGAAAAGGTCGATCCGTACCTGCGCCCATTGTACGATGCGCTGTACGATTGCATGCCGCCCGAACAGGTCGAGCGGCGACTGGCCAGCGGCGAGATCGAGATCGCCCCGATCGCTTTCATGCGCGGCCGCACGCTGGCTGACAGCTTCATCATCCTGGATGAAGCGCAGAACACCACGCGCGAACAGATGAAGATGTTCCTCACCCGCTTCGGCCAGAACAGCCGGATGGTGGTCTGCGGCGATCCCAAGCAGGTCGATATCCCCGGCGGCCCGCCGATGAGCGGCCTCAACGACGCCGTCGGACGGCTGGATGGGATCGACGGCATCGCGATCACCCGCTTCACCGTCGCCGACGTGGTCCGCCACCCGATCGTCGGGCGGATTGTCCAGGCTTATGAGGGGAACGAGGGGTAACCCTCGCGCTCACCTCACCACAACATGGATTTGGACTTTTCGCTCGAGGCTGGCTGGCCGTCCCCTCCCGATTGGGAGAGTGTCGCAGTGCGGGCCGCAAGCGCGCTCGCGCCAGTTGCTGAAGAACTTGCCAATCAGCGGCTTTCCGCGTCCGTCGCTTTTACCTCCGATGCCGAGGTCCACGCGCTCAATCGCGAATGGCGCGGGAAGGACAAGCCGACCAATGTTCTTTCATTTCCAATGCTGGAGCGCGAGGACTTGTTGGCACTCGCGGCGGAAGGTCCGCCAGAACTATTAGGCGACATCGCGCTTGCGCTCGAAACCTGCCAGCGCGAAGCGGCGGACAAGGGAATTTCGCTGGAAGACCATGTCACGCACCTGCTGATCCACGGTTTCCTGCACCTGGCCGGTTACGATCACGAGCGTTCGCCCGAAGATGCTCGTGAAATGGAGCAGCTCGAAATAAAGGCACTTGCGCTTCTTGCAATCGCCGACCCATATGGCGACCACGACGAGACCTAGGGATTCTGGCATTTAATGGCCGAGGGCACTTCCGGAGATGGCGATAGTAGAGCCTGGCTGAGCCGGATGCTGCGCCGCGCGCTCAGCCTGGGCGAGCCGGACCAGTCGCTGCGCGCGCAGCTTGAAGAAGCAATCGACGAGCATGAGGAAGATGGCGGCGCGCCCGATGGCGACGGCGACCTCTCCCCGCTTGAGCGCCAGATGCTGCGCAACCTGCTGCACTTCAGCGAACACGACGCCGACGACGTGGCAATCCCGCGCGGCGAGATCATCGCCATCCCGGCCAGCGCAACCTGGGAAGACGTAGTCGCCTCGTTTGCCGAACACGGCCATTCGCGCCTGCCGGTCTATGCAGATACGCTCGACGAGATCATTGGCATGGTCCTGATCAAGGACGTGTTCCCGTTCCTGGCGACAAGCAAGGTGCCCAAGGACTGGACGACGCTGCTGCGCCAGCCGTTGTTCGTGCCCACCGCGCGCGGCGCGCTCGACGTGCTGAATGACATGCGCGCGAGCCGGGTGCATCTGGCGGTGGTGGTCGATGAATATTCAGGCACCGACGGGATCATCACTTTTGAGGACCTCGTCGAGGAAATCACCGGCGCGATCGAGGATGAGCATGACGACGCGCCCGAAGCCATGCTGGTCCCGCTCGACGGCGGGATGTGGGAAGCCGATGCCCGCGCCGAGCTCGATGAAGTGGGCGCGCTGATCGATCCGCGCCTGGCGGTGGTGGCGGAGGACATCGATACGCTGGGCGGTCTCGCCTTCATGCTCGCCGAAGCAGTCCCCAGCCCCGGCGCGATGCTGCACCATGACAGCGGCTGGATGCTGGAAGTGATCGCCGGTGACGAAAAGCGCGTTACGCGGCTGCGGCTGCACCCGCCCCTGCCGCCAAGCGAGAGCGAGGACTAGCCGCGTGGCCATCCGCCGCCTTCCGCCACTGCGTGCAATCGAAGCCTTCGTCCGGATCGTCCGGCTCGGGTCGGCGCGCGCGGCTGCTGACGAACTCGGCCTCAGCCCCTCAGCACTGTCGCGGCGCGTGGCCGCGCTCGAGGAGTTCATCGGCAAGCGGCTGTTCACCCGCCAGCACCAGGCGATGAAGCTGACCGACGATGGCCAAGCCTTCTACGACGCGGTCAGCCTGCGCTTTGACGAACTGGCCGCCGCTGTGGAAGGCCAGGTTGAAGACAGCAAAGTCTTGCGCCTGCACCTTGGCGTCCTGCCGCTGTTCGGCACCCAGCGCCTGTTCCCGCGCCTGCCCGAACTGCGCAAGGCCCACCCACGGTTGCACATCGATTTCGATACTGCGGCGCATCCCGAGGCGCGCGTTGGCGATACGCTCGACGCCGCGATCGTGCTGGCCAAAGAGCCCGACCCGGCGTTCCACGCAGTGCGGCTCGATCACAACCAGGTTTACGCGTTTACCTCCAAAGCGCTGGCGGCGGAGATTGGCGGCAACCCCGACGCCGAGATTCTGGGCAAACAGACCTTCCTGATCCACACCGAACTACCCGACAGCTTCGTCGCATGGAAACGCGCGCTGGGCATGCCCAGCCTCGCCTCGGCGGCAATCGACCATATGGACTCGGGCCAGCTGATCCTCGAAGCCGCCGCCAACGGCCTCGGCATTGCAATCATGCACGATGACCATTTCCGCCGCAGCCACGACCCCCGCTTGGCCAAGCTGTTCGATGTCGAGGTCGAGAGCCCCTATTCGTACTGGTTCATCTGCCGCCCCCACGCACTCGAAATCCGAAGCGTGCGGATCTTCCACGACTGGATCGCGGGGGCGGGACTGTAATCAGGTGGCGAATGCCAAGCGCAAAGTCGATGCGAGACGGGTTTCCTACATGGCCGGGAATCTGTAGCGCAGACTTTGGGCAGACGGTTTAGCCCCGTTGGATGGTTTCGGGCACACCGTAGCTTCCATTAAAACACTGATATAAATACAGTTTTTCGGACAATTGACCGAAATTGTGCCGGTTTTGAGAGCTTCCATAGCCCATCTCAACCGCACCTATGCCAGTTTGAACTCCGTCTTGGTCCGGTTGTGCATCAGTGCTGGCGCAGAGCAGCGTGATTGGGCAGCATCGCCACATGAAACGCCGATTCGTTCTTGCCGCCCTGCCCGCCACCCTGCTCGCGCTGACCGGCGCGACCAAGGCGAAGAAAGCCCCTCCGCCTCCGCCGCCGCTCGGCGATACGGTGCTGGTCGAAATGATCACCGAGCAGGGCACCATCGTGCTCGAGCTCGATCACAAGCACGCCCCGATCACGACCGAGAACTTCATGCGCTATGTCGATAGCGGGCGGTATAACGGCATGACTTTCTACCGCGCCATGCACCTCAATTGGGGGACCGAGCCCAACGGCGTGCTGCAAGGCGGGCTCAACCAGTTTCCGGCGCGGCTGATGAAGCCGATTGCGCATGAACCGACCACGGTGACCGGGCTCACCCACAAAGCCGGAACACTATCGATGGCGCGGCTGGCGCCGGGCACGGCCAATGCCGATTTCTCGATCCTGCTGTCGGACCTGACCTCGTTCGATGCCAATCCGGCCTCGCCCGATCCCGATGCGCGCGCCGGCTATGCCGCGTTCGGGCACGTCGTCAGCGGGATGGATGTGGTGCGCAGGATTTACAACGCCCCGCGCTCCGCCACCAAGGGCGAAGGGTACATGAAGGGCCAAATGCTCGACCCGCAGGTCAAGGTGCTCAAGGTGCGGCGGGCGCTGCCGGTTCAGCCGGCAGCGCCCACCCCATAATCAGCCTTCGCTGACAACTGCCTTGGTGATGACGCCCGGCTCGCGCGGCGGTTCGCCCTTGGGCAGGTTGTCGACATTGTCCATGCCTTCGACCACCTGGCCCCACACGGTGTACTGCCGGTCAAGGAAGCTGGCGTCGTCGAACACGATGAAGAACTGGCTGTTGGCGCTGTGCGGCGCATTGGTCCGCGCCATCGAGCAGACCCCGCGGACATGCGGTTCATTGTTGAATTCGGCCTCCAAGTCGGGCTTTTTGGAACCGCCCATGCCGGTGCCGTCGGGGCAACCGCCCTGCGCCATGAAGCCCGGAATCACGCGGTGGAACTTCACCCCGTCATAGAAGCCTTCGCCTGCCAGTTCCTTGATCCGCGCAACGTGGCCGGGGGCCAGATCGGGGCGCAGCTTGATCTTGACGTCGCCGCCGGTGCTGAGGCTGAGGGTAAGGTATTCGTCGGCCATTATCGCTAACTCCTTCGCGAATTTCGGGGCCGATATAGGGTGCGCCGGGACAAAGTCACGCCCCGGCACGTGCGCCCGGTTGCTTTTGCATTTTACCGGCCTAGACCGGCGCCGATGACTCCCGACGATCTCGTTTCCCTGCACAGCGACGCGGCCGAAGATGCCGCCACCGAAGTGCGCGTGGATGAGCGGCTTGATGAGGAAAACACCCTCACGAAAAAATTCGTGCGGCGCGTGCGCGATGCGCTGGAAGCGGGCGAAACCGGGCAGGTCTATGACCTGGTCGAACCGCTCCATCCCGCCGACGTCGCCGACCTGTTTGAACTGATCGAGGCTGACGAGCGCCCGGCGCTGGCCAAGGCGATCAGCGACCTGATGAGCGGCGAGGTGTTCGCCGAACTTAACGATCACGTCCGCGAACTGCTGGTTGAATCGCTCCCCGCCGGCGCAGTGGCGGACATCGCCGAACAGCTCGACACCGACGATGCAGTGGCGATGCTCGAAGACCTCGACGAAGACGACCAGCAGGCGGTCCTCGCCGAAATGGAGCCGGAAGACCGCGCTGCGATCGAGACCGCGCTGTCCTATCCGGAAGAGTCCGCCGGACGTTTGATGAGCCGCGATTTCGTCGCTGTGCCCGAACATATGACGGTCGGCGGTCTGATCGATTTCCTGCGCGAAGGTCACGATCTGGCCAACGAATTCTGGGAAATCTTCATCGTCGATGCGCGGCATCACCCGGTCGGGACCTGCGCGCTGTCATGGATCCTGCGCGCCCCGCGCAGCATCGCGCTGACCGACGTGATGGCCCGCGAACAGACCCTGATCCCGGTGACGATGGACCAGGAAGAGGTCGCGCTGCGGTTCCAGAAGTACGCGCTGATTTCGGCCGCGGTGGTCGATGAGGACGGCCGGCTGGTCGGCCAGATCACGGTCGATGACGTGGTCCACATCATCCAGGAAGAAGCCGGCGAAGACGCGCTGCTGCTATCCGGCGCAGGCGACGGCGATATCAACGAGCCGATCAAATATACCATCCGCACCCGGCTGACCTGGCTGGTGGTCAACCTTGGCACCGCAGTCATTGCTTCCAGCGTGGTCGGGCTGTTTCAGGGCGCAATCGCCAAATTCGCGCTGCTCGCGGTGCTGATGCCGATCGTTTCAGGCATGGGCGGCAATGCCGGGACGCAGACCCTCGCAGTGGTGGTCCGCGCGCTGGCCACCAACCAGATCACCAGTTCGAACACCTGGCGAATGATCATCCGCGAATTTTCGATCGCCAGTGCCAATGGCTTGTCGCTTGGGATCATGATCGGCACCGGGGTCGGCCTCATTTTCGCCAACCCGCTGCTGGGCATGGTGATTGCCGCAGCGATGCTGATCAACAATCTTGTCGCAGGGCTGGCGGGCATCCTGGTTCCGGTCACGCTCGACAAACTCAAGATCGATCCGGCGGTATCCTCGGCGGTGTTCGTGACCATGGCGACCGACGTGATGGGCTTTTTCTCGTTCCTTGGCCTCGCCGTACTCACCGGGCTCGCTTGATGGCGTTGCACCTGACCAAGGTCGCCTATGGCGCGCAGAGCCTGGAGGAACTGCACACCTGGTTCCAGAACCGCGGCGACGTCGCGAAGCTGACCACGCGCTATCTCCCCAAGCGCGCCGCCGAGATCGAACGGGGCGGATCGCTGTTCTGGGTCTACAAGCACCAGCTCGTCGCGCGCAGCCCGATCCTGCGCTTCGAGGAAGCTGAGGGAGGCAAGACCAGCATCGTCATTTCGGCCACGTTGATCGACATCTACCCGCAGCCCAAGCGGGCGCATCAAGGCTGGCGTTACCTTGAGGACCAGGACGCGCCGCGCGATCTGGCCGAAGGCGAGACTGCGGGCGATGTCATCCCGGGCAAGCTGGCGAGCGACCTGGCGCGGCTGGGGCTGGTCTGATTGGCTGGATAGCGGGGCTTTCCCGCGCTACAGAACTGCTGCGTTTGATCGCACCATGCCCCGTGGCACGGGGCTAAGCTGACGCAGGGAGATCGCTTTCATGCCGTATGCCGAAAGTTTCGATGCCCTGCATGCCTTGGCCGGGCTGCTCGTCGGCTTTCTGGTTGGCCTGACCGGCGTCGGCGGCGGATCCTTGATGACCCCGCTGCTTGTGCTGGTGTTCGGCGTTTCGCCGCAAACCGCTGTGGGCACCGACTTGCTCTACGCCGCCATCACCAAGTCGGTCGGCAGCGCGATCCACGGCTGGAAAGACACAGTCGACTGGAAAGTGATGCGCCGCCTCGCCACCGGCAGCCTGCCTGCTGCAGTGGTGACCCTGGTGGCGCTCAACAGCTTCATCCAACTCGGCAAGCCGGCCAACCACGTGATCATGGTGGTGCTGGGGGTCATGCTGCTGCTGACCGCGACCGGCATCCTGTTCCAGCGCCGCCTGATGGCTTACGGGGCGACCCATCATCCGGTATCATCGGATCTGGCGCTGGTTCCAACCATAGTGCTCGGCGCGGTGCTGGGCGTGCTGGTTTCGATCAGCTCGATCGGTGCCGGGGCAATCGGCATGACCGTGCTGCTGATGCTTTACCGCCGCCTGCCGGTGGCGCGGCTGGTCGGCACCGACATTGCCCACGCCGTGCCGCTCGCCTTTGTTGCGGGGTTAGGCCACTGGTTCATCGGTGACGTTAACGGCACGCTGCTGTTCAACCTGCTGATCGGATCCATTCCCGGGGTGATTGTGGGCAGTTTGCTCGCCAGCCGCACGCCCGATAACCTGCTCCGCCCGGCGCTGGCCGGGGTGCTGGTACTGTCCGGCATCAAACTTCTGGCCAGCTAGAGCCCTTTCGCGGCGACGCGGCGCAGGGCATTCACATAGACTTCGGGTTCCTGCGCGCCGGGGATCATGTATTTGCCCTGGACGATCATCGCCGGAACCCCGGAGATGTTCATGTCCCAGGCTTGCGCTTCTTCCTGTCGCACGATTGCGCCCAGCGTCTCATCACTAAGGGCGGCGCGCGCACCTTCCACTTCGAGCCCTTGCGCTACCGCGAGTTCGACCAGCACATCGGGATCGGACACGTTGCGGCGTTGCTGGAAATGGGCATCGAACAGCGCCAGCTTGAGCCGGTTCTGTACTTCTGGCCCAGCCTCGATCAGCGCCCACTTGAGCAATTTGTGCGCTGCAAAGGTGTTGCGCAGCATGGCCTCCGGTTCGGGCGACGGACCCTGATAGGCAAAGTCATAGCCCGCCCGCTTACCTGCGGCAGCCATCTGTTCCCGCCCCGCCGCGGCCTGTTCAAGGGTGCGGCCGTACTTGCGGGCAATGTGCGCCACGCTCTCCTCACCCTCGGGCGGCATGTCGGGATTGAGTTCGAACGGCAGCCAGCGGATCTCGGCCTCGATTTCGCCCTTCAACTCGGCCAACGCCGTCTGCAGCTGCGAATAGCCGACGATGCACCACGGGCACATGACATCCGAATAGATGTCGATCGTCATTTTCTTCGGTTCAGCCATGTTCGAGCCACCATTTCAAAAGGTGATGCGCCACCGCGAAGGGCGGCGGGGCGATGAACCGCGCGGCTTCATCCCCGGCCATCGCCTGGACCACTTCGTCACGCGTGAACCAGTCGGCCTCGTCGAGCTCGGTCATGTCGATGGTGATCGCGGGATCGTCGGTGTGCGAATGGCAAGCGATCATTAGGCTGGACGGGAACGGCCACGGCTGGCTGGCGACGTAGACCACGTCGCGTACGCGCAGACCTGCTTCTTCGTGGATTTCGCGTGCCACCGCTTCCTCGATCGTCTCGCCCGGTTCGACGAACCCGGCCAGCGCCGAAAAGCGCCGCGGCGGAAAGCGCGGCTGACGGCCAAGCAGCACCCGGCCGTCATGCTCAACCAGCATGATCGTGACTGGATCGACGCGGGGATAATGTTCGGCCTTGCAATCCTGGCTGGTACAATTGCGTTGCCACCCGCCCTTGGCAAGCACAGTCCCCGCCCCGCAGCGCGCGCAAAACCGGTGCCGCGCGTGCCAATCGACCAAGGCCCGCGCGCCGCCATATGTCGCCAGTTCCGCTGCATCGAGCGCCGCCATCGCCGCCCACAGCCGCGGGTTGGCGGGGGCGACACTGCCCGCAAGATTGTGCGTGACCTCGGCGAAGCAGGGCTTCTCGCCCGCCAGGCCGAGGAACACCAGTTCGCTATCGGCCGCCGCATCGCTGAGCGTGCCCCAGGTCAGCTGGCCGTCCGGATCGATCACCGGGTCGAGCCCGTCGAGCCGCAGCAACCGCGCGCGCCAGTCCATCAGGGCTTCGAGCGCGGCAGGATCGGAGCGGATGTGATCGGCCCGGTCGAGCCCGCCGCCAGCAAAGGCGATCAGACTCACGCCTTGCGCGCCTGCATCGCGGTCAGGTCAGCGCCGATCGCCTTGGGAAATTCCTTGAGGATCGGCAGCTTGTCCTGCGGCATGTATTGCACATAGAGGCTGGTCCTGAGGCCAAGCTTCATCTGGGCAAAACCGATTGTCCCCGCTGCGCCCGACCAGCCGTAAAGCCCTTCATCTTTGCCGGTGCCGACTATCCCGCCCGCGCCAAACTGCTGCCCGGCGATCCAGGTGCCGGTGAGGTCAACCCCCGAAGGCAAGAGGTTCGACGTGCCCATCCGCACCGCCGCCTCGCTCATGATCCGTTTGCCGTCCGACATGCCCAGGCCGACCAGCATCGCAAGAAACCGGTCGAAATCGGCCGGCGAGGTGACCAGACCCGATCCACCAAATGCGAACGGGATCGGGTCTTGGTAAATTGATCCCTCCGGCCGGTCGATCGCAAACGGGCGACCCAGGAAATAGGCGTAATTGGTGGTGAGGTGCGCCGAGGCGCTGCCGGGGACCTGGAAGAAGCTGCTCGTCATGCCGAGCGGTCCCAACAGCCGTTCGTGCAGGAACGCATCAAAGCTCATTCCCGCAGCGCGGCCGATAATCAGGCCGAGCACATCGAGCGACATCGAATAGGACCATTTGGCACCGGGTTCGGCGATCAGCGGAACAGTGGCGGCAAGCCGCAGGAATTCGTCCGGCCCCGGCGTCGGAGGGCCATCGTTGAGGCCCTTGATTTTCCGCTTGGTAATGATCCCGGGGTTGACCCCGAGCCGCTTCAATTCGTCGGCGACCTTGTTTTTGCCGACGACCGCGTAACCGAAACCACTGGTGTGAGTAAGTAAATGGCGGACGGTGATGAGCTGCGTCGCGGGGCGGGATGCGAGGCTTTTCATGGGATCGATCGCCACCTGCATGTGCGCGAATTCGGGCGCAAAATCGGCGATGGGCTGGTCGAGCTTCAGCTTGCCCTCATCGATCAGGTTCATCGCCGCCATGCCGGTCAGCGGCTTGGTCATCGAATAGGCGCGGAACAGGCTATCCGGACCATCAAGGTCGGGATCGTCGAAGCCTTCCCTGCCGCGTGCGATGTACCCGGGCGGCGCATCACGCCAGCCGAGCGCGGCGATCATGCCAGAAACTTTGCGGGCCTTGACGTAACGATCGAGCATCGCGGTCACTGTCGGCCATTGGGCCTCGATCCCCGCCGCTTCGGCGGCGCGGGCCAGCTGCGCGCCGAGCGGCAGACCGGCAATTATCCCCGCCCCGCCCATCAGGGCGCTCGCCCTCAGCATATCGCGGCGTGAAAAATCGAGCCTAATCACCAATCGTTCTCCCCGTGACGGTGCCAGCCGTGGCCAGCCACGCTGCCTTGGCAAACAGCGTGGGCAAACCGGCCTCATCCAGCCGACCTAATGCCCACCATTCGCCTTGTTCTGGATCAATCCTAGAGTAATCGGCTCCTGAATAAACCATCAATTGCAAATCGAGATCGAAATGGGTGAAGCCGTGCCGGACGCTGCCAGCCAGGGTCCAATCGCCGTCCAGCGGAGCCTGCGCGTCGCCATCGCCGCGCGCCGACCAGCCGTCGTCGGGCAGCGCGCGCATCCCGCCCAGCATGCCAGTGTCTGCCCGGCGGACGAGCCAGACCTCGCTGTCCCGCTCGATCCAGAAAGCCTGGCCTGATCGCTGTGGTTTGGCTTTCTTGGGCACTTTGACCGGAAACTGCTCGGGACCAAGCGAGCGGCCCGCGCAAAGGTCGGACAGCGGACACAGCAGGCACCGCGGTCCGCGCGCGGTGCACACGGTTGCGCCAAGATCCATCATCGCTTGGGCAAAATCACCGGGACGATCGGCGGGGGTGATGGCATCGACCTGATCACGAATTTGCGCGCGGGCCTGCAGCAGCGGGGTGGCAATCGCATAGAGCCGGGTGATCACCCGCTCGACATTGGCATCGACTACCGCGCTGCGCTCACCAAAGGCGATCGCGGCCACGGCGGCGGCGGTATAGGCACCCAGCCCCGGCAGCGCGCGCAGCTCCGCTTCGGTCTGCGGAAATTGACCGCCGCGCGCCGCAACTGCCCTAACGCAAGCAATGAGGTTGCGGGCGCGGGCATAGTAGCCCAGCCCAGCCCAGGCCGCCATGATGTCGCCCTCTTCGGCTGCGGCCAGCGCTGCCACATTGGGCCAGCGCGCAAGGAACCGGGCAAAGTACGGCGCGACCGCAGCCGTAGTGGTCTGCTGCAGCATCACCTCGGACAGCCACACCCGGTAGGGCTCGGGTGGCGGCGCGCCCGGCGGCGCACGCCACGGCAAGCAACGGTGGTGCGTGTCGTACCAGCCGAGCAGGCTTTCGGGAATCGTCTCGGCGCTGGCGTCCATCGCAGCGCTATGGCATTGGCAGGCGCACAATGGAACGGGATGGCAAACCACCGAAACCGGCACCGCGCCGGTTCGAGCGCGCACGGGGCAGCGGCGCGCGGCCGATCGCTGAACTGATGCCCGAGGTGGGACGCACCGCGTTCCGCAAATTCGGCTTCGTCCAGTCGAGCGTAGTAACCCGCTGGCCCGAAATCGTGGGTGAACGGCACGCCCGGGTGTGCATGCCCGAAGCAATCCGCTTTCCCCTCGGCGAAAAGAGCGAGGGCATCCTCCAGTTGCTGGTGGTCCCGGCGCACGCCCCGATGATCAGCCACGTGATCCCCGAGATCATTGAGCGGGTGAACCGCTTCTTCGGCTACAACGCGGTGGTCAAGGTCAAGCTTCGGCAAGGTGCGGTTCAGCCGCCGCCGGCCAAGGAACGTCCGACAGCGCCGCCGTCATTGAGGCCGATCCCGTTCGAACTGGGGGACAGCCTGCGCGACATCGGCGATCCCGAACTGCGCACGGTGCTTGAATCGCTCGCGCGCAGCCTCGGCAATGCGGCGGAGGACGACAAGCAGTGATGCGATACGCCCGCGTGGTTCTGCTGGCCGCCGCCACGCTGCTGGTTACTGCCACCGCGCCCAAGACCGTGGGCTGGACGCATACGGTTGTGCTCCTGCCCGATGGCGGCCACCTGATCGGCAATCCCGACGCGCCGGTGCGGCTGACCGAATATATGAGCTACACCTGCGCCGATTGCGGCACCTTCGAAATGCAGTCCGGCGCAGCGCTGCAGATCGGCTATGTCGCTTCGGGCAAGGTGGCGATCGAGGTGCGGCACCTGGTTCAGGGACCGGTCGATCAGGTTGCGGCGATGCTCGCCGACTGCGGCCCGCCGGAGAAGTTCGCGCTCAACCATTCGGCCCTGATCCGCAGCCAAAGCCGCTGGCGCACAATGCTGGAACGGGCCGGACCGGCACAGAAGCAGCGCTGGACATACGGCTCCCTGCTGTCGCGCGGCCGCGCCGTGGCGGACGACATGGGCTTCTACCAGATCATGGAAAGCCGCGGCTTCGACCGCACGGCAACCGACGCCTGCCTGGGCGATGTCAAGCTTGCAAACCGGATTGGCGAGCAAAGCAAAGCCGGGTATGCGCTCGGCATTAAGTCAGCCCCAAGTTTCCTCATCAACCGCACATTGCTCGATAATGCCCATGGCTGGGCAGAGCTGCGGCCCCTTATTGACGCGAGCTTTTGACCATGAAGACGTTCATCGCTGCCCTGGCCACCGGTCTGTTGATCGCCGCACTGCCGCTCACAGCTTCGGCCAAACCCGCCCCGCGCAAGCGCGCAGCAGCACCGGTTGTTCCGGCCGGGCCGCACTGGGACCAGACGATTACCATGACCGAGCAGGGCTTCCCGCTCATGGGCAATCCCGATGCGCCGGTGAAAGTGGTCGAATTCATTTCGCTAACCTGCTCGCATTGCGCGGACTTCTCGAAGGAGAGCAAGGTCCCGCTAGCGACGGGGCTGGTCCGCCAAGGCAAGGTTTCGGTTGAACTTAGGCCATTTATCCGCGTGGCGCTCGATGAAATCCCTACTCTGCTGATGCTGTGCGGCGACAAGGGCCAGTATTTCCCCAACGAAGCAGCTTTGCTTGGCGCGCAGGGGTCGTGGTTCAAGGCACCGGCCGATCCGACCTATCAAGCCCGCTGGCAAGCTCTGGAGAGCAATCCAGTTGCGCAACGCAAGGCCGCAGCACGCGATCTTGGCCTGGTCAAGATCATGCTCGCCCGCGGCTATACCACCAAGCAGCTCGATGCCTGCCTGGCCGACCAGAAGAAACTCGACTGGCTCAACACCCAGACCAACTACGCCGGGACGACTATCGGTGTGACGGGCACCCCCAGCTTCATGATCAACGGAGCGTTGCAGACCGTCTACGCCTGGGACCCGCTGAGGCCGCTGATCGATACGGCGCTGGCCGGCGGGGCAACGGCTCCAGCATCGCCATCGCTTCTTCCCCAGATACCGGCAACCCGCGTGACGACCCAGGTGCAGTGATTCACTTGTGGAGAAGCTTGGCTGAGGCCGCGCCGATCCTTCTGTCCAATCGCAATACCGACTAAATTTCACGACTCGAAGCCAAGGACCCGACCCGCACATGACCGCAATCCGTTCGCGCTACCTGCTGCTCGCACTCGCTGCTGCCCCGCTCGCGCTGGGTCTTGCCGCCTGCAAAAAGGACGACAAGGCCGGAGATGCGCCAGCCGGCGCGGCACTCGCCAAGATCGCTCCGCCTGCCGGGCAGACGTGGGAGGACACCATCACCGCAACCGCAACCGGCGGGATGATGATGGGCAACCCTGCAGCACCGATCAAGCTGGTGGAATACGGGTCGCTTACCTGCCCGCACTGCGCCCGTTTTGCTAGTGAAGCGATGACCCCGATCAAGAGCGAATTCGTCTCCTCGGGCCGGGTCAGCTACGAATATCGCAGCTTCTACATCCACCAGCAGGATCTGCCGCTGACCATGCTGGTACGCTGCGCACCCAAGGAAAACTTTTTCCCGCTGGTTGAGCAGGTTTACGGCAACTACGACAATTTCGTGAAGCTGCTGGACGATCCAAAGGTCCAGGCCGCGGCTGAAGCAGCCAGCAAGATGGCTCCGGCGCAGCGACTGCCGGCACTGGCCGATGCGCTTGGCTTTACCAGCTTTTTTGCCGCGCGCGGAATGTCGGTCGATCAGGCGCATGCATGTCTCGCCAACACCGACAACGCGATGAAGATCTCGAACACCTTCAAAACTTTCGCCGATGCCGGGATCCAGCAGACGCCGACACTGGTCATCGATGGCTTCCAGATCCCGCCCGACCAGTCCGAATGGCCCAAGATCGCCGAGGCGCTGCGCGCCGCCGGCGCACGCTAAGCCGGCTCGGGGCGGGGGCCGGTAGCACGACAGATGCGGATCACGCGGCTCAAGCTCAGCGGATTCAAAAGCTTCGTCGAGCCGGCTGAACTGCGGATCGAACCCGGGCTGACCGGGGTGGTCGGGCCCAACGGCTGCGGCAAATCGAACTTGCTCGAAGCGATCCGCTGGGTGATGGGCGAAAACTCGCCCAAGTCGATGCGCTCGGGCGGGATGGAAGACGTGATCTTCGCCGGCACCGCGCAGCGCCCGCCGCGCGATTTCGCCGAAGTGGTTCTCCACGCCGATATCACCTCGCCCGGCGGGGCTGACAACGACAGTGCCATGGAAGTGGTCCGCCGGATCGAGCGCGGCGCCGGCAGCGCCTACCGCGTCAACGGGCGCGACGTGCGGGCCAAGGACGTGGCGCTGATCTTTGCCGATGCGGCCACCGGTGCGCATTCCCCGGCCCTCGTCAGCCAGGGCCGCATTGCCGCGGTAATCGCCGCCAAACCGGCTGAACGGCGGATGATGCTGGAAGAGGCGGCGGGGATCGCGGGCCTTCACGTGCGGCGCAAGGATGCCGAACAAAAGCTCCGTGCGACCGAGAGTAACCTCGCCCGACTTGAAGACATCATGGGCCAACTCGATCAGCAGATCGGCGCGCTGCGGCGGCAAGCGCGCGCCGCCGAGCGCTACAAGGCGCTGTCGGACAAGATCAAGCTGGCCGAGGCGCGGCTGGTCTTCGCTCGCTGGCGCGATGCCGCCGCCGCCGCCGAAGCCGCGCGGGCTGAGGCACAAGGCGCTGATGCCAAGGTCGCCGAATGCCAGGCTGCGGCGAAGGCAGCACAGGATGCACAGCACGCCGCCGCAGCAGCGCTGGCCGAAGCCCGCGACGAATTGGCTGACCGGCGCGACGATGCCTCGGCGCACGGCCACCGCATGGCGACGCTGACCAGCCAGCTTGAGGCCGCCGAACAGCGCCTCTCCGACCTCGATCGCCAGCATAAACGACTCGAAGAGGATCGCGGCGAGGCCGACCGGCTGACCCGCGATGCCGCCGAAGCGCTGGGCAAGCTGGAGCGCGATCTCGCCACCGGGCAAACCGCGTTGCGCGAGGACGAAGAACGCCGCCCGCGCGTTGCCGCCGCGCTCGACGATGCTGACCGCAACCTGCGCGGTGCCGAACTGGCACTTGCCCAGGCCACTGCCGATCAGGCCGGGGTCGAAGCCGAATGGCGCGTCGCCGATGCTGAACTTTCTGCCGCGCGCCAGCGGCTCGAACGCATCGAGGGCGAGAAGCGACGGCAGGCCGAGCTTGCTGCAAGCCTCGCCAGCGAAGGCGATCCTGATGCCGCGCTGCAGGTGGCGCAGGCTGAGGCCGAACAGGCCCGCGCTGCGGTGCAGTCCGCACAGGCCGCGCTTGCCGCGCAGCAGGAGCGCAAAGCCGCGCTTCAGGCCGACCGCGATAGTGCCGGGGCGACGCTCGCCCAGGCCAAGGCCGAGCTTGCGGGAATTGAGCGCGAACACCAGGCACTGGCGCGTGACCGCGATGCTCGCGCCAAGCAGGCCGCCGGCAAACACGGACTGCCGCAAGCGCTTAACCAGCTGCGCGCCAGACCGGGCTACGAACGCGCGCTCGCCGCGGTGCTGGGCCGCGATGCCAAGGCACTGCTTGGTGCCGCCCCCTCGGGTGAAGATGGCCGTTTCTGGACCGGCGCAGCGGCGCCCAAGGCAGTGCCCGGCAGCCTTGCGGAACAAGTCAGTCAATGTCCGCCGCAACTCGCCGCGAGGCTGGCGCTGGTCCACGTTGCCGAAGCCGACGATGGCCGCACGCTTGCTCCCGGCGAGTGGCTGGTGACCACCGTTGGCCATCTGCGCCGCTGGGACGGCTTCGTCGCGCGCGGCGAAGGCGGAGCGGAAGCCGCACGGCTTGAGGCAGAGAACCGGCTCGCCGCGCTGGAGGAGGAACTTCC
>JANXUP010000029.1 GCA_025356175.1 Sphingomonadaceae bacterium | reverse complement strand
TGCCGCGCCTCGTTATGCCCCGGCACCATCGCCAACACAGCGGCATAAAGCGTTTCCGCATCGTCGAGCACATTGCGCATCTGCCCGATCTGCGCGAGCAAGCGCATCGCTTCGGGATGATCCCCCGCATCGAGCAGGAAGCGGCGGATCAGCATCTCGGCCTGATCGATCTCGCCGTCGTAGAACAGCACTTTGGCTGTAACGATCGGCGATGGCAGGCTGGCGAGGTGCGAGCAATGCCTCACTGCCGTGGCGGAGCTGGCCTGGTCGCCAGTCATGCGAAGCAGCCCGTCGAGCATGTGCCAGCCGATCGCCAGGGCTGGATTGATCGTCACGGCGGTGCGCAAATCCGCGATTGCAGTCGGCGCATCCCGCCGCGCGACATGGCACAGTCCGCGTTCGAAAAACATCTGGCTAAACCGAGGATGATGCTGCGCCAGCCGGTCAAGCATGGCCAGCGCCAGGTCGGCTTGTTGCATCATGCGCAGCGAGTGGGCGGCAATCAGCAGCAGATCGCGATTTGCCGGGTGCGATTCAAGCAGGCGGTTCGCACCGGCAACGACGGTGGCGTAGTCACCCTGCCCCTGAAGTGTGTGCAACTGAAGCAGCTCTGCATCCAGCGGAGAGGCAGGAGACGACCGTACCGACTGGGCGGCCTTGTCGCTGGAAATTTCGGCTTGGGAAATCATTACGCACTATCCGTCGGCAATGACCGGGCGCTTGTCAAACATGCAGCGACGGAAAAACAAGGGGCGGTGCTTGCAGCACCACCCCCTGCAATTCGAACTAACAACATCCGATCAGATCTTGGCGCTGATCTTCAATCCGTAAGTCGCCGGACGGACGATCGTCGAAGTCTTGATGTACTCCGCCGAGTTGGTGAAAGTCGATGCGTGGCTGTTGAACAGGTTGTCACCGAAGATGGTCACCGTCCAGTTGTCGCGCGAGAAACCGATCTGCGCATCGGTCAGCGCATAGCCCGGCATCTTGTAGCGCAGCACGGTCGTGGCCGGGACAATGATCCCGTTGGGGCCAAGCACGCTGCCGTTTCCGGCAACATCGCCCGACGGGTAGGTCGCAGGCTCGTTATACATCGAGCTGGTGTAATTCACGCCGCCCGCGATGAACCAATCCATCCCGCCCGGACCAGCCCACTCGTAGCGGATCCGCAGGTTGCCCTGGAAATGCGGACTGAACGGCGTGATGCCACCGACGTTACCGAACGGGCTCTGCACCGGCTGTATCGTACCGCCCGAGAAAACCTGGGTGATGCATTTGCCGAAGCTGGATACATCCGGGTTGTTGGCGATGAAGCACGGAGCATTCGCCTGCTTCGAATCGTTGTAAGTTGCAGAACCCTGGACCGTCAGACCGTCCGAAAGCCGGGCTACGATCTGCACTTCGGCGCCTTTGATATGATAGGTCGGGCCGTTGGTCGCAAACGCCGTGTTGCCGAAGCCGGCAGCGGGGTTGAAGAAGCCAATCTGCGTGTTTTGCCAGATCATGTAGTAGGCTGACGCGTTGAAGGTGACCTTGCGATCGAACAGATCGGTTTTCAGCCCCACTTCCCAGTTGGTCAGGGTGTCGGGAGCGTAAGCGGCCGGAACCAGCAACTGCTTGGCATGCGGCGGCAGCGGATCAGAGACACGCGCCGAAGGCCCGCGATTGAAGGCGCCCGGACGGAAGCCCTGGCTGAACAGCCCATACAGCAAGGTATGCTCACTCGGCTTCCAGGTGATTACGCCCTTGCTCTTGAAGCCGTGGAAGGTGGTCTTGAGACCGAGGGCATCCAGATTCGAGCCGGTTACGCACACCGGAACCTGATAGCAGGACGCGCTGAACGAGGAATAGACCGACCCTGTCTCATATTCCTTGTAGTTGTAATAGCGGGTGCCGGCCGTGATCGTCAGGTTCGGCATGATGTCGAAATCGAGCGAACCGAAAGCCGCATACTGCTTGTAGCCGCGCTGAATGTCTTCGCCGAAAGCAACCGCCGGACCGCGCGGACCGGGGATGTTGAGCGTAGCAGCAGGGTTGGGCGCCACGAGACCCAGGCAGACATTGCCGGCTGTCTGATTCTGGAGCTTCGTCAGCGTGGGGCTGCATTGGGGAATGGACTTGTAATCCCAGTCCTGGTTGTCCTGAATCTTGAAGTTCTCATAGAACCCGCCAACGATCAGGCGAACCCGCTTGTCCGCTGGCGTGCTGATGCGGAATTCGTGGCTCTCATGCGTGTTGCGAACCTGGTCGGTCCAGTAGCCGGTCGGCTCGTGGCAGTACGGCGCTTGGCCGGCACCGAAGTAATAGTTGGCGCCGCCCGTGCACTGATAAAAGATGCCATAGGTCGCGCGGGCATAGTTGGTATAGTCACCCTGCTGCGAGATGTGGCGGGTCAGGTAGGCACCGGTGTAGATCAGGTCGAGACCGCCGAGCTTGCCCTTGAGAGTCCATGCCGTATTCGAGAAATCGTCCTTGGTATATTGCGGCACGAACAAGGTCGATGAGAGGCCCGTGAGCGGGGCATAATCGTAGCTGTACGTCTGGGTGGCAAAGGTGCCCTTGGTTTCCAGCTTCTGGTACGATTGCGATACCAGCAGGTCCCAATCGGGGGCGAACTGCCAATCGACCGACACGCGGCCGCCGGTGTAATCAACCGGGTTGAAGTTGTTTTCGACCTGGGCGTTGTTGTTGTAGAGTCCGTTGTTGGTCTGCTGGGCCGGCGTCAACTGGTTGCCGTTGTTCACAAGGGTAACTGGATTCGTGTAGTTCAGATAGTAGGCACCAAGATCGGTCGTGCGACGCGTGAAGGTCGAAAACTTGTTATCGATGTAACCGCCGTGGTGATCTTCATAGACAACCGCACGGATCGCCAGCTTGTCCTCGATGATCGGAATGTTGACCATCGCATTGAACGAACCGTTTGCGGCCCCGCCAACGGTGCCACCAAAGCTGCCCTCAATCCGGCCTTCGAACTTGCTCAGCTTGGGCTTGTTGGTGATGTACCGCACCACACCGGCCTGGGCACCGCCGCCAAACAGGGTACCCTGCGGACCTTCGAGCACTTCGACGCGTTCAAGGTCGGCCACATAGACGTCGACGTTGCGGGCCGGGAACTGCATCGATTGGTCATCGAGATAGAGCGCGACGTTCGGGAAGCCGCCGATCGTGGCCGAAGACTGCGCGCCGGCGAAGCCTGCCGACAGGCCGCGCATGAAGATCGCGCCCGAGCCAGGACCATTGTTCGAGAAGGTGACGTTGGGGGTGTACTTCAGCAAATCGCTGAAGGTGGTGACGTTGAGCTTGGTGAGCGTATCGGTGCTGAACGCCTGCAGCGTCATCGGCACATCCTGCAGCGACTGATCGCGGCGCAGTGCGGTCACGACGATGTCGGCATCGCCCCGGCTGCTGACCTGCTCATCGGCGGGTTTGGCGGCGGGTTTGGGAGCGGCTTGCGCGCTGTCCTGCGCGAAGGCCGGCGTCGCGCCTGCCCCGAGCACCGCGATCGCAACAATTGCCGACGACTTTTTCCAGCTGGCTTTCAATTTAAGTCTCCCCATTTAACCCTGTGCCCGCGGGATCTTTGCAATCCCATTCAGCTATCATGGAGGCTGTCCCCACGCACCGAAAGAGGCAATTCACCAAAATTTCCCCACCGGTAAATTTAATTCGCGAATCGATCATAACTTCTACATGTTGCAATCAGAACCGCTAATGTAGCCACCC
>JANXUP010000014.1 GCA_025356175.1 Sphingomonadaceae bacterium | reverse complement strand
GATCGGATCGGCGCTGGTATCGCTCGCCATTGCCCGGCGCGCGATCGCGCGGGTCAAACGCAAGGTGCCGTCGGGATCGACCAGCGCCTGCCAGCCCGGCTCGACCACCGTGGTCGCCAGCGGGTCGACGATGATCACCGGCCCTGCAGCACTGAACCCGGCAGCAAGAGCCTCGCGCCGGTAAAGCGGAACCTGGCGCGCCGCGTCATCCATCCAGCAGAGCTCCTCGCCGAGCGGTGCACCGCTGCTGTCTGGAAGCGGCCAAGAGAGTTGCTGCGCCTCAGCGCCCGCCGCGAACACCTCAACCCGGATGCGGTCGATCACCAGCGGCCCTGCGGCATCGAACCCGAATTCGGCGCGGTGGCGCAGGGCGAACTCGTGGGTCAGGTCAGCAGCAGAAGCGGGCGCAAGCTCGATCGCCGCGTCCGAACCTTCGCGCCGCACAAACAGCCGGACTTCGGTCCGTTCCGGCTCGGCACCAAGGTGGCTGGTGGCCGCGCGCTGGAGATCGTCACGCAGCGAACCGATCGCAGCCTCGACCCCGGGAGTGACCGGCAAGCCAAGGCTACCTTCGCGCACCACCGCTTCCTGCGCGAGGCCCATGCCATAGGCCGAGAGCACCCCGGCGAGCGGGTGAACCAGCACCGTCTCGATGCCCAGCGCATCGGCAACCAGACAGGCATGCTGGCCGCCCGCCCCGCCGAAACAGGCGAGCGCCGCTGCGGTCACGTCATGGCCACGCGCGACCGAAACCTGCCGGATCGCGTTGGCCATGTTGTTCACGGCGATCTGCACGAACCCTTCCGCCAGCGCCTCGGGCGTGATCGCTTGGCCGGTTTCCGTTGCAACTTGCGCCGCGAGCTCAGCGAACTTGGCCGCGGCGATCTCCGCATCGATCGGCTGGTCGCCGCCGGGCCCGAAGACGTGCGGAAATTCAACCGGCACCAGCTTGCCGAGCAGCACGTTGCAATCTGTGAGGGTCAGCGGACCGCCATGGCGATAGCACGCCGGTCCTGGCACTGCGCCCGCGCTCTCGGGCCCAACCACTAGCCTCCCGGCATCAAACCTGCAGATCGACCCGCCGCCTGCCGCAACGGTATGGATGCGCAGCATCGGCGCGCAGATCCGCACGCCGGCGAGGCGCGTTTCGCTGTCGCGCTCAAAGCTGCCGGCATAGTGGCTGACATCGGTCGAGGTGCCGCCCATGTCGAACCCGATCACCCGGCTCGCGCCCGACATTTCGGCGGTGCGCGCCATGCCGACGATGCCGCCCGCCGGACCGGATAGCGTGGCATCCTTGCCGTGAAAGTGCTGGCCGTCGATCAGCCCGCCAGAGCTTTGCATGAACAGCGGCGCACTGCCTTGCCCCAACGCGGCGCTGAACTGGTCGACATAATGGCGCAGCACCGGCGAGAGGTAAGCATCGACCAAGGTGGTATCGCCGCGTGCGATCAGCTTGATCGACGGGGCGAGTTCGTGGCTGACTGAAACCTGGGTGAATCCAGCCGCGCGCGCCAGTTCCGCCAGCCGCGCCTCATGCGCTGTAAAGCGCCAGCCGTGCATCAGCACAATCGCGATCGCGCGCAATCCTGCAGCATGAGCTTCGGCCAGACCGGCCATGGCTTGCTCCTCATCAAGCGGGCGCAGTACCGTGCCGTCGGCCTTGATCCGCTCGTCCACTTCGAGCACTCGCGCATGCGGCGGCTGCGGCAGCACGATTTCGCGCACGAACAGCTCCGGCCGCTCCTGCGTGCCGATGATCAGGGCATCGCCGAAGCCGCGCGTGATCGCCAGTAAGCTGGGCGCCCCTTTGCGCTCGAGCAGGGCGTTGGTGGCAACGGTGGTTCCCATCCGCACCTCGCATGGCGGCAGCGGGCCAGAAAGGCAGCCGGCCAGCTGGCGGATCGCCGCGATGGCGGCGTCTTGATGCCGCGCCGGGTCTTCGGAGAGCAGCTTGGCGGTGTGCACCGCGCCATCGGGAGACCGCGCGACCACATCGGTGAACGTCCCGCCCCGGTCGATCCAGAATTGCCAAAGTGGGCCCGATTGCATCCTTCGTTGCATAGCGGCGGTGCGGCGCTTGGCAAAGGAGCCAGAGTGGATGCGCACGATTGGTTTCCGTTGCAACCAGTGTTAGAGCCGCTGCCATGCCTGCAGCCATAGACCGCACCGCCCTCCGCATCGCTTACCGGGTGGAGGAGGAAGCCTGTATCGCCGAACGCCTGGCCCAGGCGACGCCCGCCAGCGCGGTCCATCCCGAGGCCAGCCGGATCGCCGCGCTGCTGGTCGAAGGGGCCCGGGCGCGCAAGGCCTCAGGCCTCGACGCGTTTCTCCAGACCTATGGACTTGGCACCGATGAGGGCATCGCGCTGATGTGCCTTGCCGAGGCTTTATTGCGGGTGCCCGATGCTGCCACCGCCGACGCGCTGATCCACGACAAGCTGGGGCATATCGACTGGGCCGAACACGTTGGCGAAAGTTCGAGCACCTTCGTCAACGCTGCAACCTTCTCGCTGATGTTGACCGGATCGGTGCTGCAACAGCGCCGCGCCGAGAGCACCGGACTTGGCGCATCCTTGAAGCGCGCGGTTGGGCGGCTGGGCGAGCCGGTGATCCGCCAAGCGACCTTGCAGGCGATGAAGATCCTCGGCGGGCAATTCGTGTTCGGACGGACCATCCAGGAAGCGCTGGGCCGCGCCGCGCCCGAGCGCAAGCAGAGCCTCACTCACAGCTTCGACATGCTCGGCGAGGCGGCGATGACTTTTGCCGATGCGGAGCGTTACCGGCGGTCCTATTCCGACGCGTTGGCCGCGATTGCGGTAGAATCTGGCGAAGGGATCGTCCGCTCGCCGGGCATTTCGGTCAAGCTTTCGGCGCTCTATCCGCGCTACGATTTCCTCCACGCCGATGCAGCCAAGGCGGCGCTGGTGCCGATGCTCAAGCAGCTCGCCGCGCAGGCGCGCGATGCCGACATCCATTTCACCATCGACGCTGAAGAAGCCGAGCGGCTCGAATTGTCGATGGACATTATCGAAGCGCTGGCGGCCGATGACGAGCTGTTCGCGCCAAATGCCGGCAAAGACGCCTGGCAGGGCTTCGGCTTGGCGTTGCAAGCCTATTCAAAACGAGCGGTGCCGCTGACCGACTGGGTGATAGCGCTCGCCCGGCGGCACAATCGCCGGATCATGGTCCGGCTGGTCAAGGGCGCTTACTGGGACAGTGAAATCAAGCTGAGCCAGGTCGGCGGGCACCATGACTATCCGGTGTTCACCCGCAAGGTCGCGACCGACGTTTCTTACCTCGCTTGCGCCGCCAGGTTGCTCGCTGCGCCGGACGCGGTCTATCCGGCTTTCGCCACGCATAACGCCTACACGATCGGCGCGATCAAGGCCCTGGCGGAAAACGCTGCGTTCGAATTCCAGCGCCTCCACGGCATGGGCGAGGACGTTTATGAGGAACTCGCCCGGATTGAAGCCGACGCAGGCCAGTCGCGAACGCCGGTGCGGATTTACGCTCCAGTTGGCGGGCACAAGGACCTCCTCGCCTATCTGGTGCGACGCCTGCTTGAAAACGGAGCGAACTCGTCGTTCGTCAACCGCATGGCCGATGCCGAAGTACCGGTGGCCGAACTGGTAAACGATCCAGCGGTAGAGCTGGCGGCGCTGAGTCCGCGCCGAAATCCGTCCATCCCACTGCCTGCGGACATCTTCCCCGGGCGGCGCAACAGCAGGGGTGTGGACTTGGCCGATCCGCTCGTCAGGGAGCCGCTGCGGGCCCAACTTGCCGGCGCGGCCCGCGACATTGATTGGAAGGCTGCTCCAACCATCGAAGCCAAGGGCGGGAACAAACCCGAGCCGATCGTCTCGCCGTTCGATACGGCACGGCAGGTCGGCGTTGTACGCAGTGCCAGCGCCTCCGAAGTAAACGAGATGATCGGCCGGGCGGTGGCTTTCCAGCCCGAATGGGATGGCCTTGGCGGCGATGTGCGCGCCACCTTGCTCGAAGCGGTCGCGGATCTTTATGAAGTGCACACGCACGAGTTCCTTTCGTTGTGCCAGCGCGAGGCCGGAAAGTCGCTGGTCGACGCGGTGCTGGAGGTGCGCGAGGCGGTGGATTTCCTGCGTTACTACGCCGCCGAAGCCCGCGCGCATTTCACCGCCGAAGGAGTGGCGCTGCCCGGTCCGACTGGCGAGAGCAACCGGCTGCGCCTTGCCGGACGCGGGGTGTTCGTCGCGATCAGTCCGTGGAATTTCCCGCTGGCGATCTTCACCGGGCTGATCGCCGGGCCGCTCGCCGCGGGCAACACGGTGATCGCCAAGCCGGCCGAGCAGACCCCGCTGATCGCCGATCTGGCGATCCGGCTGTTCCACGAGATCATCTCGGACGGCGTGGTCCAGCTCGCCCCGGGCGACGGCAAAGTCGGCGCAATGCTGACCAGCGATCCGCGCATCGCCGGGGTCGCCTTCACCGGCTCGACCGAAACCGCGCGCGCGATCAACCGCGCGATGGCGAGGCGCGACGGCCC
>JANXUP010000012.1 GCA_025356175.1 Sphingomonadaceae bacterium | reverse complement strand
GATCGGATCGGCGCTGGTATCGCTCGCCATTGCCCGGCGCGCGATCGCGCGGGTCAAACGCAAGGTGCCGTCGGGATCGACCAGCGCCTGCCAGCCCGGCTCGACCACCGTGGTCGCCAGCGGGTCGACGATGATCACCGGTCCGGTTGCGGCAAACCCGGCGGCAAGATCGGCGCGCGAATAAAGCGGCACATGGTGTTCGGCACTGGCGAGCCAGCACTGCACGGTCTGGACCGGCGGGCCGCTGTGTGCGGGCAGCGGCCAGCGCAACTGCCCGGCGCGCGCATCCTCAAGCGCCGCCTCAACCCGGACCCGGTCGATTACCAGCGGCCCCATGCTGTCGAACCCGAATTCGGCGCGGTGCTTGATCGCAAACTCCGCCGCCAATTCATCTGCGGGTCCGGGCTCAAGCTCGATCGCCGCATCTGACCCCTCGCGCCGCACGAACAGCCGCGTCTCGACCCGGCTCGGCGTGGTGCCCAGCTGCGCTGCGGCGGCATCGGACAGGCGCGCGCGCAAAGCCTCTACCGCCGGTTCGACGCCCGGTTCGAGCGCCAAGCCAAGGCTGCCCTCGCGCACCGCCGCTTCGCTCGCCAGCCCCATGCCGTAGGCCGACAGCACCCCGGCGAGCGGGTGAACCAGCACCGTCTCGATCCCCAACGCATCGGCGACCAGACAGGCGTGCTGTCCGCCCGCGCCGCCGAAGCACGCCAGCGCAGCGGCAGTCACATCGTGCCCGCGCGCGACCGAAACTTGCCGGATCGCATTGGCCATGTTGTTGACTGCGATCTGGACGAAGCCCTCAGCGAGCAATGCGAGCGACATCGCCTGCCCGGTCTCGGCAACCACTTGCTCAGCCAGTTCGGCAAATTTGTCGGCGACTACCTGCGGATCGATCGGCTGGTCTCCCTGCGGCCCGAACACCTGCGGAAACTGCTCGGGCACGAGCTTGCCCAGCAGCACGTTGCAATCGGTCAAGGTCAGCGGCCCGCCAAGGCGGTAGCACGCGGGCCCTGGCACCGCACCCGCGCTCTCGGGGCCGACCACCAGCCGCCCGGCGTCAAACCGGCAGATTGATCCTCCCCCCGCCGCGACGGTGTGGATCCGCAGCATCGGTGCCCGGATTCGCACACCCGCAAGCCGCGTTTCGCTGTCGCGCTCGAACGTGCCGGCATAGTGGCTGACATCGGTCGAGGTGCCGCCCATGTCGAAGCCGATCACCCGCGCCGCGCCCGACATTTCGGCAGTCCGTGCCATCCCGACGATACCGCCCGCCGGGCCCGACAACGTGGCGTCCTTGCCGTGAAAGCGCGCGCCATCGATCAACCCGCCCGAGCTTTGCATGAACAATGGCGACGATCCGGGGCCGAGTGCCGCGCTGAACTGATCGACATAATGCCGCAAGATCGGCGATAAATAAGCATCGACCAGCGTGGTATCACCGCGCGCGATCAGCTTGATCGACGGGGCCAATTCGTGGCTGACCGAGACCTGAGTGAAGCCAGCCTGCCGAGCCAGCTCGGCCAGCCGAGCTTCGTGCGCCGCATACTTCCAGCCATGCATCAAAACGATCGCGACCGAAGTAAGGCCAGCCGCGCGCGCTTCGGTCAGACCCTGCAACGCCGCAGCCTCGTCCAGTTCTTGCAGCACCGTACCGTCCGCCATTACCCGTTCGGCAATTTCGAGCACGCGGGCGTGCGGCGGCACCGGCAGGACGATCTGGCGCACGAACAGTTCGGGGCGTTCTTGTGTGCCGATGATCAAAGCATCGCCAAAGCCGCGGGTGATCGCCAGCAGCGTCGGCTCGCCCTTGCGCTCAAGCAGCGCATTGGTCGCGACCGTGGTGCCCATCCGCACTGCGCAGGACGGCAGCGGGCCAGACATTACTCCGGTCAGCTTCCGGATCGCTGCAATCGCAGCATCTTCGGTGCGGGCGGGGTCTTCGGACAGCAACTTGGCGGTGTGTACGGTGCCACCGGGCGACCGGGCGACCACATCGGTGAAGGTCCCGCCCCGGTCGATCCAGAATTGCCAGAGGGGCTCGCCGTCCATCGCTTCGTGCATAGCCGCGCCCGCACGCTTGGCAATGGCGTCAAGCGCTCTGCCCGATTGGTTTCCATTGCAACCAGTGTTAGAGGCTGGACCATGCCAGCTGCCACCGATCGTACCGCCCTTCGCCTTGCTTACCGGATGGAGGAAGCGGCCTGCATTGCCGAGCGCTTGAGCCAAGCCGCGCCGGCAAGCTCCGTCCACGGCGAGGCCAGCCGCATGGCGGCACGGCTGGTCGAAGGAGCCCGCGCGCGCAAGGCCTCGGGGCTCGATGCGTTTCTGCAGGCATACGGGCTTGGCACCGACGAGGGTATCGCGCTGATGTGCTTGGCCGAAGCTCTGCTGCGGGTGCCCGATGCGGCCACCGCCGATGCGCTGATTCACGACAAGCTGGGCCATATCGACTGGGCAGAGCACATCGGCGAGAGTTCGAGCACCTTCGTCAACGCCGCAACTTTTTCGCTGATGCTGACCGGATCGGTGCTGCAACAGCGCCGCGCCGAAGCGGCCGGTCTGGGCGCTTCGCTGAAACGCGCGGTGGGCCGCCTGGGCGAGCCGGTGATCCGTCAGGCGACCTTGCAGGCGATGAAAATCCTCGGCGGGCAATTCGTGTTCGGGCGGACCATCAAAGAAGCGCTGGATCGCGCTGCGCCGGAACGCAAGCAAGGGCTGATGCACAGCTTCGATATGCTCGGTGAAGCGGCGATGACCTTTGCCGATGCCGAGCGGTACCGGCAATCCTACGCCGACGCGCTCACCGCGATTGCGGCGGAGGCCGGCGAAGGGATCGTGCGCTCGCCGGGAATTTCGGTCAAGCTCTCGGCGCTCTATCCCCGCTACGATTTCCTCCACGCCGATGCCGCCAAGACGGCGCTGGTGCCCATGCTGAAAGAGCTCGCCGCGCAGGCGCGCGATGCCGATATCCACTTCACCATCGATGCCGAGGAAGCCGAGCGGCTCGAACTGTCGATGGACATTATCGAAGCGCTGGCGAGCGACGACGCGCTGTTTGCAGGCGGCTGGCAGGGGTTCGGACTGGCGCTGCAGGCTTACTCGAAACGCGCGGTGCCGCTGACCGACTGGGTGATCGCGCTGGCCCGGCGGCATGGCCGCAGGATCATGGTGCGGCTGGTCAAAGGGGCCTATTGGGACAGCGAGATCAAGCTCAGCCAGGTTGGCGGGCATGGCGACTATCCGGTGTTCACCCGCAAGCTGGCGACCGACGTTTCGTACCTTGCCTGCGCGGCCAAAATGCTCGCCGCGCCCGATGCGGTCTATGCCGCCTTTGCCACGCACAATGCTTATTCGGTTGGCGCGATCAAGGCGCTGGCGGGAACCGCACCGTTCGAATTCCAGCGGCTCCACGGCATGGGCGAGGATGTCTACGAAGAACTCGCCAAGCTCGAAGCCGAAGCCGGAAGCCCGCGCACCCCGGTACGGATTTATGCGCCGGTGGGCGGGCACAAGGACCTGCTCGCCTACCTCGTGCGGCGGCTGCTTGAGAACGGTGCGAACAGTTCATTCGTCAACCGCATGGCCGATGCCGAAGTGCCGGTGGCTGAACTGGTCGGCGATCCGGTGGCGGAATTGGCCGCGCTGAAACCGCGCCGCAATCCGGCGATCCCGCTGCCCGGCGATATCTTCCCCGGTCGGCGCAACAGCAAGGGCGTCGATCTGGCCGATCCGTTAATGCGCGTACGGCTGCTCAACGACCTCGACGAATGGGCGGATGCTGAAAACTGGACCGCGGAGCCAACCGTTGCGGCGGGAAAAGGTGCGACGCTTGATATTCGATCCCCATATAATGGATTCCTGATCGGGACAGTTCGCTCATCGAGCCAATCCGAAATCGACGAAATGATCGAGCGCGCGGTGGCTTTCCAATCCGAATGGGACGGCCTCGGCGGCGATGTCCGCGCTACGCTGCTCGAGGAAGTCGCCAATCAATACGAAGCACATACCAATGAGTTGCTCTCGCTATGCCAGCGCGAAGCGGGCAAGTCGCTGGTCGATGCGGTGCTGGAACTGCGCGAGGCGGTCGATTTCCTGCGTTATTACGCCGCCGAAGCGCGCAGCGCATTCACGCCTGAGGGCATAGCCCTGCCCGGCCCGACCGGCGAGAGCAACCGCCTGCGGCTGGCTGGACGCGGGGTGTTCGTCGCGATCAGCCCATGGAATTTCCCGCTGGCGATTTTCACCGGGCTGATCGCCGGGCCGCTCGCTGCGGGCAACACCGTGATCGCCAAGCCGGCCGAGCAGACCCCGCTGATCGCCGCCTTGGCGATTGCGCTGTTCCAGCAAGCCGGGATCGCCGCCGGCGTGGTCCAGCTCGCCCCGGGCGACGGCAAAGTCGGCGCAATGCTGACCAGCGATCCGCGCATCGCCGGGGTCGCCTTCACCGGCTCGACCGAAACCGCGCGCGCGATCAACCGCGCGATGGCGAGGCGCGACGGCCC
>JANXUP010000193.1 GCA_025356175.1 Sphingomonadaceae bacterium | reverse complement strand
AGCCGCGCGGCGAGTTCGGCCTGGTCGGCGAGTTCCGTCGTCCCCGGCTCGACCGGGGACCGCTGGCCTCCAGACGCAGAGCTTGCGTCGATGCGGACAGCGGTCCCCGCATTCGCGGGGACGACGATCCCTTCCTCAACCAGCCACCTTGCCAACTTGGCCACCCGCTCGACCTTGTCGGCAACGGTACCCAGCTTCTCATGGAAGGTAATCCGCGCCAGCCCATCGGCGTGCTCGCTGAGCGTCTTCTTGCGGTCCTGCTCCCAGAAGAATCGCGCGTCCGCCAGCCGCGCGGCGAGGACCTTGCGGTTGCCATCGACGATGGCCGCGCCGCCATCAGTGGCGACGATGTTGGCGGTGCAGATGAAGGCGTTGGCGAGCTTGCCCTGCTCCGCACCCTCAGGCGTGCGTTCGCGGCAGATGAAGTACTTCTGGTTGGTCCGCGCGGTGAGCTGGATCACTTCGGGCGGCACATCGAGGAATGCTTCGTCAAAGCGGCCAAGCAGCGGCACGGGCCATTCGGTGAGGCCGGCGTTTTCGACCACCAGACCTTCGTCGGCGACCATGACCAGCCCGGCGGCATGCGCGGCGGCAATGGCGTGCTCGCGGATCAGGTCCTGTCGTTCCTGCTGATCGACGATCACGTGCGCAGCGCGCAGTTTGGCGGAGTAATCATCGGCGCCGTCGATGTGGATCGGGCCGGAGGAATGGAAGCGGTGGCCGAGCGTTTCATTGCTCGCGGCAATATCGCCGATGTTGCAATCGACCACCTGGCCATCGAACAGCGCGACAATCCCCGACAATGGCCGCACCCAGCGCAGGCTCTCGCTGCTGAGCGAGGCCGCGCCCCAGCGCTGCGACTTGGGCCACGGGAACGCGCGGACGATCGCTAGGATCGCTTCGGCGAGCACTTCGGCGGTGGCGCGACCGGGCTTTTCAGTGACGGCGTACAGAACCCCTCCCCGCTCGATCAGCTGGTCTTCGATCAGCCCGGTCTTGCGCAGGAAGCCTTCCAAGGCTTGCGACGGGGCACCGACCCGCGGGCCTTTGAGTTCCTCGCTGACAGCGCTGGTCGCCTTGGGCAAGCCACGTGCAATCAGGGCGAGACGGCGCGGCGTAGACCAAACGGTCACCTCACTCACGCTCACTCCGGCGGTGGTCATTTCCTTGCGGAACAGCTTTTCCAAGTCAGCGCGCGCGCCAGCCTGCATTCGCGCGGGGATTTCCTCAGAGCGCAGTTCGAGGAGGAAGTCAGGCATAAATCCTCCCCTTTTGGGGGAGGTGGCAGCGCGAAGCGCTGACGGTGGGGGCCCGAAAGGTTGCATGGCAGGCCCCCTCCGCCCCTGCGGGGCACCTCCCCCAGTGGGGGAGGATCTTAGGGTAGCCCCTCACAACACCCACTCCGGATAATCCGCGCGCCACGTCGCTTCGTTCTTGCCGATCCACGCCTGGCAGCTGCCCTTGGCGAGATCGCGCACGCGGCCGATGTAGCTGGCGCGTTCCTGGACCGAGATCACGCCGCGGGCCTGAAGCAGGTTGAACTGGTGGCTCGCCTCGATCGCCTGCTCATAGGCGGCGAGCGGGATATCGGCATCAAGGCAGCGCTGACACTCGGCCTCGGCCTTGGCGAAGCCGTCGAACAGGGTGGCGGTGTCGGCTACTTCGAAGTTATACTTCGACATCTCCTGCTCGTTCTTAAGGAACACATCGCCGTAGGTGACGCCCTCGTTATTGAAGCGCAGGTCATAGACCCGGTCGACCCCCTGGATGTACATCGCCAGCCGCTCAAGCCCATAAGTCAGTTCCCCCGAAACCGGCTTGCAATCGAACCCGCCCATCTGCTGGAAATAGGTGAACTGGCTCACCTCCATCCCGTCGCACCACACTTCCCAGCCCAGCCCCCAGGCGCCGAGCGTGGGGCTTTCCCAGTCATCCTCGACAAAGCGGATATCGTGCGCGAGCGGGTCGACCCCGATCGCGGCAAGGCTGGCGAGGTAGAGTTCTTGCAAGTTGCTTGGGTTGGGCTTGAGGATCACCTGATACTGGTAATAGTGCTGCAGCCGGTTGGGGTTCTCACCATAGCGGCCATCGGTCGGGCGGCGGCTGGGCTGGACATAGGCAGCTTTCCACGGTTCCGGCCCGAGCGCGCGCAGTGTGGTCGCCGGGTGGAACGTGCCCGCACCCATGCGCATATCAAACGGCTGGAGGATCAGGCAGCCCTGCTCGCTCCAGTAGGCGTGGAGGCGCAGGATCATGTCCTGGAACGAAAGCGTCTCTGCCACCCGATCATCCTGAGCTTGCCGAAGGATCATGCGCGGCCTTTGGCGGATGGGCCCCACCCGGTCAATATCCGCATTCGTTCATCGACTGTGAGCACTTGGCCGGTTAGGACGCGGCCATGACCTTGACCAAGCGCTTGTTTGCCCCGCTTATCGCCCTGATCGCGCTTGCCGGTAGCGCGATTGCGCCTGCCGATCCGCAGCACCTGCCAACTCCGCAACCAGTGCAGGCGGTACCGATGGACCCCGCAGTCCAGGCGCACCCGGCGCTATGGAAGATCGCGGATCATGACACCACGATCTACCTGTTCGGGACGATCCACCTGCTGCCAGACGGGATCGACTGGCTCAACGGCCCACTGGCCTATGCGCTTGACCATTCGGACACCTTGGTGACCGAGCTGCCCGATCTCCCCACCGGCGATGTGGCGGCGGCGCTGCTGCGCCATGGCACACTGGCCCCCGGCAAGAACCTGCGCCAGATGATGGATGAAAAGCACCGCGCGCAATTTGAAGCGGCGATGACCAAGCTCGGCCTGCCGGTTTCGCTCCTCGACAAGAAGAAGCCGTGGGTAGCCGCCGCGACCCTGCCGATCCTGCAGCTGCAGAAGGGGGGCTACAACATTCAGTCGGGGGTCGAGAACGGGCTGACCAAGCGCGCGACCGAGCTTGGCCGCCCGCGCACCGGGCTTGAAACCGCCGACTTCCAGTTCGGCCAATTCGATGCGCTGACCGAGGACGAGCAGCTCGAATACTTGGGCAACGTGCTCGACGCCCTGCCCGAGATCAACGCCGAGATCGCCGCCATGGTCGGCAGCTGGAGCCGCGGCGATGCAGCCGCACTGGCCAAGCAGCTTAACGCCGACAGCGACAGCCCGGTGCTGGCCGAAGCGCTGATCTTCAGCCGCAACCGCAACTGGGCGGCGTGGATCGAGAACCGGTTGAAGCAGCCCGGCACGGTGTTCATCGCGGTCGGCGCAGGCCACCTTGGCGGCAAGGGCAGTGTGCAAGACGTGCTGTCGAAGCACGGGATCCAGGCGGTTCGTGTCCAGTAACTGGCTTCGCGGGCTGGTCTGCGCTGTTGCGGCGCTGGCGCTGGCTGGCTGCGCCAAGCCTGCCGAAGTTCGCCCCGCGCTATGGCTGGTCGAGGGTCCGGGCGGGCAGCAGGCGTGGCTGTTCGGCACAATCCACGCTCTGCCCCGGCCGGTCGCGTGGAAATCGGCCAAGGTCGCTGCGGCACTTGGCCAGTCCGACCGGTTGCTGCTGGAAGTGGCGAATATCGAGGACGATGCGGCCACCGCCAAAGCCTTTGCCGCGCTGGCGCAAAGTCCTGGCCTGCCCCCGCTTGCCCAGCGGGTTCCGACTGATCAGCGTGCCGAGCTCGATACGGCGCTCAAGGCCGATCACTTCGAATCCGGCGCGCTTGATCCCTATGAGACCTGGGCGGCGGCGTTGATGTTGCAGAATGCGGCGATGGCGGCGGGCGATTCCAACGCCGCCAACGGGATCGATCGTGCGCTGGTACGGTGCTATGCCAAGCCGGTCGAGGAGTTCGAAGGCGCCCCAGCGCAGCTGGCGATCTTTGACCGCCTCCCTGAAGCGGCGCAGCGCGCGCTGCTGGAAGCCGCGATCGCGCGGCCCGGCGACGATCTTGCCAGCCTGCGCAAGCTTGAACAGGCCTGGGCGCATGGCGACCTCGCCACGGTCGATGCCGAAACCACTGCCGATTTCCTGGGCAACCCGGAACTGCGCGAGGCACTGCTCACCCGGCGCAACGATGTCTGGCTGGCGCGGCTGGTCAGCGAACTGCAACAAGGCGCGCATCCGTTCGTTGCCGTCGGGCTGGCACATCTGGCCGGCGAGGACGGGTTGCCCGCTCTGCTGACCCGGCGCGGCTACAAGGTCACCCGGCTCCAGTAGCTTGCATTATCGCGGTATTGCCGCTAACGGCGCCCGCTTCCCCGTCTCAGGTCATCCCTGGAGGCGAGACGGCGGAGATGTATCAATCCAGAGTTTTGAAAGGCAAGTACCATGAGCGATACGCTGAACCTGCCGGCCGAGACGCGTGATCGGGCTGGCAAGGGAGCCTCCCGTGCATTGCGTCGTGAAGGCCGCGTTCCTGCCGTTATATATGGCGGCAAAGAAGAGCCACTGGCTATCCACGTTGAGGAAAAGCTGCTGATCAAGCGGCTGAGCACCGGCCACTTTTTGAACTCGATCATCGAGATCGAAGTTGGCGGCAAGAAGCTCCGTACGCTTCCCAAGGACGTTGCTTTTCACCCAGTCACCGATCGTCCGCTCCACGCCGATTTCCTGCGCCTGTCGAAGGATTCGACCGTCCACGTCAACGTGCCGGTGCTCTTCATCAACGAAGAAGACTCGCCGGGCCTTAAGCGCGGCGGTGTGCTGAACATCGTTCGCCATGAACTCGAACTGATCTGCGACGCGGACAAGATGCCAGAGGACATCCGGATCGATGTCACCGGGCTCGATATCGGCGATTCGATCCACATCAGCAGCGTGGCCCTGCCCAAGGGTTCGGTCTCGGCGATCACCGACCGCGATTTTACCATCGCCACGATCATCGCGCCTTCGGGCCTGCGCAGCGAAACCGGCGACAACGCCACGACTGAAGCTGCCGGCGAGGAATAACGTCTCTGGCAGTCAACCGTAGTTGACCGCCAGCCTTAGTCAGTCGATGCTCAACCGGACCGTGGCAACACGGTCCGGTTTTGCATTTGGGGGCCATCAATGAAGATCATCGGCATCGGTTCGGCAGTCTGCCTTGCGCTGACGGCAACCACGCTTGGCGCCGCCGCGCCCAAACCAGCA
>JANXUP010000185.1 GCA_025356175.1 Sphingomonadaceae bacterium | reverse complement strand
GCGCGCACCCGGATCGGCGGCTCGCGCGGCCACAGCGGGGGCGGGGGGACGGCTTTGGCCTCGGCCGGGCGGGTCAGCCCGTCTTTGAGCTGAACCCCGCGCCGCAACGCCTCCAGTGCCGCATTATCGGGCACCCCTTCGACCTGTGCGAGGTAAGTCTTGGCCAGCTTGAACTTCGGATCGGCAATCCGCGCCTGCAGCTTGCCGTCATCGGTCAGCAGCAGCAGCCCCTCGCTATCGGTATCGAGCCGCCCGGCGGGATAGACCCCCGGCACCTTGATGTACTGCGCCAGCGTCGGCTTGCCCCAGCCATCGTCGCTGAACTGACACAGCACGCCGTAGGGTTTGTTGAGCAGGATCAGGCGGGGCATTTAGTCGGATTGGCCGCCAAGCTGGTATTGCGCGGTCGCGATAACCTGCAGACGGTCGAGGCTCCAACTGCTGTCATTGGGTTGACTGATAATGATGGAAAATTTCGGGTCCATGACGCTGCGAAATTCGGTTGAGACGAGACCATTTGCGATATGCTCGCTGGTCTTGGTCCAGTGCTGCGAAAATTCTGGTGTAATAACTGTAGCTGCAATGGCCGACCGGATATCTGTCTTGCCACCCGGTGATATGGCAGATCGGCAACTGATCCGAGACCACAAGGACATAGCCGGTGTCCGCGCTCGCGTTAATTCGCCAGAAATGGTTGGCTCGGCGCATCGCATGTGGAGGCAATGACGCTTCGGAAACTTTATCGACCGAGCCCATCATTGAGCCGAGGCCAACCTTGCTTTCGAAAGATCGAGGTCCATCGACCCAGCTAGCAGGATCGAGCACCCAGGTTTCGCACCCTCGAAGAGCACCAGCAAAGCCGTCTTGCACCGGCGTACTCGCGGGAGCCGCTCCGCTGATCAGCAAAAAATAAATGAATAAGATGCGCTTCATGCCACCGCTCTACCACGGTCAGACAAGGCGGCAAGGCAGAGCGCCACCTCCAAACGCAAATGGGGCCGACATTGCTGTCAGCCCCAAGCACACCTGCATTGCTTCCGAACGATTTTGGGCGATCGCCTGTCCCGGGGTTGCTTCTGCTGGCATCGCCTTCACCTTGCGGATCGAGCATTGCCTGCTTTGGCTTGGCCGGTGGCTCGTGAGAGCCGGCTTTCTTCGCCCGGTTACCTTGCCGGTGTCCGGTCCCGTCAGGCGGTGGTTCCAGTCTCCCCGGCAAGCCGACTTGACCTTCATCCATCACCTGGCGGTTCCGTGACCGCTTTGATGCCTTATCGTTCCGATCTTCCGGTCAACGAGGCCGAAGCCTTGCTTTCCTTCCGTCCTTCCCGACCGCTGTCAAACCGGCCTGCTGACCTCGCGCCACTCACTGCATCTGCGGTTCGCCATATTCCGTCCGAAGACTTCCTGAGGCGTGTTTTCCGACGCTGCTAGCGGGCATCGCTGCCAGATCGATCCTTACGTTTTCCCTTTCCGTTTCAGCTGTTTCCAGCTTCATCTTCAAGTGCGGTGTCACTGTCTCGACCAGTTCAAGCTGCGCCCCGGAACCGAGTCGCGCAAGCGGAAAATGAGGCACTTATCCACAATGTGACACTTTGACGGTGGATAACCCTTTTGTTGCGGTGGACAGTTGCGGGTTGCGTGTTCCGGCAAGCAGATTCGAGAGCCGGGCGTGCTTCGATTTGCGCTCGCAAAGGCGCAAAGGCGCGAAGAAGTAAAGGGATGCTCGCGCAGAGTTCGCAGAGGACGCAGAGACGGGATTCGCGGCTCTGCCGCTTTTCAAACGTGCCTCAGCCTCTGACGCGACGTTGCTCGACAAACCATGCCTGCGGCGCAGACAAGTCTCTGCGCCCTCTGCGAACTCTGCGCGGGCCCAAATCCTTCTTTGCGCCTTTGCGCCTTTGCGCGAGCCAGCCCTACCGATCCCGCTGGGCCAGCAGCCTCAGACGCAGCGCATTCAGCTTGATGAACCCGGCAGCGTCTTTCTGGTCGTAGGCCCCGGCGTCATCCTCGAAGGTTACGTGGCGTTCCGAGTAGAGCGAATTGGGTGACTTGCGCCCAACCACGCTGGCCATGCCCTTGTACAGCTTGAGCCGCACGGTGCCGCTGACTTTCTCTTGGCTGAGATCGATCGCCGCCTGCAGCATCTCGCGCTCCGGGGCGAACCAGAAGCCGTTGTAGATGAGCTCGGCATATTTCGGCATCAGCTCGTCCTTGAGGTGTGCCGCGCCGCGATCGAGCGTGATGCTCTCGATCCCGCGATGCGCGCGGGCGTAGATTTCGCCGCCGGGGGTTTCGTACATCCCGCGGCTTTTCATCCCGACGAAGCGGTTCTCGACCAAGTCGAGCCGGCCGATCCCGTGGCGCTTGCCCAGCGTGTTGAGTTCGGTGAGCAAGGTTGCGGGCGACATCGGCGTGCCATTCAGCGCGACGCCGTCACCGCGCTTGAAGTCGATCGTGATGTATTCGGGCGCGTCGGGCGCGTCTTCGGGGTTATCGGTGCGCGAATAGACGTAGTCGGGGGTTTCTTCCCATGGGTCTTCGAGCACTTTGCCCTCGCTGCTGGTGTGGAGCAGGTTGGCGTCGGTCGAGAACGGGCTTTCGCCGCGCTTGTCCGTGGGCACCGGGATCTGGTGCTGCTCGGCCCAGTCGATCAGCGCGGTGCGGCTGGTCAGCTCCCATTCCCGCCACGGGGCGATGACCTTGATGTTGGGATCGAGCGCATAGGCGCTGAGCTCGAACCGCACCTGATCATTACCCTTGCCGGTCGCGCCGTGGGCAATCGCATCGGCGCCGGTTTCATGCGCGATTTCGACCAGCCGTTTCGAGATCAGCGGCCGCGCGATCGAGGTGCCGAGCAGGTAATCGCCTTCATAGCGGGCATTGGCGCGCATCATCGGGAAGACGAAATCGCGGACGAATTCCTCGCGCAGGTCGTCGATGTAGATGTTCTCGTCGGGCAGCCCCATCAGCTTGGCCTTGGCCCGCGCGGGTTCGAGTTCCTCGCCCTGGCCCAGGTCGGCGGTGAAGGTCACCACCTCGCAGCCATAGGTTACCTGCAGCCACTTCAGGATCACCGAAGTATCGAGCCCGCCCGAATAGGCGAGGACGACCTTCTTGGGGGCGACTTCCTTGATATCCGACATGACTGGAATTCCGCTGCACAGGGGTTAGGATTGGCCGCGCCACTAGTGCATGCGAGCAGGGAGGGCAAGCCGATGGCCAAGACGGAACTGAAGACCAAGGCGACCGAAGTCAGCGTGGCCGACTACATCGCAGCATTGCCCGAAGCTGCCCGCCGCGCCGATGCGGAGGCGATCAATGCGCTATATCGGCGCGTGACCGGGTTCGAGCCGAAGATGTGGGGGCCGAGCATCATCGGCTATGGTAGCTACAGCTACAAATACGAGAGCGGCCGCGAAGGCACGATGTGCCGCGCCGGATTCTCACCCCGCAAGGGCGCGCACACGCTTTATGCGATGCAGATCGCCAGCCAATGCGAGGGCCGCGGGGCCGAGCTGGCGGCCAAGCTGGGCAAGCACGCCAACGGCAAGGGCTGCCTCTACTTCAAGAAGCTGAGCGACGTGGATCAGGCGGTGCTGGAAGAATTGATCGCGATGAGCTGGGAGCGGATGAACGCGCAGTATCCTGACTGACTACTCCGCCGCCTGCTGCTCTAGATGCCACTCCGGTGCTTCATCCAGCTTCGATAACCGCTCGAATTCCGGCTGGATGCAGTCACGCGTCATCGGCAGCGTGTTGCGGTCCTTGGCTGATAGGATATGGAAGTTGACGTTCTCGCCGTTGCGGAAGCTCTGTTCGGCGCCGGCGAGGTAGAACTGCCACATGCGGAACAGCCGGGCGTCGTAAAGCGCGGTCAGCTCGGCCTCGTGCAGCGTGGTGCGGCGGTACCATTCGGCAATGGTATAAGCGTAGTGATAGCGTAGCAATTCGACATCGCCGATCTCCCACTTGGTCTGCTCCATCGCGCGGACCAGTTCGCTCAGCGCGGGGATGTAGCCGCCCGGGAAGATGTATTTGCGGGTCCACTTGTCGGTGGTGCCGGGGCCGTCGACCCGCCCGATGGTATGGGTCAGCATGATCCCGTCATCGGTCAGCAGATTGTTGGTCTTGGCGAAGTATTCGCGGAAATGCGGCGCGCCGATGTGTTCGATCATGCCGACGCTGGTGATCCGGTCGAACTGTCCGGCCACGTCGCGGTAATCCATCAGCTTGAATTGAACCTGGTCAGCTACACCCGCCGCCGCAGCACGTTCATTGGCGAACTTGACTTGATCGGGGGCGAGGCTGACCCCGACGACTTCGATCCCGTAATGCCGGTTGAGGTAAAGTCCGAGCGCGCCCCAGCCGCAGCCGATATCGAGCAGCCGGAGCCCCGCACACTTGCCCGGTTCCAGGCGCAACTTGGCCGCGATCAGCGAGAGCTTGTCGAGCTGCGCGCGTTCCAGCGTGTTCGCCGGGTCGGTGAAGTAGGCCATCGTGTAGAGCCGGTTCTCGTCGAGGAACAGCTCGTAGAACTGGCGGGTCAGGTCATAGTGGTGAGTGACGTTGGTGCTGGCTTTGGGGCGCAGGTTGATCTGGTCGGCCTTGGCCATCGTCCAGTCGATCCCACGGCGCAGCGCGCTCGGCGCTTCGACCGAGCCGTGGCCGCGGTTGGCGTTGCGCATGACCAGCAGCACCATATCGCGCACGTCATGCGGCGGTTCGATTACCATGCGGCCGTCCATATAAGCTTCGCCCGCGCCGACGCGGGGATCCTTGGCGACGTGCAGGGCCGCGCTTTTGTCGGTGAAGCGGATCGTGACGGGCGCTTCAGCAGGATCGCCGTAGCGATAGAGCTTCCCGTCGTAGTCACGGATAAGCAGCTGACCTTCCTTGATCACCGCGCGGAGCATCTTGTCGAGTAACCACATAATCAGGGAACCTATTCAGGTGCACCGCAGGTGCAAGGGGCAAATGCCGGAATCGAGCGGTTTACTGCCGCATGCCGCTGACAGTTTCGGATGAGGCAGGGCGAAAGTTACCGCCGCTCAGCCCAGTAGCGCCATCAGCTGCCACAGGCCGAGGGCGAGGAACAGCAAAGCCGCGATCGCGCGGGTCGCCCGCAGCGAGACCCGCTGGACGATCGCTTCGCCCAGAAATACCGCCGGGCCATTGGCGAGCATCATACCGAGCGTGGTCCCGGCCGCGACCACCTGCACGGAGTGATAATGTGCGGCGAGCGCAATGGTCGCGATCTGCGTCTTGTCGCCCATTTCGACCAGGAAGAACGAAACGACGGTGGTCAGGAATGCGCTGCCATGGCTGCGCACAGCGTGGTCAACATCGTCGAGCTTGTCGGGGATCAGGGTCCAGGCGGCCATGGCGATGAAGCCCAGCGCCACCGCGATCCGGAACCATTGCGCTTCAAGCAGGCCGGCCACTTCGGTGCCGACCAGCGCGGCGAGCGAATGGTTGGCAATCGTCGCGACAAGGATCCCGGCCAGGATCGCCCACGGCGCGCGCAGGCGTGCGGCGAGGACAATCGCGAGCAGCATCGTCTTGTCACCGATTTCGGCAAGCGCGACAACTGCGGTGGAGGTGAGCAGGGCTTCGATCATTGCCGCGCCAGATATAGCACGTCGCGCGGCTGCGACAGCAGATGTTGCCCCGAATCGATGAACAGCGTCTCGCCGCTCGCCAGCCAGCCCTGGCTCAGGAACAGCGCGGCGTCAGCCAGTTCTTCGGGATCGGTCAGGCGCTGGAGCAGGTTCATCCGCCCGCTCAACTCATGCTCTGCGTCGCGCTGGTCATGGCTGGGGAGCATCGCGCCGGGGGCGAGGCCGTAGATGCGCGTCGCGGAATCGGGGGCGGCCATCGCCAGCATTTTGACGGTCGCGGCCAGCGCGTGCTTGGCCATTGTGTAGCTGAAGAAATCGGGGTTCGGATTGGCGAGCTTCTGGTCGAGGAACTGGATCACCCGCTTGCCGCCCTGGCTGCGCGCCGATGCCAGGAAGGCCTGCGTCATGCGCGCCGGGGTTTCGGCGTTCACCGTCATGGCTTCAGTGAAGATATCGGGGTCGATCGCTGCTGCGGTATCGGGTTTGAACACCGCCGCCGAGTTGATCAGCACGCGCCAGTCGGGTAGCCGTTCGGCCAGATCCGCGATCATCGCAAGCGCCGCTTCACCATCGACCAAGTCGCACTGCACGACCTCGGCTGAGGAGAGAGTGGCGGCCAGTGCCTCGGCCTCGCGCGGAGAGTGCCCCGCGTGGATCACCACGTGCCAGCCTGCTTCACCAAAACGCCGGGCCAGCACCGCCCCGATCCGCCGTGCGGCACCGGTGATCAGGACTGCAGGGAGTGCGGGAGAGGGTCGGGCCATCCCCCGTGGCTTGGCGGAGGATGGCCCGTCAGGTCAACAGTTGTTCTCGTTATCGGCAGCGGGCCGTTATCTGCAGCGGGTCTGGCCGCGCTCAACCTCGCGGCCGAGCAGCGCGCCAGCGGCTGCGCCGAGGATGGTCCCGGTCGAACGGTCGCCGTATCGGTCGACCGAGCGGCCTAGCAATGCGCCAAGCGCTGCACCGACCAGCAAACCGGTCGTGCCGTTGCTGCGGCGGCAGTGATAGCGTCCGTCATCACCGCGCCAGTAAGCGATGCCGTTGTCGGTGCGGTTGTAATCGCGCTGGTAATCGCCGCCGCGATCAGAACTTTCGTAGCGCTCATGCGCGCGGCGGCCGTGCGCCGGGGCCCATGGTGGCGGATCGCCGAATGCGGGGATCGAGGTAAGTGCGGTGACCGCGATCACCACCGCAAGGACAGTCTTCTTCATGGCTGCCGATTCCTTTCATCCTGTTGCAGAGGTGTCGCAACAGATAAGCGAGCCTGGGCACAACGCCAGATGAACGGCGCGTTGTGTTGCGGACTGACGGGATGAAATGAGCCTGAAGCACGGTGACGCGCGAACATGATCAGCTACGCGAATGGCACCTAGCGCCTTTTCGGAACTTATCCATTGCCGGCTCGTTTTGGCCTGGCACGTTGCGGCAGAGCAGGCGTGCCGGCGATGCCGGGCGATTGCATTGGCGGTTGAGGCTTAGGAGCCTAATTCGGGTTGGGCTTGGCGGTCGCGCCTTCGCTAGTCTGGCTTCCCGGCGGGGTGTCTTTGGCCCAGGGATTGACGTGTTCTTTTGCGGCCGTTCCGGTAGCGGCAGCCTTGGTGTCGTCAGGCTTCGCCGTGCTGGAACAGGCCCCGAGCGGCAGGGCGGCAAGAGCAACAATAATGATTGCGCGTTTCATGAGGTCGGCTCCAAAGAACTGCTTCCTAGTCCAAAAACACTAACAAAACGATTGGGCAAACCTAGCCCAGCGCGGCCTGCTTTTCGTCGGCCAGCCGGTCAAGCTCGGCGCGGGTCATCTTTTGCGCGGTGGTCTTGAGCTGGCCGCAGGCGGCATCGATATCGCGGCCGCGCGGGGTGCGGACGGGCGCGCTGATCCCGGCATCGAAGACGATGTCGGAGAAGCGCTTGATCCGTTCCGGGCTGGAGCATTCATAGATCGCGCCGGGCCAGGGATTGAACGGGATCAGGTTGACCTTGGCGGGCAGGTTGTACAGCTTGATCAGCCGCACCAGTTCGCGCGCATCGGCATCGCTGTCGTTCTTGTCCTTGAGCATCACGTATTCAAACGTGATCCGCCGGGCGTTCGAAGCACCGGGATAGTCGGCGCAGGCCTGCAGCAGTTCCTCGATCCCGTACTTGCGGTTGATCGGCACGATCTCGTCGCGCACGGCCTTGTTGGTGGCGTGGAGCGAAACTGCAAGGTTGACTCCGATCTCTGCGCCCGCGCGGGCCATCATCGGCACCACGCCGCTGGTTGACAGGGTGATCCGGCGCTTCGACAGGCCCAGGCCATCGCCATCCATCACCAGTTTCAGCGCATCGCGGACGTTGTCGAAATTATACAGCGGCTCGCCCATGCCCATCATCACGATGTTGGTCAGCAAGCGGCCATCGGCGGAATAGCCACCGCCATCGTCGTCGTCGTCTTCGTCGTCCCAATCGTCGTCCCGGACTTGATCCGGGACCGCTGGGAACTGGGCGAAAGGTTGCGGCATGAGGCCAGCGGTCCCGGGTCCAGCCCGGGACGACGATGAATTAGGCCATTCGCCCAGCGCATCGCGCGCCAGCATGACCTGGCCGACGATCTCGCCCGGGGTCAGATTGCGGACCAGTCGCATCGTCCCGGTATGGCAGAACCGGCAGTTGAGCGTGCACCCGACCTGGCTCGAAACGCACAGCGTGCCGCGGCTTTCATCGGGGATGAAGACCATCTCGTATTCGTGATCGTCGGCGGTCTTGAGCAGCCACTTGCGGGTGCCGTCGCTCGAATGCTGCGACAGCATCACCTCGGGCCGCCCAATCACGAAGCGTTCGCCGAGCCACGGGCGCATATCCTTGGCGATGTCGGTCATCGCGGCGAAATCGGTCGCGCCGCGGTGGTAGAGCCAATGGAATACCTGCTTGGCGCGCAGCTTGGCCGCTTTGGCATCGAGCCCGGCTGCAGCGAACAGTTCGATGATCCGCGGCTTGGGCAGGCCGATCAGGTCGACCCGCCCATCGGTCCGCGCGGTAATGTCACGCGGGGTAGGAACCGGGTCGAACAGACCCGGGATGCTCATGAGTGCGGTATCGGCCATAGCCGGCGCGATATAGGCGCGATGCCCCGTAAAAGCTAGCGCAGGCTGGCGCAGGCGAGTGTGGCGGCATCCATTGCGCTGGCCGCGCCGGTCAGGTCCCATGTATTGGAAAATCCGCGGCTCATGGCGTCACGCGCGCTCACGGTCATTTCCCCGGCTCCGCGCATCGCGGCGATGATCGCTGCGTCTCCACGCTTGTCGCTGGCCCAGGCATCGGCCCCGCCGCCGGTGAGGGCCACGCGCTGCCCGCCGATCGACAGCGTGATCGCGCTGCCCGGTTGCAGCTTGCGTGACAGGCGAAAGTGCACTTGTCCGCGCACGTTGCCGCGCGGCCACCAGGCGACGTCGGCGTAAGGCTGAAACTCGCGGGCTTTGGTCGATGGTGCGGCCATGGCGATGGCATAGCAGCGCGGCACGGCGCTATCTCGGAACGTCCCCCAAGCCCCGAACATGCCCAGAGCGTCACGCGCGAGGGCCGGGCTGGCGGCAAGCAGCAAAGTTATCAGGATCAGGCTTCGGGCGCGCATGGCCAGCCTTTTGCAGCAATGGGCGGGTTTGTGAAGGGGCGGGGCTGGCCGACCGGGCGCTATTCGCCATCATCGAGGCGGGCACCGTCAAGCAGTCGGTCGGCGCGGGCGGATTC
>JANXUP010000103.1 GCA_025356175.1 Sphingomonadaceae bacterium | reverse complement strand
CGTGCAGCCGAGCGCGGCGAGGGTAACGGTCTTGCGCATGGAAATCCCCTTCTGTGCGACGCGAATACGTCATGGGTTAGACGCTGCAGCGGGCGAAGGGTTCCCGCAGCGCTGAATCGGAGGGGCAAAGTAAAAGCGCGGCGGCATTGCTGCCACCGCGCTTCGCCGGTTCGGGGACGCTGGGAGGGGGATCGGCGCGCCGCCAGACCGGAAACTCGTTACATGTGGTGGCGCATCATGGTCCTGCAGTTGCGCATCTTGCGGCCGTGGCTCCACCAGGTCTTGCAGTGGGTGCGGTTCGAATGCCACGAGCGGTTGGTGCCGCGCATATCGTGGCCGTTCCGCATCTGGCGGTTGTCACGCATGTCGCTGCGCGAATGGTGAGTGCGAACCGTAGTGCGCTCCATCGTGCGGTTGCCGTTCTGGCCGTCCATCGAGCGGTCCATCGTCCGGGTGGTCGTGGTGGTGCGGTTGCCCATCGGGTCCTGCATCGTGGTGGTGGTGTGGCTGCGGTCCATCTGCGCAATGGCAGCGGTTCCGGTCAGCGCCATCACGGCGGCAGCGGCGGCGATTGCGAACTTGTGCATGGGTGTTCTCCTGGCGGGCGCCTAATGCGGCGCGGCGTTACAGGGTTAACCCGTTGGCGGCGTAATCGTTCCGCTGGGCGGAAGCGGTGTCAGCGCGCGGTGCTGGTCCTTGCCACCAGCCGCACCGGCACGCGGCGCGGGGCGTGGGGCTCCCCCGCGATCCCGGCGAGGAGTTTCTCGACCAGCATCGCCCCGGCGGCCTGGAAATCGGGCTCGATCGTGCTGAGCGGGGGCATCGCCTGGGCGCTGGCGCGGATGCCGTCGAAGCCGATCAGCGCGGCGTCTTGCGGCACGCGGACGGTTGCTTCGGAGAGGGCGCACAAGGCCCCCAGTGCGATCTCGTCGCAGACCGCGAAGACCGCGTCGAACTTCCGCCCGCTGGCGATCAGCGCGGCGACCGCGCGGCGGCCCTGTTCGTCGCGGGAGAGGCCATGCTCGATCTCGACCAGCCAGGGTTGATGCCCGGCGGCGACTACGGTTTCGGCATAGCCGTCGTAGCGTTCCTTGAACTGGCGCTGGAGCGAATCGAGCGAGGCGATGCAGGCGATTTGGCTCGCTCCCGCATCGAGCAGGTGCTGCGTCGCCAAGGCCGCGCCCTGGTGGTTGTCGCTGCGGATCCACTCAAGTTCGTCATAGGGCGAGCCCCAGCAGACCCAGTGCATGCCAGAAGCGCCAAGGTCGCGGTAATAGTCCCACGCGGCTTCGTTCTGGGTGGTGCCGATCACGATCAGCCCATCGGCCTTGCGCTGTTCCTCATAGCGGCCCGACAGGTTCGCAGGGCTGTCCTGAAAGCTGACCAACGTCTCAAATCCGCGCGCCGAGGCTGCCGCGCAGATCGTGCCAAGCAGCGCATAGGTGAACGGGTTGAGGTCCTTGCGGTCCTCATCCGGGCGGCAGATCACCACCACTGCCAAGGTGCCGGTGCGCCCGGTGCGCAGCCGCGCGGCGTTCTCGTCGATCGAGTAGTTGAGCTTGGCCGCTGCCGCCGCAACCCGCGCCCGGGTCGCTTCGCTAACCACGGGATCGCCCGCCAGCGCGCGACTGACTGTCGACTGGCTGACGCCCGCCTCTGCTGCCACGTCAAACGAGGTGACGCGGAAAGCCCGCGGCTTTGGCCGGTCTAGGGGCTTGTCGGTAACCTCTCCCATCGGGAGAGGCCTACATCGCGGAAATGCCGCCGTCCAGCTTGAGCTCGGCCCCGGTCATGAAGCGGCTCTCGTCGCTGGCAAGATAGAGCACGCCGTTGGCGATATCGTCGGGGTGGCCGACTCGCTTGAGCGGGATTTGCCGGGCGAGCTTCTCCATGATCACGTCCTTGGACTTGCCCGAGGATGCGACCATGCCGTCAAGGATTGGGGTGTCGATAAAGGTCGGGTGGACAGAATTGCTGCGGATGTCCCAGCCCATCTTGGCGCAGTACAGCGCGACCGACTTGGACAGCATCCACACCGCCGCCTTGCTGGCGTTGTAGCCAGGCATGGTGTCGCTGGCGATCAGTCCGGCGATCGAGGAAATGTTGATGATCGAGCCGGGCTGGCTGTCTTTCATCAGGGGCAGTGCCTTCTGGCAACCAAGGAATACCGAATCGACGTTGACCGCAAAGCCGCGATGCCAATCGGCGAGCGTGCAGGTCTCGATATTGCCGCGCACGCCGATCCCGGCGTTGTTGACCAGCACCGAGAGGCCTTGCATCGCTTCGTGCGCGAAATCGATCGCGGCGATCCACTGGTCTTCGGATGTAACATCGAGCGCTACGGAAAAGGCGGTGCCGGCCCCGAGCTCGGCATTGATCTTGGCAGCCTGGTCGGCGGCGCCCGTCGCATTCACGTCGGCGAGCAAGACCTGCGCCCCCTGACGCGCCAGCATCATCGACTGCGCCGCGCCCAGTCCCTGTGCCGCGCCCGTAATCAGCGCCTTCTTACCTGCAACCCGTCCGCTCATGATCTCTCTCCTAATATCCCCGGAGCCAGCAACATCAGCAGCCTTACGTCAATCCCCAATCCGCGCGACCGGGCCATTTCGACGAATTGCGGAAGATGGGCGAGCGCGACGCGGTGGACGGTGATGTCCTCGCTGTCGGTTCCGCCGCCGGGTCCGACTAGGGTGAGGCCATGCGCGCGGACCAGTGTGAAACTCTCGCTGACCATGCCGGGAGAGGAGTAGAATTCGCCGATCACTTCGATGCGGTCGGCGCGGTAGCCGGTTTCCTCCTCCAGTTCGCGCGCGGCGGCTGCGGCAAGGTCTTCGTCGGGGGCGCTATCATCATCGCCGATCAATCCGGCGGGCAGTTCGAGGCAGGCCTTGCCCAGCGGCACGCGGTACTGCTCGACCAGCAGGACATGGTCATCGGCATCGATCGCGAGGATCACTGCCGCACGGATGCCGCGGGCACGGGCGACGTACTCCCACTTGCCGCGAGTCCGAGCAGAGATGAACTTGCCTTGCCACTCGACGTGTTCCGGCTCGTCGGGTGTCATACCTCGATCAACCGGTCGGGCAGTTCGTTCACGTCGTCATCGGCGCGGGGGAAGTGTTCGGCCAGGACTGCGCCGACTTGCGTCACTGCGCCAACCAGCCCGGCGGCCGCCCGGCCGTTACGGATTTCGCCAACCAATGTCGCCATTGCGGCGCCCCACACTTCGGGCGCAACCTTGGCCGCGATCGCATCGTCGGCGACAATCTCGGCGCGGCGTTCGGCCAGGCTCAGGTAGATCAGCACACCGGTGCGCCCATGGGTGCGCCGCTCTGCCCCGATCTTGAAATTGGTCATCGCGCGGCGGCGAACGCGGGCGTGCTTGAGTGGGCCAGGAACCAAGGCAAGCCGCAGCGGCTGCCACAATTGGAGCAGCCACATGGCGAGGAATTTGAGGCTGGCGGCAAACAGCGCGAGCGCGAAGACCTTGCCCGGGTGCCAGTCAGGCTGCCACGCCCCGGTTACGCGGTCGATCAGACCAAGGTAGAACTGCGGGACGAAAGCGAGTGCTCCGAGCATGAGGAAGGCGACCAGCGCCGACCAGACCAGCGCGACATCGTGATAGCTGTCCGACCGTTCGGCCATGATTGTCACGATCTCGCCCGCACTGTGCGCTTCGGCCTCGGCGACCGCGCTGCTTACTGCATCGCGTTCGGCGTCGGTCAGGGTAAAGTTATGGGCCATGCTTACCAGCTCCCCGATGCGCCGCCGCCGCCGGACGAACCGCCGCCGCCGCCCCAGCCGCCTCCGCCGCCGCCACCACCGCCCCAGTCGCTGCCCCCGCCGCCGCCACGTCCGCCGCGCGCCATTCCGTCGAGCACGCTCCACAGGATGACGTTGCCCAAACCGCTGGAGCGGTAGCCGCGCCCGCCGCGCATCCGCCGCAGCATGGGCAGGATGAAGAACAGGAAGAAGAAGCCGAGCCAGATCAGCGAAGCGGGATTGAACCGGTTGCGCGCCGCCTTCTGATCCTGCGCCTGCTGCACATTGGCCTGCGCGGCAATCTGCGCAGCCTGATCGGGCGGCAATTGCAACTGCTGGATTAGTGCGTCGGCTCCGTCTTCGATCCCGCCGGGCAGGTCGCCCGCCTTGAACTTGGGCGTGATGATCTTGTTGATGACCAGGAACGAGAACCCGTCGGTAATGATCGGCTCCATGCCATAGCCGACCTCGATCCGCATGCGCCGCTCATTGGGTGCGATCAGCAGCATCACCCCGTCGTTGCGGCTCTTGTCGCCAAGCTGCCAGTTGCGAAACAGCCGGTTGGCATAGTCGGAGATCTCGTAATCCTGCAGGCTGGCGACGGTCACCACCTGAAGCTGGCGCTGCGACTGGGCCTTGAGCGCGACCAGCTTCTGGCTCAGCCGCGCCTCGACGTCATCGGGGATCACCCCGGCTTCATCGACCACCGGACCGGTCAGCGCAGGGAACTGCAGCCCGTCCGAATTGGCCGGCGCGGCCGCAGCACTGGGCTCGACCAACGGCTGGGCAGTCTGGGTTGGCACAGCAGCAGGCTGAGACAGCGGGGTTACCGCCGCCATGCCAGTCGGCCGCATGAACACCGCCAGCGCCAGCAGCAAGCTCCCCAGCGCCAGTGGCAACGCGCAACCTGCGAAGCGCCGGACAGGACGCCCGGCGGTGCCAGGCTGGTCGGTCATGGGCTGGTCCTAGACCTTTCCGTCGAGGCTGGGCGCGACATTTGCACCTGGAGTCACCGCTTCGTAGGGAACCATCGGCTTTGCACCATAGATCACCTTGGCGCCGATCGCGTCGGGGAAGGTGCGGATCGTGGTGTTATACGCGCGCACCGCCTCATTGTAGTCCCTGAGAGCAATGCGGATGCGGTTTTCCTGACCCTCAAGCTGGCTCTGCAGCATCTGGTAATTGGTGATGCTTTTGACCTCGGGATAGGCTTCGGTGTTGGCCAGCAGGCGGCCGAACCCGCCGAGCGTGCCCGACAACTGGTTCTGCGCGTCCTGGAACGCCTTCATCTTGGCCGGATCCTTGAGATCGTCACCGCTCAGAGTGATGCTGGTCGCCTTGGCGCGGGCTTCGGTCACCCCGACGAGAATGCCCTTTTCCTGCTCGGCAGCACCCTTGGCGACGGCAGCGAGGTTGGGGATGAGGTTGGCGCGTTCCTGGAACGCAGCCTGGACATCGGCCCACTTGTTCTTGGCGAGTTCTTCAGCGGTGGGTACCGAATTGACCCCGCAGCCGCCCAGACCGGCAGCGATCACGGCCACAACAGCGACGCGCGGCAGAATGCTCGAAAGACGTTCGGACATGGACTTCATCCCTCCACACAAGCGGCGACGCCGCCTCAAGCTAGCGAATGTAGCGTGTGTATTAGGCTCTTCAAGCACCGTGCGTGCAATTATGCTTCCGCAAACGGTTGTTGAGGCGTGCAGCGACCTATGCCAGACGGGCCATCGACGGGGACTATAAGGGGAGAAAAACCATGTCGATGGCATCGGAATTCAAGGCGTTCGTGAACAATGGCAACGTGATGGACCTCGCCGTCGGCGTGATCATCGGCGCCGCATTCGGCAAAATCGTCACCGCGCTGACCGATGACTTCATCATGCCGATCATCGGGGCAATTTTCGGTGGGATCGATTTCTCGGCCAAATATGTTGTGCTGGGCGGGGCCGACAAGGTGATCGAGGGCATGCCGCTGGCTGCAGCCAAGGCCGCCGGAGCAAACGTGCTGGCCTGGGGTGACCTCGTCAGCGTGATCTTCAACTTCGTGATTCTGGCTTTCGTGATCTTCCAACTGGTTAAGTTCGCCAACCGCATTAACCCACCTGCAGCTGCCGATGCGGGGCCGAGCGAGGTTGATCTGCTGACCGAAATCCGCGACGCGCTGAAGAAGTAGGCCGCTCGCACAAGTGCGGCTGGGGGCCCCTCATCCACCTGGACGAGAGGGCTTTTTGGCTGCTCACTTCACATTAATCCCAAAGCGCCTATATAGGTCCCTGCCGGGTTCGCCCGGCTATGGTGATAAATTGTTGCGTGCAATAGGCACAGCGGACCCGGGGGCGGTACCCGGCGGCTCCACCACCTCTCCTGTTGTCGCAGGGGTAATGACGGGGCCGAACTAGGATCGACGTGTGTTGA
>JANXUP010000042.1 GCA_025356175.1 Sphingomonadaceae bacterium | reverse complement strand
GAAGCCGCGCTGCCGGTCGCGCTTGACGGGACGCTCAAGTTCGCGGCGGCCGATCAGTGCAAGGCCGGGCCGGTGCTTGAAGCGATGTACAAGAAGCTCGACGCGGCGATGGATCTGGGCAGCGGCAAAGGGGTGACGGTCAAGCTTGATGCGTGGGATGCGCCGCTCGGGGTCTGGGCCAAATCGGTCACCGATGCCGGCCAGCTGAACACCTCGGACGCGGCGCTGAAGTTTCCCGATGGCACGACCTGGCACGGGCTGCGCCTGAGCCGGGTGACCACGCACCGTGTTTCCCCGGCGGAGAGCGACAGCAGCTATACCCGCACGATCAGCTTCCTCGAACCCGCCTCGAAAGTGCAGAAAACGCTTGCCCGACTGGGCTTCGCCGCCCCCCTCGAACCCGATTACAGCCCGGTCGAGGATGAGGCCTGCGGGGGTTCGGCGCAGGTCGTGTCGCTCAACGGCGGCGCGGCGCTGAGCTGCACCTGGGGCTGTTGATGTAACCGTTCGGTCAAGCGTGGCGAACTGGCGGGTACACCACCTGGAGACGCCGCCATGAGCCGACCTTCCGTCCCGATCCGCAGCGCGCTCGCGGCCATGCTCGGCGCGGCGCTGGCCTCCTGCTCGTCAGGCCAGGCTGCGCCGCTGCCGGCAGGCCACGGCCTGCAGGTGATCGAGCTGTTTCAAAGCCAGGGATGCTCGTCATGTCCGCCAGCCAACGCGAATGTCATGGCGCTGGCCGATCGTCCGCAAGTGCTGACCCTGTCGTGGCAAGTGATCTATTGGGATTACCTCGGCTGGAAGGACATTTACGCCCAACCCGCCTTTACCGCGCGCCAGCACGCCTATGCCGATGCGCTTCATCATGACGGGGTGTTCACGCCGCAAGTGGTGGTCAATGGCCGCGGCGACGTGATTGGCGGTGCCAAGGGCGAGGTCGAGGGTGCGCTGAAGCGGTTCGATCGCGGCGGCGATGCGGTGACGGTGGCGCTCGATGCCAGCCAGGTGACCCTCACCGGAGCCAGCGCGCCGAGCTCGGTTTACCTGGTGCGCTACGATCCGCGGATCGTTCAGATTCCGATCAAGGCCGGCGAAAATGGCGGGCGGACCCTGCCGCACCGCAATGTGGTGCGCGAGTTTGCCCTGCTCGGCAAATTCAGCGGCGGAACCAGGCATTGGAACCTGCCCGCAGCCAAACAGGCGGGGCTGAAGACCGCAGTGCTGGTGCAGACCGGAGTGGCTGGGCCGATCGTTGCGGCGGCGCACACCTGAGCGCTGACTACCAGGGTAGGCGCGTGCCGTCCCAGGCGTAGAGCCCGCCCGATTGATCGGGGGTGAGCTGCGCCAGCGTGCCAAGCAGGCTTGCCGCAGTGGTATCCACAGGCTGCACCTGTCCATCTGGCAAACCGCGCTGAAACGGGCGGCTGAGCGGGGTGTCGACGGTGCCGGGGTGCAGCGCGGCGACCACTGCCTGGGGGTGGCTGCGGCCAAGCTCGATTGCGAAGTTCTGGGTCAGCATGTTGAGCGCTGCCTTGGCCGCGCGGTAGCTGTGCCAGCCGCCCAGCTTGTTGTCGCCGATCGATCCGACCCGCGCCGAGAGCACCGCGAAGACCGCGCGGCGCGAACGGGGGAGGAGGGGCATGAAGTGCTTGGCGATCATCGCCGGGCCGATCGCGTTAACGCGGTATAGTTCGGCCATCGCTGCGGGGTCGAGGCTGCGGAAGCTCTTCTCAGGGGACGGCAGGCCCTCGCGGTGGAGCAAGCCGGTGGCGATGAAAACCAGGTCGAGCTCGCCGCCGATCAGTGCAGCTGCAGCAACGAGGCTGGGCTCGTCATCGCTGTCGAAGCGGAAGGTACGGACATGGGTGCTGACGGGCTCAGGCAGGGCAGAACGCGCGCCGAGCCAGACCTCGTCATAAACCGGATCAGCGGCAAGCGCCTGGCCAAGCGCCGCGCCAATCCCGCCGCCCGCGCCGAACAAGACCGCCCGGCGCACTGCAGTGCGTCCTTACGCCGCGTAAGTCAGCGCTTCGAACCGCTCAAGGTGGTAGTCGGCGCTACCGAACTGGTTCTCGATCATGGTCGCACGCTTGAAGTAATGACCGATCGCCAGCTCCACCGTGATCCCGATCCCGCCATGGGTCTGGATCGCGTTCTGGCCGATGAACTTGATCGAGCGGGCGACCTTGGCCTTGACCATCGAGACCGCGGCCTTGCGCGCTGCTGCCGGTTCGTCGAGCCGCAGCGTGCCCATCAGGGCCATCGAGGCGATCTGCTCGGCTTCGACCAGCATGTCGGCCATGCGGTGCTGGAGCACCTGGAATTTGCTGATTGGCTGGCCGAACTGCTTGCGTTGGCCAGCATAGTCCTGCGTCTGGGCGAGCATCGCGCGGCCGATCCCGGTCGCCTCGGCGCAGATCGCGACGGTGCATTCGTCGACCACCTTTTCGATCAGGTCGATCCCGCCGGTGAGCAGCGCTTCACCGGGAATGGCGACGTTCTCGAAGTAGACTTCCGAAGCGCGGAAGCCATCGACGGTCGGATAGTCGCGGCGCGAGATGCCTTTGGCCTTGGCGTCGATGAGGAACAGTTCGACGCCCTCGCGCTCACGCCGGCTCCCGCCCGTGCGCGCGGTGACCAGCAGGTGCGTGGCCCAGGGTGCCGCATAGACTACGCCCTTGTGGCCGTTCAGCACGTACCCTGCGCCGTCCTGCTTGGCAGTCGTGCCGATGTCGGCAAGGTTGTAGCGGCCCTGCGGCTCGGCATAGGCAAAGGCGATCACGCAGTCGCCGGCGATAATCGCCGGGATCGTCGCCTCGGCCAGCGGTCCGCCGGCAGCCTTGAGCGCCCCGCCGCCCGCGACGATGGTCTGCACCCACGGCTCGATCGCGATGACCTTGCCGAGCTCTTCCATCATGATCTGATTTTCGATCGCGCCGCCGCCCATACCGCCCATTTCTTCGGCGAACGGCGCGCAGGTCAGGCCAAGCTCGCTCGACAGCGCGCGCCAGATCCCCGGATCGCGGCCTTCGGGGCTCGCCAGCATCTTCTGGCGAGCATCGAAGGTGTAGGTATCGGCAAGAAACCGCGCGAGCGTGTCGCGCAGCATGGTCTGGGTTTCGGTGGTGCTCAGGTCCATTTCGTCAAATCCTTGTCGGGGTCAGGCTTAGAGCCCGAGCACCATCTTCGCGATCACGTTGCGCTGGATCTCGTTGGATCCGCCGTAGATCGTCGTCTTGCGTGCGTTGAAATAGGTCGGCGCGGCGCGGTTGGCCCATTCCTGACCGATCGGATGCTCGTTGTCACCTGCGCCGAAGCCGCGGAAATAAGGTGCACCATAGTGCCCCGCCATCTCCAGCGTCAGCTCGGTCAGCCGCTGCTGGATTTCGCTGCCCTTGATCTTGAGCACCGAGCTTTCCGGGCCCGGATTGTTACCCGCAGCCATGCCAGCGAGCGTGCGCAGTTCGGTATATTCAAGCGCGGCAAGGTCAATCTCGAGCTCGGCCACCTTGCGCTTGAAGAACGGGTTGGCGAGCAGCGAACGGTCGCCGTCCATCTCGGTTGCCGCGATCGCCTTGATCTTTTCCACCCCGCGCTTCGACGAAGCGACCCCGGCAATCCCAACGCGCTCGTGTGCAAGCAGGAACTTGGCGCAGGTCCAGCCCTTGTTCTCTTCGTAAACGCGGTTGGAAACCGGCACGCGGACATTGTCGAGGAACACCTCGTTGACTTCGTGCTCACCGCCCAGCGTGATGATCGGGCGAACCTGAATACCGGGGCTCTTCATGTCGATCAGCAGGAAGCTGATCCCTTCCTGCATCTTCGCATCAGGATCGGTGCGGACGAGGAAGAAGCCCCAGTCGGCGTGCTGCGCCATGGTGGTCCAGGTCTTCTGGCCATTGACCACGTAGTCATCACCGTCGCGCACCGCCTTGGTGCGGAGCGAGGCAAGGTCGGAGCCGGCGCCGGGTTCGGAATAGCCCTGGCACCACCAATCGTCACCCGACAGGATGCGGGGGAGGAAGTGGGCCTTCTGTTCGGGCGTGCCGAAGGCATAGATCACCGGTCCGACCATCGCGAGGCCGAACGGCATCAGACGGATGCAATCGGCCCGCGCGGTTTCTTCCGACCAGATATAGCGCTGGGTCTGCGACCAGCCGGTGCCGCCGTATTCGACCGGCCATGCAGGAGCGACCCAGCCCTTCTTGGCGAGCACCTTGTGCCACGAGAGGAAGTCTTCCTTCGATAGTTCGTCGCCTTCATCCTGCTTGCCGCGCAAGGATGCGGGATAGTTCTCGGCGATGAAGGTGCGAACCTCATCGCGGAAGGCGAGGTCTTCGGCGCTGAAATCAAGGTTCATGACAGGTCTCCCACAGGTATGTTTGGGGCCACGATAGGCGCAGGAAAGCCCCCGCTGCAAGCCGGATTTGCATGGTTTTCCGGGCTCGCCCCGCTGCCCCTACGGCAAGGCCGGGTTGCGGCACGCGCCAGCCAGCGCCAAGCGCGATTGGCAGCGCGCTGCAGGCTTGATAAGCTCGCGCCGGATCGTTCTTGCTGAAGGGAAACCACCATGCGCTTGTCACTCGTCCTGCCGCTGGTCGCGGCGCTATCGCTCACCGCTTGCAACAAGGCCGGGACCGGCTCCGACGTTGCTGCAGGTAACGGCGGTTCGACCCCTGAAAAGGCCGTCGCAGCGCTTTCCGGCGTACACTTCCAGCCCGGGCTTTATCAGACCAGGATCGATATCAAGTCGTTTGACATGCCTGGCATGCCCGCGGCGGTTGCGGCGGGCGTCAAGGGTTCGATGACGGGCAAGCCGCTGACCTATTGCCTCTCTGCCGAGGATGCCGCCAAGGGCGCGGAATCGATGAAGGATCATATGGCGAAGGGGAAATGCCAGTTCAACAAGTTCGACGTGGCCGGCGGCACGATCGATACCGCGATGTCGTGCCAGATGGGCAACGGCACGCTGACTGCCAGCGGTCACGGGACTTACACCGATACCGGCACGGTCGTCGCGTCGACCTCCGACATGACGATGGGCGCCGGGCGCAAGATGCATATCGAGGAAGTGGTAACCACCACGCGCGTGGGGGATTGCACCAAGTAACCTTACGTAATGCTTGACTTGGGCCCAACCGTGGTGTCGCTTTGCGCCAGTCCGGCGGGCGCGGCGCACTCGACGCCAAATGCCCCGCTCGGCATGGAAGAGGGGAATAACGATGAACTATGTAATCATGGCAGTGGTCGGCCTGGTGGTCGGCCTGCTGGCAAGGTTCTTCTATCCCGGGCCGGTGGATATGGGCCTGTTGATGAGCGCGGTGCTGGGCATTGCCGGGTCATTCGTGGCCGGATTCATCGGCTCGATGGTGAACAAGACTTCGGACGGGCGGATGCATCCAGCCGGGTTCGTATGGTCGATCCTCGGCGCGATGATCTTGATCTTCGTTGCCCGAAAGCTGGGCTACGTTTGAGCCCCGATTAGGCTGAATTAATTCGGGCGGGGTGCTTTGCAGCGCCTCGCCCGCTTGATTTGAAGAAAGACTAAGTCATGAAACCCGTTCGCAGCCTCGTTCCCCTGGCGTTGATTCTGGGCAGCGGCGCGCTGCTTGCCACCGCCGCGCAAGCGCAGTTCGGCAGTATCGGCAGCGTGGTGCGCAACCTGCCGATCAAGACCCCGGCGATCCCCGATGTGCTGAACGGCCCTGCGCCGGTTTCGACCAGCATCAAGGACGCGGTCTATGGTGATCCGGCGAAGGACGGCTTCGCCCCGCCGGGCGCGGCACTGCCGCTGACCGGGCTGAAGCGCACGCCCGATGGCGGCTTCGTGCTGGCCGCAGGGTACTTCGCGATGACCGCGCAGAGCTATTGCCTGCACGCCGGGACGCACGGGCCGGGCGGCGGCGATGCTTACCTGTTTGCGCCGGTCAAAGGTTCGGCGCGCGATGCGGTGATCAGCATCCTGCACAATTCGGTCGCGCATCCCGAGATCGAGCAGCACGATATCCAGCTGCTGCTATGGGCGATCGTGGCGCGCGCCAAGTTCGAGGATCTCGACACACGGCTGAAAGTGGTTGTGGCCAAACTGCTGACCACCAAGCAGCTCGGCACCCTCAACCGCAGCGCGCTGGGCGTGCTGACCAGCCCGCAGCTCGCCTCGATCACCGGCGGGTTGCCGGGGCCGGTGCGCACTGTCGTTGCGGCGGAAAGCAGGATGCGCGGGCTGCTGAGCACGCCGGGCTCGTCCTACGCCGAGATCGAGCGGGTCGCTGTGCTGGGCGGGATCGCCCCGCGCGGGCCCGGCAGCATCGACCTTCCCGCAACGCGGTGGAGCCTTCATCCGGACGGTTTCTGGGTGCGCTACAATCCCAGCGGCTACACCAACACCCGGGTCGAAATCTGGGTTCCGGCGGGCAGCAAAGCCGTCGGCAAAGCGTATGATCCGAGCAGTTCGATCGCGGTCCCGGCCAATACCTCGCGGCAGCGCCTGGCACAGTCGGGCCGGGTTTACGGCCGATAGGTCAGTCCTTGCTCCAGGGGTTGTCCGAACCGCTTGGTGCCGGTTCGGCGCGCGCTGCGGCGAAACCGCAGCGCGACACTGGCACCTCGACCGGTTCGCTCAAGACATAGCGCCCGTTGGTCTGGATCTCGATTGCGCCTGAGGCTGACTTGCGCTGCATCACCGTTACGCAGCTGTCCGCGCTGGTTTTGACCAGGTCATGGTACTGATCGGTCGTGACTGGAATATCGGTTTTGTCACCGGTATCGAACGGATCGATCTTGATCGTGCTGCGCGCGCCCCGGCGACCATGACTGATCGAGTCGATGGGATACTGCGCCTGCTCGAATGGCTGGCTGGAAAAACCGAATTCGGTCCAGTCGCTGATCCGGTAGGCGATCTCGCCAAAGCCCCATGCGAACATGAACGGCAGGAACAGCAGCGTAGCCCCGCGCCGCAGCAGCGAGCCATCGCCCACGCCAAACACCACTACCACCGCCGCACCAATGCCAAGGACGAACCCAACCCCGCGCAGTGACCACAGCAGTGCCGGGCTGATCGGCGTGATTAGCGAAGTGCCCGAAAGCAATGCCTCAAACCACGCGAGGAAGATGACGGCAATGAACAGGATGCCGACG
>JANXUP010000171.1 GCA_025356175.1 Sphingomonadaceae bacterium | reverse complement strand
CCCGGCCCGACCACCCTCAGGGTACCTTAAATGGGTGGTCGGGCCGGGGGAGCGGGCCGGTGTTGCAAAGCTTTTCGCGAAAGCGAAATGCGCACCGGGCCAGGAACGAGAAACCCCCTCCCGCCGAGGCGGAAGGGGGCTGCGCTCCCGTTATTATATTTGGAAGATCAATGGCGGCGGGCGTTGACCGGACCGATCGCCGGAACCGGCTTCACCGCGACCTGCACCTTGGGCTTGATCGCCGCAGCCTTGGCCATGGCCGGAGCATTGGCCGGGCGGCCGGGCATGGAACGGCTGGCGGCGTAGGCAAAGCACACCCCGCCGCGGTTCTTCACCGACGAGCACAGGCCCTGGGCCCCGCGCCCATCGAGACCGGCAGCAGCGACGCGCCAGAAATGCTTACCCTTCACGTCGGCCTGAGTGATCGACATCTTGAAATTGCGCAGTTCGGGGTTGCGCGCGGCATAGTGACCCCAGGCGCGGCGCGCGCCCTGCTCGCTCGCGAACGAACCGAGCTGGACCAGGTGCGTCGAACCGCGGCCCGAAACCTTGGCCATCACGTGGCGCGGGCGCAGGCCCGGGCGATGCGTTACGGTTTTGGGACGCGAGGCAACGGCCATGCGCGCAGCGGGCGGCGGGGTCATCGCCTCGGGCCCGCTCTGCGGCAGCGGCTGGACCACCGGGTTCGAATTGTAGACCGGCGAGAAGGCTTCCGGGGTCTGTTCAGCAACCGCCGGAGCAGCAACCGGGGCCGGAGCATCGACCGGCTGGTACTGGGCAAGGTTCGCCGCCGGAGCAGCGGCTGCGGGCAGTTCACCCGCTGCGGCAACCGCCGGGGCATCGTTCTTCACCGCGCCAGTTTCCGCCGCAAGCTGCTCCTGATCGCCGCTGGCGTTGAGCGCGAGCGCGGCCGGCTGGCCGCTATCGGCAACCATCGGCACGTGCAGCAGGGAGGCCACGCGCAGCTTGGCATCTTCAGGACGCGCCTGCATCACCCAGCCGCTGATTCGCCCATCGAGCTGGTCGGCGGGAACGTCCTGCGAGGCCATGATGCGGGCTTCGCGCCAGCGTCCGTCGAGCGCGAAGGCGTAAGCGAGGTTCTGGCGTGCCTTGGGCGAATTGTCGCCGCCGCGCAGCGTATCGGACAGGATCGCGACGCCGCGGCCACTATCGCCGGCCAGCGAATAGGCCAGGCCCAGGTCGGCCGCCGGAATGGCATCGCGCCAGTCATTGAGGATCGCGACAGCTTCACCGCTCTTGCCCGCACCGATGTCGGACAGCGCCAGTGAGAGCGCGGTCTTGGCCGAATTGTCCCCCAGCTTCATCGCATCGTTAAGCGCGGTCACCGCGCTTTCGAAGCGGCCAGCGCGCAGGTATGCTTGCCCTAGCAGCGAGCGGTACGACGCATTGCGCGGGTTCGAAGCGACGAGGGCTTCGGCCAGCGTCACCGCCTTGACAGTGTCCCCCTTGGCGAGCGCCTTCTGCGCTTCGGCGGCGGCCTTGTCGCTGCTCGACTTGGCGACTGCGCCCGAGCTGAATCCCGCACCTGCGGCCATGGCGAGCGCAACTGCGCCAGCTAGGCCAAGCGGCAGGATCGAACGGCGGAACTGGCTGGTCTGCATGGGAAAGGTCCCTTCCTCGAAAAATCTCATGTGCGGCGATCCATTTACGGCTCTGGCTATTTGCGGCTCTGGGCCACTTGCGCGGCGAGCGATGCCAGATCAGGTTGTTCGGCGAGCAGGCGGTCGAGCGCCTCGGTCATCAATTGCTGGGCACTGCGCCCTTTAACCGTGCAAGCGAGGCGCAGTTGCAGATGGCGCTCGGCGTCCATCCGCAAGGTAAAGGCCGCGCGGCGACCTTCGGCGAGCGCCGAGCGGCGCTCCACCTCGCGGCCCAGCGTACGCTGCTGGCGGACCACTGCAGGCATATCGCGGCCCGATTCGATCGACACGACGTGGCCGAAATCGGCTTCGTCGTGGCCCATATCGTTCCAGCCGAGATCCTCATGGCTGAGCACCAGTGCGCCGGCCTGCGGTCGCATCGCCGGCTTGGCGCCGCCCTTGCGGGCCAGCAGCCGCGGGGTCAGCGACGCGATGGGTTTATGATCGGACATGCCCCCGATTGCCCCTTACGAACCCGCGACGCGGCGGCCGAAGCCGCCAGCGGGGCGATGCACGCCCTGGATCGAGGTGACCGAAGTCGGCGCGGCGAACACGGTGCGGCGGAAGTTCTTTTCGAGCCGGTCCGAAATATAGCTCCACAGCGCGGTCACTTCGGCAGCGCTGCGGCCGTTGGGGTCGACTTCCATCACCGTGCGGCCATCGATCATCGAGGCGGCGAAATCGGTGCGGTGATGCAGCGTGATCGGGGCGACGGTGCCGTGCTGCGACAGCGCCACAGCGGCTTCCGAGGTGATCTTGGCCTTGGGCGTGGCGGCGTTGACCACGAAGATCAGCGGCTTGCCGGCGCGTTCGCACAGATCGACCGTGGCGCCCACAGCACGCAAATCGTGCGGGCTCGGGCGGGTCGGCACCACGATCAGCTCGGCCACATTGATGACCGACTGGATCGCCATGGTGATTGCCGGCGGGGTATCGATCACCGCCAGGCGGAAGCCCTGCTGACGCAGGACCGCAAGGTCGGCGGCCAGCCGCGCAACCGTGGTCTGCGCGAAGGCCGGGAATTCCGCCTCGCGCTCGTTCCACCAATCGGCCAACGAGCCTTGCGGATCGATGTCGATCAGCACGACCGGGCCCGCACCGGCGCGCTGCGCCTGCACGGCCAGATGCCCGGACAAGGTCGTCTTGCCCGAACCACCCTTCTGTGATGCCAAAGCCAGTACCCGCAACGTCTGTCCCCTAAGTAATGCAGCAAACCTGAAAAGACTTGCCGTGGGGGAT
>JANXUP010000167.1 GCA_025356175.1 Sphingomonadaceae bacterium | reverse complement strand
ATCCAACATGGCGATCGAGCACGGTGCCCGCGCCGGCCTGATCGCGCCGGACGAAAGGACTTTTGCCTATATCAAGGGGCGGCCTTACGCACCCAAGGGTGCCGATTGGGACGCAGCGGTCGCGTGGTGGACCAGCCTCGCGACCGATCCGGGTGCGCGTTACGATAAGGTCGTGACGGTCGGCGCCGCCGAAATCGCGCCCACGGTCACCTGGGGGACCAGCCCCGAAGACGTACTGCCGATTACCGGCGTGGTCCCCGAACCTGCCAGTTTCGCCGACCCCAACAAGCAGGTCGCGGCGCAGAAATCGCTCGATTACATGGGGCTGACCCCCGGCCAGCGCATGACCGACGTCGAAGTGCAGAATGTCTTCATCGGTTCGTGCACCAACAGCCGGATCGAAGACTTGCGCGCTGCCGCCGCCGTGCTCAAGGGCCGGACCAAGGCGGCGAACGTCAAGTGGGCGATTGTCGTGCCGGGCTCGGGGCTGGTCAAGCGTCAGGCCGAGGCCGAGGGCCTCGACAAGGTTTTCACCGATGCGGGCCTCGAATGGCGCGAGCCGGGCTGCTCGGCCTGCCTCGGCATGAACCCCGACAAAGTCCCCCCGGGCGAACGCTGCGCCTCGACCAGCAACCGCAACTTCGTCGGCCGGCAAGGCCCGGGGGCAAGGACGCACCTGGTCTCGCCAGCGATGGCGGCGGCTGCCGCTGTGACCGGGCGGCTGACCGATGTGCGGGAGTTGATGGGGTAGCAATCGGGATTAGGTTTGGATGGACGCCACCAAGCTCTCATGCGGAACACCTAACGCGATTGCCAACTCGTAGATTGTAACAATCGTCGGGTTGCGGCGACCCCGCTCAAGATCGCTGATGTATTGCTGGCTGAAGCCGGATTTTTCGGCCAGTTCTTCCTGAGTCATGCCAACCGCGCATCGATGGTGCCGGACGTTTGCACCAACGAGAGTCCGCATATCCATGCAGCCAGCATTGGCACAGCGCATTCGTTCGATTTATCAACTATAGTATGTATATCGCCAAGCATGCTGACTGATGCTGTTGTTCGAGCACTATGTCGAACCCAGTCCGATCCACGGACTCGGCGTTTTCTCCGCAATGTTCATCCCCAATGGGTCGAAGGTCTGGGAGTTTCATCCTGCCATTGATCGGGTGGTTCCACGCACAATGTTCGCCAATCTTCCTGAGCACGTGTTGCAGCAGGTCGCGATGCGATCCGAATATCTCTCCAACGAAGATGCATACATGTGGGGGCTGGATGGGGATCAATTCATGAACCATTCCATCGATCCGAATGTCCAGAAAATCGGTTCAGAATTATTTGCTTGCCGGGACATTCGGATCGGCGATGAAATCACCTGCGATTATCGGGAAATAGTGGTCCCCGGTTTCAATCCGGTCGATGGCCTACCGCATTCGGGGCATTTCGTGAGCTGATGGGGAAATCGTTCGCCCTGCTTTTGGCGGTAACCGCAGCAACCCTGGCTGGCGATTTCTTCCTCAAACGGGCGGCAGATACGGGTGATGGGGTCTGGTCTCATTCCTTGGGAGCAGGCGCTTTGCTCTACGGAATTACAGCGATCGGCTGGTTCCATCTGATGCGGTGGAATTCACTCACGACGATCGCAGTCCTTTTCGCCGCCTCAACCGTGATTGGCCTGACGGCGATGGGGGCGATAATTTACGCTGAAAAATTCGGCATGCGTGAATTTGTCGGCACCGCGATGGCGCTGGGGGCGGTTATCGTTGTCTATGCAAAGTAGCAGCCCAAAAACCTGCTCAGCTTTGGAGCTAGTCCATTGACGATTCTGACGCGCTATTTCATTCTGTCCAAATGACCTTTCACGTCGAACTCTTCATGTCCCGAGGTCGGCAGGCATTCATCATTCCCGATGAGATGGCATTCCCGGATATGGTCAAACGAGTCCGGTTTCGGAAGGAAGGTAACTCTGTCGTGATTACTCCGATCATACCTCGCGCCAAGAAAGACAGAAGCTCCTCGAGCAAAAGCTGAAAAGCCCCTCCCCGTCGGGGAGGGGTTGGGGTGGGGGTTCCGCGCCAGCGTGGACGCGGGGCCTGTCGGCCCCGCTCCCCCCTCCCCAGCCCTTCCCCGACGGGGAAGGGAGCCACGTCGTCAGAGAGATTCAAATTTTGTCGGTGCACCCTTGAAACCCCCGGTCCGCATCGACATAGCAATCCCATGACCGACAAACCCGAAAAGACCAGCTGGACCAGCAAGGCCGCCCTCGCTGGTGCGGCGATCGGCTCGGCGGCGCTCGCCGCTGCGCTGCTTTACGCCTCGCGCCGCAAGGAACGCGCCGAAAAGGCCGCGAAGAAGCCGCACCCCGAAGACGCGCCGGAAACCGATTGATGGAACCTCTGCGCGAAGTCGGTGGCCGCGCCATCCCGTTCGGGCTCGCCAATGTCGATACCGACGTGATCATCCCGGCGAAGTGGCTCAAGACGATCACCCGCGATGGGCTGGGCCGCGGTGCCTTCGAAACCTTGCGCGCCGATCCCGCCAACCTGTTCGACAGCGATACCTTCAAAGGCAGCCCGATCCTCATCGCCGGCGACAATTTCGGCTGCGGATCGAGCCGCGAGCACGCCGCATGGGCTTTGCTCGACCTCGGTATCAAGGCGGTCATCGCGCCCTCTTTCTCGGACATTTTCTCGGGCAACGCATTCAAGAACGGGATCCTCACCGTGGTCTTGCCGCAGGCCGCAATCGACCGGCTGATGGCGGTCGCGACAACCGATCCGGTGCACATCGACCTTGAGCACCAGACCGTGACGACGACGTTTCAGGACCGTTTCACCTTCGAGATCGACCCCTTTCGCAAGGCTTGCCTGATGGGCGGGCTCGACGAGGTCGGTCTGACGCTGGCCCGCGACGCCGCGATTTCCAAATACGAAAACGAAGCCCGGGCCGCGCTGCCCTGGCTCGCCAAGGGAGTAGTACCCGCATGAAAGCCTTACGCAGCCACGCCACCGGTGGACCCGAGACACTGCAGCTCGACGAGATCGACAGCCCCGTCCCTGGCCCCGGTCAGGTGCGGATCACGGTCAAGGCCTGCGCGATCAATTACCCCGACGTGCTGATCATCAAGGACATGTACCAGTTCAAGCCGCCCCGGCCGTTTTCGCCGGGCGGCGAATTGTCGGGGGTGATTGCTGCAGTGGGCGAAGGCGTGACCAAGTGGCAGGTCGGCGACCGGGTGATCGCGATGATGGGCAACGGCGGGCTGGCCGAAGAAGTGCTGGCTCCGGCCGACAAGCTGTTCGCGCTGCCTGACGGAGTGAGTTTCGCAACCGGCGCGTCGCTTTTGATGACTTACGGCACCAACATGCACGGGCTGCTCGATCGCGGGCACCTTAAGCCGGGCGATACGCTGCTGGTGCTTGGCGCTGCCGGCGGGGTCGGACTGGCTGCGGTGGAACTGGGCAAGGCTTACGGCGCGAAAGTCGTCGCCGCCGTTTCGAGCGAGGAAAAGGCTGCGGTCGCACGCGAGCATGGCGCCGATGAAGTGGTGATCTATCCGGTCGCCCCGCTCGACAAAGACCAGTCCAAAGCGCTCGCCGAAGCCTTCAAGGCAGCTTGCGGGCCGGATGGCGCGAATGTGGTCTACGATATCGTCGGCGGCGATTATTCGGAGCCTGCGGTCCGCGCGATCGCCTGGGAAGGCCGGTTCTGCGTGGTCGGTTTCCCCGCTGGCATCGCCCGTCTGCCGCTCAACCTGACCTTGCTCAAGAGCTGCGACGTTTGCGGCGTGTTCTGGGGTGCTTTCGCGGCGCGTGATCCCAAGGCCAACGCGGTGCACATCGCGACGCTGTTCGACTTGCTCAAGTCGGGCAAGATCAATCCCAAGGTTTCCGCCACTTTCCCGCTGGCACGCGGCGGCGAGGCGATCACGATGCTTGCGGAACGCAAGGCAATCGGCAAGGTTGTGGTGACGATGAACCAGGGAGATGGATCATGAACGCTGCACGCCTTCTGCTCGCCGGCGCGGTGCTGACTTCGGCGGTCGCGCTTTATGCCAAACCGGTGGCCCGCCCAGCGGCACCCAGCGCGGCTGAACTGGTTGCCGCGCGACAGTCCGGGATGGACATGTCGGCATCCGCGTTGACCCTGCTCAAGAATGCCAGCAGCAACAAGGTACCGCTCAAGAATCTGGCCTTCCCGGCCGGTGGCCTTGCCAAGTGGGCGGTCGCATTGCCGACGCTGTTCGCCGATTCAACTAAAGGCGCGAAGAGCGAGGCCAAGCCCGAGGTCTTTACTGACCGCGCCGGGTTCAACGCCAAGGCGCAGGCCTATATCGACGCGACCAAGGCGCTGGCCGTTGCCGCCGCCGCCGATGACAAGCCAGCATTCGATGCCGCGCTTGCCAGCACCGGCGCTGCGTGCAAGGGCTGCCACGATTCCTACAAAGCAGCGCCGCCCGCCAAGCCAGGCTGAGCCGCCGCAGATTGACGATCAGGAGCTGACATGACCGACTTCAATGACCGCGAACGCGCCGAAGAGGCCAAGTTCGCTCACGACGAGGAAATGCACTTCCGCGTTCATGCCCGTCGCAACCGGCTGGTCGGGCAGTGGGCAGCGGACCGCATGGGGCTCTCCTCAGTTGAGGCCGAGGCCTATGCCAAGGGCGTGGTTCAGGCCGATTTCGAGGAATCGGGTGACGAGGACGTGGTGCGCAAGCTGCTCGGCGACCTGGTCCATGCCGGGGTCGACGTCAGCGAGGCCGATGTTCGCAGTGCGCTCGAAGCCAAGTCGATCGAAGCCCGGCGCGCCCTGATGGGCGAAGATTGAACCGATCATGCCGATGCTGGGTACCGAAATCGAAGCGCTGATCCGCCAGGCATTGCCCGATGCCGAAATCACGCTGACCGACCTTGCCGGTGACGACAACCACTGGGCAGCGCACGTTGTTTCAGCGCAATTTGTCGGCAAGCCGCGGATCGCTCAGCATAAACTTGTCTATGCCGCGATCGGAACACGGATGGGCGGAGAGCTCCACGCCTTGCAACTCACCACTGCCGTTCCCACCTGAACGATGTATCCAGAGTTCCCGGGGAGCATAATCATGTCAGACGCCAACGCCCGCATCCAGGAAATCGTCACCAGCAACGACGTGGTGCTGTTCATGAAGGGCACGCCGCTGTTCCCGCAGTGCGGCTTTTCCAGCAAGGCGATCTCGATCCTCGATCACCTCGGCGCGCCCTACGAAACCATTGACGTGCTGCAGGACATGGAAGTGCGGCAGGGGATCAAGGCTTATTCCGATTGGCCGACCATCCCGCAGCTCTATATCAAGGGCGAATTCGTCGGCGGCAGCGATATCATGATCGAAATGTATGAGGCCGGTGAACTGCACCAGGCGCTGGCCGGGATCATCCCCGCCCAGCGTTGACCCGCTTTTGGCGCAGTTGCGACTGCGCTTCGCCGAGTAGCTGTGCCATGGCATCAACCGGAAGCGGATAGCCGGTCAGATGACCTTGAAAATGGGTGCAACCGCATTTCACCAAGCGCTGTTTCTGCGCCTCGGCCTCAACCCCTTCGGCGATCACCCCAAGATTCATCGCCCGCGCCAGCTTCAGCATCGAATCGACCAGGGCACCGGTTTCGCCGACATTTTCAAGCGCGCTGACGAACGAGCGGTCGATCTTGATCCGGTCGATGGCGAAGCGCTGCAGCACCGCCAGGCTTGAATAGCCGGTCCCGAAATCATCGAGTGCGATTGAAAAGCCGAGGCGCTTGAGCGCATCGACGTTGCCGGCGATTTGGACGTCTTTGCCCAGCAATGCAGTTTCGGTGACCTCGATCTCGTAGCGCGACGGGTCGACCCCGGCCTCTGCCGCCAGCCGCGTGACCAGCGCGGCAAAGCCCTGCGTGCGCAGCTGCACCGCCGAGATGTTGATCGCCACCCGCGCCCGCTGCCAGGCATGGGTTTCACTGAACACCCGCCGCAGCACGAATTCGCCCAGTGCTAGGATCACCCCGGTTTCCTCGGCCAGCGGCACGAAAACCCCGGGCGGAACAGCACCACGCTCAGGATGGTTCCAACGCAGCAGCGCCTCGGCCCCGGTGATCCGGCCCGCGTGATCGACTTGCGGCTGATAGACCATGTGCAACGCCCCGTCCTGCACCGCGCGGCGCAGGTCGGTTTCCAGCGACAACCGCGACCGCAGCACTTCGTCCATTTCGGGCTCGAACCGGGTCACCCGGTTGCGCCCGGCTTCCTTGGACCGATAAAGCGCGAGATCAGCCCAGCGCAGCGCTTCCGATGGTTCGACTCCGGGATGATCGACCACGGCAACGCCCAGCGAGCAGCCCACTTCCAGCCAGCCGTATTCGGTGCCGACCTGTTCCGAAATCGTGGCGATGACCTTGGCCGGCAGGGCGTCAAGCACGTCAGGTCCGGTAACTTCATGCAAGATCACGAATTCGTCGCCGCCCAGCCGGGCGATCAGCGCCGCATCGGGACAGGCGGTACGCAGCCGCGCTGCCACGGCCTGAATCAGCAAGTCACCGGCATGGTGGCCCAGGGTGTCGTTGACCTCCTTGAACCGGTCGAGATCGACACAGATCACCGCCAGCGCGATTGCTCCGGTATCACGCACTGCAAGGAGGGCGCGCAACCGGTCGAACAGCAGCGCCCGGTTGGGCAGCTGGGTCAGCAAGTCGTGGTAGGCCAGGTGTTTCGAGCGCTGTTCGCTCGCAATCAGTTCCTGGACGATCGTCGCCCCGCGGCGCACAACCGACATCGCAAGCAGCGCCATCAGGAGCAAGCCAGCCAGCAGCGGAACCTGGATTCTTTGGCGCAGCAAAGTGCCGGGCTTGGCCGGGATCCACGACAAGGCGGCAAGCGGCGTGCTGTCGAGCCCACGGAGCGCCACCTGCTGGCGCTCGTCCGAAGCGAAACCGGGACCAACCAGCCGCGTATCTTCGAGCAGATAGCGATCGGAGAAGGCCTTCAGCATGGCGGCATCGACCGGCTTTGCCGCAATGGTAATCGGTGCGCGCGGCCCCTTGGGCAGACTCTTGCCGAAATCCGGCTGCACCAGCGTCGCGGTCACGACATAATACCGATCGCCCACCTTGGCGAAGGCATTGGCCTGAATCGGCGGGATCAAAATATTGTTCTTGCCTGGCCGAGGCTTGATCGGCCCGCGCGCAACTTCTGCCTGCCGGATTTGCGGCACCAGTCGATCCACGATCGGTCCGAACGGCGCATAGTCGGCGATTGTCGTCCGTTCGCCGTTCGCCGCTGCGTAAATTGGCCGCGCTGCGCCGTCGATCACATAGACATGCGAAAAGCCATTGAAGGTGTAGAGATAATTGCCAAGGTTGAAATCGGCCCAGGCCGGATCGAACTTGTTGTCGAGACTGGCGATGGCCTTGTCCCAATCGACCTGCGTGGCGACGACGGCATCGAGCTCCTTGCGAACTTCGACCACGCCGCGCTGCACGATGGCCCGCTCGTGGTCAGCCGCGGCGACATCGAAGCGTTCGATCAGGAAGATCGACAGCACCACGACCAGCGCGAGGCCGGCCATGGCCATGGTGACGATGGGGCCGAACAGCCTGGCCCGCCGCCAATCATGGATCTGGTCTATCGCACCGCTCAAGCAGAACTTCCCCGGCGCGCGCCGGAATGTGTTCTCAGCGCGCAGGCGGGTTATATCCGCGAGGCATGAAGGAACGCTTTAGTCGGCGTTAGCCAGAAATTGACTAAGGCGCTGGATGCCAAGCCTTAAGCCGCGGCTGGATGCAATCAATTGTGCGGGAAAGTTTCTCGGGGAGGCGGGACCGCGGAGACCAGGGGGCGGCCCCGCCTCATATCGAGACTACTTGGGGGTATCCACTACATTGCATGGCTCGTGCCAAACTCAATTTATGACGGTTTTTCAATATTTTTCAGATCCCGCTGTGCGGACTAAACGGGCTTCATGTAAACATATCCGACACCGGTCCGTCCGCATTTGCGCTTGGCAAAGCGGGCGCGGCACGCCACGCTGGCGCGATGGATGTAATCGAAATGTTCGCGCACGATGATGATGCGCCCCCCGCCATTCCGGCCGCCACCATGGTCATTTTCCGCCACGCTCCGGGTGGCGGCGCGCCGCAGTTGTTGATGGTCCAGCGGGCCAAGGAAATGCGCTTTGCCGGTGGCGCCGCCGTTTTCCCGGGCGGCCGGGTCGACGAAGCCGATCGCGTTTTGGCCGCCGAACTTGGCGCGAGCGACGAAGCGGCAATGGACGAACTGGCAGCACGGATCGCCGCAGTACGCGAAACGCTTGAGGAAACCGGTCTTGCGGTTGGCTTCCACCAGAACCCGACCCTGTCCGAAGCGCGCCGGGCCCGCGCGCTGCTCCTGGGTTCGGGCGCGCTTGGCCCGATGCTGGGCGAAATGGGCTGGACACTTGATCTCGAACGGCTTGTCGCATTCAGTCGCTGGCGGCCCCGGCACAAGGAAATCCGGGTCTTCGATACCCGCTTTTACCTGGCCGATCTGGGCACGGGCGCTGTCGACCTGGCGGTTGACGATACCGAGAACACCCACCTCTTCTGGGCCAGCGCCGCCGATGCACTGGCGATGGCCGACAGCGGTGAAATCAAGGTGATCTTCCCGACCCGCCGCAACCTTGAACGGCTTGCCCAGTTCGCCAGCTTTGCCGATGCCCTGGGCCACGTGGTCGAGTTTCCCTCGTGCATGATCACCCCGTTCATGGAAATGCGCGACGGCCAGCCCTGGCTGCTGATCCCGGCCGATGCGGGATATCCAGTCGACGGGGAAAAGCTGGAAAGCGCGGCGCGGGGCTGAAAATTGGCGCGCCCGGCAGGAGTCGAACCTGCGGCCTCGAGATTAGAAGTCACGTGCTCTATCCAACTGAGCTACGGGCGCGCGCAAGGTGATCCATAGGCAGGCTTT
>JANXUP010000130.1 GCA_025356175.1 Sphingomonadaceae bacterium | reverse complement strand
GGCCGCTCGGCACCTTCTTCCGCTACATCGGCGATACCGGCACCTACATCGCGCGCTACGACGATCTGGTGAACGGCAAGGAAGAGCCGATCGACCTCAGCGGCGTGGCCGTTTCCAACAACGGGATCGAACTGCAGGACCACGAATTTATCGCCGCGATCCGCGCAGGCCGCGAACTCAATTCATCGGTGGCCTACAGCCGCCCGCCTTCGGTCTCGAACGACCCGGCGCCGCCGACGTGCATCTCATTCAGCGGAATGGCCGTCGTCTCGACCGGCGGTGGAAGGTCGCCGATCGGGAACGATTCCGACGCGAGCCATCGGTCGAGGTCGAGCGCATCCGTCGCCGCGCCACGCGGTAGCCGACGGTAAATGCAGGCCTCGGCATTCGTGCCGGTGAACGTGCCCTCTCCGAGCGCAGCCACAGTGCAGTTCGCGCTGCCGCTGAGGACGTGATCGTTTTCGGCTGTTACCGCGATCAAAATTTTCGCATGGGTGAAGCGGCTCGGACGCCATTCCGAGATGTCGATGATCTCGCGATGAGGCGGCATCGCAGCCGACGCCGGAAATTCGTGTCGATCGACGTCGAGTATCAGCGACGTGCGTTCGGGCGCCAGCACGCGTTCGAGCGCGGCCACAGCGGCTAGGTCGCCGTCCCAGTAAGGACTTACGACGACGAACCGCTCGACCGCTTCGCCACCTATCATCGCGGCGAACCTGGCTCCGATGCCGCCGCCTCCCGGCCGGACAAACAGCGCCATCGCTGTTCCGTCCCCGAGCAGCTGCAATTCCCCGTCATCGCCCGGCTCGTCCAGCCAGCGAGCACGCTCGCGTGCCCAGTTCAGGGCCTCCCGAGCTGCTCCGCCGTCCGACGGCACGAGCGCGTTCACGTACCGCCACGCAGATCGGACGATCTCGCGTTCGGCGCTTGGTTCGATGCCACATTCCACTTCGACCGCCACTTCGACGTTGCCGCCGAGACCCGCGCCCGTCACGTTCGCTGAACTTACGATGCAACGTCCGCCGTCGCGGCCGACCTGCACGATGATCTTGGGATGGAAGATTCCATCCGCCGCCGGCGGCGAGAACAGGACGTATTCGCGACCCAGCATCTCGGGCAGGGCAGAACCGTCGCTCAACGCCATAGTTGCCATCCGCGCATCGGCGATCAGCAACACGTTGCTCGCACCTCCGGCCGATAACTGCGGCAGAATGACTTCTTCGAACGCGGCGAACTCGACCGCGAAGCTCGTCACGAATGCCGAATGAAAGCCGCGTCCTTTGCGGCGAGCCAGACGCTCGGGCAGTTTCACTGGTTAGTGCCCTGCAGGGCGCGGCCGCGCGTGGTGAGCCCGTCGCTCGCGACGAGGTGAACGTCCTCAAGGAACTGGATGGCCGGGCCGAGACGCGGCGTTGTGGCGACCGGCTGATAACTGCTGAGGCAGATCAGCCTTCCGTCGCGGACCTCGAACAGAAAGGTGTAATCCCGCTGGCGCCGCAGCTTCTGCATCGCGACCCAGCTGTGCCGGAGTACGATCCGCTGACCGACATAATCGCCGATCAGGTTTGCAACCGCCATGTCCGGATTACGATCGAACCAGCGGAGTTCGGTGACGATCGACCTTGCATGCCCATTGATAGGCAGCGCCGTGGTGATGGCGCGCCGAAGATCGTCCCGCGCGACCGCGCGGCGATTGAGAGCGGCGATCAGCGAAACCGCATCCCATGCCTTCTCCTCGGGGGAACCCCGCTTGCCGGTCAACCGTGTCCAGGCCTCGCGCCAGCCGAACTCGACGGGATCGATGCCATCACGGATCTCGCTCCAAGACATCGTCGCCCGTTCTTCCTCAGCATCGGTTAGCCGGTCCACGACTGCTCCCTGAACCTCAGCGAGTGTCCGACCATCATCTGTTTCGCCCATGATGGAGATGGCCCACGCGAGCAGTCCCGCAGCCGCGACCTGGAACAGGTCCTGGCACTGGTATGCCTCCCACAGCAAACGCTGCCCCTCGAGTTCTGGTGCCAGCGCGTACTCAGGCGGATCGAATAGCGCCCATCGCACGCTTTCGGGAGTCGGCTTGCCACCGTCGCGGGCGGCGACGTCCAGGATCAGGCTCAAGCTGGCGCGGCGGCTTTTGTCGGTCGCCAGCTTCTGCGGGCCGGCGGCGAAAAGCGTGTCCTCGTACATCGCTCGCTCGTCCGAAGGATCGGGAATCGCCGAGGGCACCATGGCGTGCAAGGTTGCCAATGTGGCCCGATCGACCTGAGCAGCATCGACCGCTGCAGTGAACAGGGCTTCAACTTCGGGTCCGATCGATGCGCGGAATGCACCCCCGCCGCCAGCCCGGCATTGCCGCTCACCCGCTGGATGCCGTTCGGACCCTCCTCAAAGAGCCCCATCTCCTTCATCTGGGTGTAGTATGCGGCACCGAACACGCCGAGATTCTGGATCAGGTATCGCGTGACGTTCTTGTCGGTCGATGCCGCAGCGGCGAGTCGATGATTTCCTCGCCCAATTGGAGCCGTCGGAGCGCCCAATCAATGCCGCCGACGCCGCCATCTCCGGTCGCGTCCGCGCAAATCAGCGCATAGAGTGCTTCCGCACGGCGCACCCACTGGCGCCAGATCTCGAATTCGGTCGTCACCCCGCGACGGGCGTACACATCGCTCAGCCAGCAGAAGAAGCCGTAATAGCGCATGCGTAGCGTGATGTTGCTGATGCCCGGCAGAAGCGCCTGATACAGTACCACCCCGCTATTCTGCATTCCCAAAGGATCGAGGCCGCGCTTCTCTACCTTTGATGTCCACTGCGGCAACGCGTCCACTTTTCCCTCTCCCCTGGACACAATACGTCTGCGCCGTAACCTTCGAAGATACTTCTGATTCACGTAGTTGCAATTGGTAAGACGCCGCATCTCCAACAACGGGCATCGCTCATCGATGGCGAGCCGATGAGCATTCTGGTCGAGTTCGCGGCGGATGAGTGGCGCTAGGGTGACATGCGTTGTGTGATCGAGGGGGAGTAAACCGCGTTGATGCTTGGGCTGTCATCCGCCCCCTCAAATGAAGCAGGTAGCATAAAACATAAATTGACCGTTTTAATGGACACTAAATCGCTTTGTGACTATAGTAACGGTCAAGGAGGTTGATATGCGTACGACGCCACCTATGCCGCTGCCCGTCAAGCGCGCCCTGACAAAGCTGGGCGCAGACATCAAAGCTGCGCGTCTTCGCCGCCGCATCACGACGACGCTTATGGCGGAGCGCGCTTTCGTGGCGCGCAGCACCTTGCAGAAGGTCGAGCAGGGTGATCCCGGGGTATCGCTGGGGGTCTATGCCACCGTGCTTTTCATCCTGGGTTTGAGCGAGCGGATTGCCGACCTTGCCGATGTTGGCACCGATAGCGTGGGCTTGCAGCTGGACGAGGATCGCTTGCCCCAGCGGGTGCGGGCAAGCAAGCGTCGGAGTGCAGGGCAGCCATGAGCGACCGCGAACTCTTGGTTTATGTTGATTTGGCTGGCATCGCGCATTTTGTCGGTCGCCTGTGGGCGCGCCGTGCCCGCAATCGTGAAAGCGCCACCTTTGAATATGACGCAGACTGGCTTGCCAGTCCGGCGCGCTTTGCGCTGGAGCCAGCCTTGATGCTCGGCGGTGGTCCGCAGCATACGCAGCAGGGCCGCGCTTTATTTGGTGCGTTCGGCGATTCTGCACCCGATCGCTGGGGCCGCAATCTGATCCTGCGCGACGAACGCCGCCGCGCGCAGGCAGAAGCACGCCAACCCCGCAGTCTGGGCGAAGTCGATTTCCTGTTGGGCGTCGGAGACATTGCCCGCCAAGGCGCACTGCGTTTCAAGGAAACGGCCGAAGGCCCGTTTCTGGCGAGCGGCGACGGGGCCACCGTCCCGCCGCTCATTCGCTTGGGCGAATTGTTGAACGCCGCGATGCGCGTTGCCGCCGACAATAACGACGACGACGATCTACGCCTTATCCTGGCGCCGGGATCATCGTTGGGCGGCGCTCGCGCCAAGGCCTCCGTGCTCGACCAACAGGGCGAGCTTTCCATTGCCAAGTTCCCGCAGGCCGATGACCCCTATCCCGTCATGCAATGGGAAGCGGTGGCGCTCGACCTCGCCAGCCGCGCGGGCATCGAGGTGCCGACATGGCGGCTGGAACAGGTGGCCGACCGCACCGCCTTGCTGTTGCGCCGATTCGACCGTGATGGCGACATTCGCATCCCGTTCCTCTCGGCTATGTCCATGCTGGGCGCGGCCGACAACGAGGATCACAGCTATCTGGAGATCGTCGATGCGCTGCGCCAGTTCGGCTCGCAGCCCGAGCAGGATTGCGCGCAGCTATGGCGGCGCATCGTGTTCAATATCCTGATTTCCAACACCGACGATCATCTTCGCAATCACGGCTTTCTGTATGACGGTGCCGGGGGCTGGCGCTTGTCACCGGCCTACGACATGAACCCGACGCCGGTAGACGTGAAAGCGCGCGTCTTGAGCCTCGCCATCGACGATGCCGACGATACCGCCTCGCTAGACGTTGCATTCAGGATGGCCCGCCAGTGTGGATTGAAGCAGCCAACGGCCCGAGAAATCGTCGGGGAAGTCCAAGCCGCTGTCGCGCAGTGGCGCGCCTGTGCTGCGTCCTATGGACTCAACGCCCGTGACATGGCGCGCATGGCCTCCGCATTTGAACATGAAGAGGCTGAGGGCCTATGAAAGAGACATATATCTGGATGCGCGGCACCGACTTTAACGCATTTAACTAACGCATAAGTTGGAATATTGGAGATTTAACCATGATATTACAGTATGATATATGGTAGACGCCGGGGACTTAAAATCCCCTGAGCCTTGCTCGTGTGGGTTCGAGTCCCACCGTCCGCACCAATT
>JANXUP010000064.1 GCA_025356175.1 Sphingomonadaceae bacterium | reverse complement strand
AGAAACCGGTTTCGGCGGTGGAGACCAGCCGGATCTTGACGGTTGCGGGCTTCGCCATGACGTATCCTGTAGCTTTCCGATTCGGGCCGAGACCCGCAAAAATAGGTGAGGCGGCATGCGCTGCCGCCCCTCAAGGACCGGGCCAATGCGGCAGAAGGCGGCCAAAGTCAAGCGCAAGGCAGGGCTGCGGGCTACCTGATGCTACCTCTCTTGCGCCTTGGCGGGATCGTAATCCGCAATGGGCTTCAAGGCGGTGTAACATTCCTTCGACGGTTCATGCTCCAGCGGCGGGAACTCGAAGGACGCATCGGGCAAACGGGTGTCGGGCAGGCGATCAAGCAAGTTGCGGACCAAGGTCAGGCGGCCGCGCCGCTGATCGTTGAAATCGACCAGCGTCCACGGTGCCGCCTTGGTGTGAGTCGCAGCGAGCATGGCTTCGCGGGCCTTGGTATATTCATCATACTTCTCGCGGGCTGCGGTATCGATCGGTGACAGCTTCCAGCGCTTGAGAGGATCGTCGAGCCGTTCCAGGAAGCGCTCCTCCTGTTCGGCCTGATCGGTACACAGCCAGTATTTGAACAGCAGGATCCCATCATCGACCAGCAATTTTTCGAACACCGGAACTTGCTTCAGGAAAGCATCGACCTGCTTTTCGTCGGCATAACCCATGACCTGTTCGACCCCGGCGCGATTGTACCAGCTGCGATCGAACAGCACGATTTCGCCCGCAGCGGGCAAGTGCGCGATGTAGCGCTGGAAATACCACTGGGTCTTCTCCGCCTCGGTTGGCTTGGGTAGCGCCATCACCCGGCACTGGCGCGGGTTGAGCGGGCCAGCGACTGCCAGGATCGAACCGCCCTTGCCTGCGGTGTCGCGCCCTTCGAACAGGACCACGACCCGCGCGCCGGTCTTCAGGGCCCAGCGCGCCATCGCCACCAGGTCCGCCTCAAGCGGTTCGAAGAGCTCCTCATATTTCTTCTTTTTGAGATGTTTCATGCGTTCGTTGTGCGCGCGGCTGTGGCCGGGTGCAAGCAGTGCCATTGCCGCAGTTGTCCCGCGATGATATGGTTGCAGGTGAAACCATGTCCGAAACCGCCGCCCTTGCCGAGACTGACTTTGCACGCTTGCCCGACATCGGACACGGCGTGTTCGCGGCTCCGCTACTGCGACCGGCGCAGGTCGGTGAAGACTGGCTTGAGCCCGCACAGCGCAGCTATTCGGCGGACGAGAACCGGGTCTGGGACGAACTTTACGCCCGGCAGATGGAAATCTTGCCCGGCCGCGCTGCCAGCGCCTTTCTGGCCGGCCTCGAACAGCTCGATCTGGGGCGCGGCGGAGTGCCTGAATTCGGGCGGCTGTCAGAAGAACTGGACGCTTTGACCGGGTGGAGCATAGTCCCGGTGCCGATGCTGATCCCCGATCACGTGTTCTTCTGGCACTTGGCCAACCGGCGTTTCCCCGCAGGCAACTTCATCCGCAGCCGTGAGGAATTCGACTACATTCGCGAGCCTGACGTGTTCCATGACGTGTTCGGCCACGTGCCGATGCTCGCCGACCCGGTCTATGCCGATTACATGCAGGAATACGGCCGCGCCGGTTGGAAGGCGATGCGGCACAACCGGCTCAAATCGCTCGGCGCGCTGTACTGGTACACGGTCGAGTTCGGGCTGATCCAGGAAGCGGGCGGCCTGCGGGTCTATGGCGCGGGGATCCTGTCCGGCCCGGCCGAGGCGGTTTACAGCCTCGAAGCGGACAGCCCCAACCGGATCATGCTCAACGTCGACCGGGTGATGCGCACCGATTACGTAATCGACGATCTGCAGCCGACTTACTTCGTGATTGAGAGCTTCCAGCAGCTTTACCACGATACCGTCGATCGCGATTTCGACCGGCTTTACCGTTCGCTCAGTCCGGGCTTCACTTATGCCAACACCGCGGTGATCGATATCGACGACGTGTTGCACCGGGGCTCGCAGGAATATGCCCTGCGCGGCGGGCGCGGCAGCGGGGCAGCACCTGTTTGATATAGGTGCGCTTTTCGCCTCCGCGAAAAGCTTTGCAACACCCGGATGGGTTTCCGCACCGGCGTGAGCCGGATAACAACGCAAAAAGCCGGTGATCCTCACGAACCACCGGCCTTTCGCCGTTCAAAGAACTGCGCGGATTATTCGGGCTTCATGTCCTTCTTGTCCGCGTTGTTTTCCATCTTGTCCGCCTTGGCGTCGGCGTTGTCGCGCGTAGCTTCGGCCTTGTTCTTCATGGTATCGACCTTGGCGGTCGGTGCCCCCATCGCATCAGCACCAGCAGCTTGGGCATCCATCCCGGCAGCGGTCGCTTCACCCGATTCGCGCACCGCGTTGGCGGTTGCTTCGTCGGCGTTTTCCTTCTTGCTGTCGCAAGCGGCGAGACCCAACGCGAGGGTCGAGGCGAGAAGGGCAGTCTTGAGAATGGATTTCATCAGGTGTTCCCCGTCATTGATGGCACACGCAAATGGTGCGGCAATTGACACCGCTCCGCAGTGGTTCGGCTGACGGTACAATGCTTTACCGGAAAAATGGTTCCGCGAAGGATCAGCGCGCGAGGAAGAATAGCGCAGCAGCACCGGCAACGATCCTGTACAGCGCAAAGGGCGTAAAGCCCGATCGGCTGACGTAGGCGACGAAAGCCTTGATTACTGCCAGTGCGACAATGAACGATACCACAAAACCCACCGCAATGTGGCTCCAGCCGACGGGACCGGTGCCCGCGGCTAGCTCGGCGCGGTTCTGCCACAGCTCAAGCGTGGAGGCCCCGAGCATGGTCGGGATCGCAAGGAAGAAACTGAACTCGGCAGCGGTGCGGCGCTCGATCCCCATCGCCAGCGCCCCCATGATCGTCGCGCCCGAACGGCTGACCCCGGGTATCATCGCAAGGCATTGCAGCAGCCCCACGCCGAACGCCTGACGCACGGGCAATTGGCCGAGCCCCTGATATTCGCCCTGCTTCGACCAGCGCTCGACCGCGAGAATGGCAATGCCGCCCGCGATCAGCGCCCAGGCGACAATCACCGGGCTGCCGAGCATCGCATCAATCTGGTGCTTGAGCAGCAAGCCGAGCACCGCCGCCGGGATAAAGGCGACCAACAGGTTGATGACGAAGCGGAAGGCCAGCGGTTCGCGCCGCAGCAAGCCCATGCCAACCGCCCAGAAGGTCCGCCAGTATTGCACCACCACCGCGAGGATCGCGCCCAATTGGATGACGACGTTGAACACCGCCCAGGTCTTGGCATCATAGCCGAAAATCTCGGTCGCCAGGATCAGGTGCCCGGTCGACGAAACCGGGATGAATTCGGTCAGCCCTTCGACAATGCCGAGCAGGACTGCGGTGAGCATCAGGTCCATCAATCTATCCCCGCAGCCGCCAGTTTCTTGTCATCGAATTGCAGCGAGGCGAGCCGCGCATAAAGCCCGCCGCGCTTGATCAGTTGGTCATGCGTACCGCTTTCGGTCATCCGTCCGCCGTCGAGCACCACGATCCGGTCAGCCGCGCGCACGGTGGCGAGGCGGTGCGCGATGACCAGCGTGGTCCGGCCCTGCATCAGCTTGTCTAGAGCATCCTGAACCAGCCGTTCGCTTTCGGCGTCGAGCGCCGAGGTTGCCTCGTCGAGCAGCAGGATCGGGGCCTCGCGCAGCACTGCGCGGGCGATTGCGACGCGCTGGCGCTGTCCGCCCGAGAGCCGCGCTCCACCTTCGCCAAGGAAGGTATCGAGCCCTTCGGGCAGCGCGCGCAGAAAGGTCTCGGCATTGGCCGCACGCGCGGCCTCCCAGATCGCGTCGTCGCTCGCGTCCCAGTTGCCGTAACGCAGGTTGTCGCGCGCCGAGGCGGCGAACAGCTGGCCCTCTTGCGGGACCAGCGCCATGCGGCGGCGGACCTCGGCGGGATCGACCGCGGTAAGCGGCACCCCGTCGAGTTTGATTGTCCCGGCCTGCGGATCGTAGAACCGCTCGGCGAGCTGGAACAGCGTCGACTTGCCGGCACCCGAAGGCCCGACGATGGCGACCGTCTCTCCGGGTTCGACCGTCAGCGTGAAATCGGCCAATGCGGCGACTTCGAGCCGGGTCGGGTAACGGAAGGTCACGCCCTCGAACGCCAGCTTGCCGCGCGCCGGGCTGGGCAGTGCCAGCGGCCGGGCGGGAGCGGCAATTGAAGGCTTTTCGGCGAGCAGTTCGTTGAGCCGCCCCGCCGCGCCCGCACCGCGCAACAGGTCACCGTAGACTTCGGTCAGCGCACCGAACGAGCCCGCAACGATCCCGCTGGTCACCACCATTTCGAAGATCGTGCCGCCAGTAATCGAGCCGCTAGCAACCTGCAGCGCGCCTTCCCAGACCAGCATCACGATCGAACCGAAGATCGCGACAATGGCGGTGGCAGTCATGATCGCCCGCAGCAGGATGCGCCGCCGCGCGGTGGCGAAGGTTGCTTCCACCGCGGCGCTGAACCGGCCAAGCTCACGACCTTCCTGGTTGAAGGCCTGGACCACCCGCATCCCGCCAAGCACTTCGGAAACCAAGCTGCCGATGTCGGCCACCCGGTCCTGGCTGGTGCGCGACACGTTGCGCAGGCGCCGCCCGAAGAACGTCAGCGGCAGCACGACCAGCGAAATCCCCAGCAGCAGCCCGCCGGTAAGCTTGGGCGCGAGGATGAACAGGCGGATAATCCCGCCGGTCCCCATGATCAGATTGCGCAGCGCAACCGAAACGGTCGTGCCCACCACCTGTTCGATCAGCGTGGTGTCCGAGGTCATCCGCGAACTGATCTCGCTCGGGCTGTTTTCTTCGAAGAATGCGGGCGACAGCCGCATCAGGTTGCTTTGCACGGCATAGCGGATATCGGCCACGACCCGCTCGCCCAGCCATGACACATAATAGAAGCGTACTGCTGTCCCCAGCCCCAGCAATGCCACGATGCCGAGCAGATAGCGGAACCAGCGCGCGATTTCCGCGGTGTCGCCGCCTTTGGCAAAGCCCTTGTCGATGATCAGGTGGAAGCCCGCCGGGATCGCCAGAGTTGCCGAGGCGGTGATCAGCAGCGCGACCAGTGCAAAGGCAATCTGGCGCGGATACTTGGCGGTTTCGCGCCAGATCATCCGCAGCGGGCCAAGGCTGCGGGCTGGTTTGGCGGAAGCTTCGGAGAGGGGTTCGGGCGCCGGCTGCAGGGCAGTTTCGACGGGTTCACCTTGGGCGGCAGAGGTCATTGCTTGCCCCTAGCACACCTGAAACGCAGCGTAAGCGGATAAGTGGCAACCGCGCACCGATGTTGCACCGCATCATTTTGTGCATTGCACAATCGGCTGTTGCGGGCCACCTTGAAGGTGAGTCGGCCCACCAAGACCGGCGCAGGAGTATCGTGTCAGTGCTTTATACCGCTTACGAAATGCAGCGCTCGTGGATGAACATGGCCAGCACCTGGGCTTCAGTCGGGGCCGAGTGGCTTAACAATCCGGCGCTGCCGTTCGGCTATACCGGGATGGGTCCGACGATGGCTTCCGCGCTTGAGGTGTTTGCCCATGCCAGCGCGCCATATGGCAAGCCGGCCTTCGACATCGAGAGCGTTGCCGTGGGCGGCACCGACTATCCAGTGACCGAAGCGATCGTGAAGCACAAACCGTTCGGCAACCTGCTGCGCTTCACCCATGCCGGACTGCCCAAGGATGCCCCGCGCCTTTTGATCGTTGCCCCAATGAGCGGGCACTTTGCCACCCTGTTGCGCGGCACCGTCGCGCGGATGATCGAGCGCTGCGAAGTTTACGTGACCGACTGGGCCGACGCCAAGATGGTGCCGCTCAGCGCAGGCGAGTTCGATCTCGACGATTACATCGATTACCTGACCGACGACCTGGAATTCATCGGCCCTGGCGCGCACATGCTCGCAGTGTGCCAGCCCTCGGTCCCGGCGCTCGCGGTGACCGCGATCATGGCCGCCGACAAGCATGCCTGCCGACCCGCCACGCTGACCATGATGGGCGGCCCGATCGATACCCGCGAAGCGCCGACCAGCGTCAACGACCTGGCCATGCAGCGCCCGATCGAATGGTTCCGCCACACCGTGATCGCCACCGTGCCGCTGCAGTATCCCGGCGCGGGCCGCCGCGTTTATCCGGGGTTCCTGCAGCTTGCCGGGTTCATGAGCATGAACCTGGGCAATCACATGCAGAGCCACTACCACATGTTCAAGCATCTGGTTGCGGGCGACGGCGACAGCGCGGATGCCAGCAAGGCGTTCTACGACGAATACCGCGCGGTGTGCGATCTCAACGCCGCCTATTATCTGCAAACGGTCGAATGCGTGTTCCAGACCCATGCCTTGCCGAACAATACCTTCGAGCACCGCGGCAAGCTGGTTGATCTGACCAAGATTCGCGACACTGCGATATTGGCGATCGAGGGCGAGCGCGACGATATCTCCGGGATCGGCCAGACCAGGGCCGCGCTCAAGCTGACGACCGGGCTCGCCGAAACGCGCAAGCAGTATTTCCTTGCGCCCGAGGTTGGCCACTACGGGATCTTCAACGGCACCCGCTGGCGTGACCAGATCGCGCCGATGGTCGAAGACTGGATCTGCAAGTTCGACCGGGCACAGCTCAAGGTCGTGGCTTGACCGCTTAGTCCGGCGGCATTTCGCGCGGCACGGTCCATGGCTGTGAGCGTGCCCACAGCGCTTTCAGCACCCGCCGCGTCAGGACCAGCAGCAGTATCGCCAGGACGACCAAGATTGCTGCGACTCCCCCGGCCAGCGCCGGATGAGCATAGGCGAGGTACAGCAGCCCCGTGGTCGAGGCATCTTCGGCGGTTGAAATGATGATGTTGCTGAACGGTTCAGGGCTGGCGTTGACCACCGCCCGTGCCCCGGCCTTGCCGCTATGCGCCAGCAGCGAGGCCCCACCGCCGAGGATGAAGGCAATCGCCTGCGCCGCCGGATCGGACGGATCGACAATCGCCAGCGAGAGCAGCGCGCCGCCGACCGGGCGGATCAGCGTGTGGACCGTGTCCCACAGGCTGTCGAGCCAAGGCACCTTATCGGCAAAGAACTCCATGAACGCCGCCGCTCCGGCCACGCCCATCACCCACGGACTGGCCAGAACCCGCAGCGCAGCCAGATGTTCTGGCAACGGCAAAGCGCCGAACTGCATGGCAAGGCCAGTGGCGACTACGCAGAGATACAGCCGCCAGCCCGACAGCAGGCTGACGCTGGCCGCGACGCCAAGTATTTCCACGATACCGAGATGCTCGCTCATCGGCTGCTATCTCCCCCGAATGCCTTTTCGAGGAAAGGATGGGCGGGAATCAACGCGATGGCAAGCGAGCGGGATTGCTAACGCCGGTCCAGCGCCGGATCGAGTTGCTGCCCGGGATCGAGCTGCACTCCGAGTGAATTGAGGATCATTGAGACCTGCGTGTATTGCCCGACCGTGAAGATCAGGTCGGTGCGCCCGGTATTGCCGAGTTCGGACAGATCCCGCCAGGTCGCGTCGGTGACGAAGTGATCCCGCACCAGCTCATCGCTCGCGCGCAGGATCGCGCGGTCGAGCGGCGACCATTCGGGCGCGTCGGGCCCCGCCTTGATCCGCTCGATCTCTGCATCGTTCAGCCCGCCTTCGCGGCCGATCGGCACGTGCTGCGTCCATTCGTAGCCCGCCCCGCACAGGTAACCCACCCGGAGGATCGCGAGCTCGCGCTCGCGCGGCGGCAAACTGTTGCGGCGCGACAGGATATAGCCGCCCCAAGCCAGAAACGCGGTCAGTGCGCGCGGCAGCTGCGCCATGGTGCGGAAGATGTTGAGCACTCGGCCCTGGACCAGAAATGGTTCCAGGGCCGCGCGTTGTTCAACACTCAGCTGCTCGAGATCGACCGGAGCGATCCGAGGCGCTGACAGCCGCATTACAAAACCTCGAACAGTCCGGCAGCGCCCTGTCCGCCGCCGATGCACATGGTGACGACCACGTACCGCGCGCCGCGGCGTTTGCCTTCGATCAGCGCGTGGCCGGTGCAGCGCGCACCGGTCATGCCGAACGGGTGGCCGATCGAAATCGAGCCGCCGTTGACGTTGAGCAGCTCGTCAGGGATGCCGAGCTTGTCGCGGCAGTAAAGTACCTGCACCGCGAAAGCCTCGTTCAGCTCCCACAGGCCGATATCGTCCATCTTGAGACTGAACCGCTCAAGCAGCTTGGGGATCGCAAACACTGGCCCGATGCCCATTTCGTCAGGCTCGGTCCCGGCGACCGCCATGCCGACATAGCGGCCGAGCGGGGTCAGGCCGCGCTGTTCGGCCAGCTTGGCTTCCATCAGCACGCAGGCCGATGAGCCGTCCGACAGCTGGCTGGCGTTGCCTGCGGTGATCGAGCCCCCTTCGCCCATCACCGGCTTGAGGCTGGCAAGCCCTTCGAGCGTGGTGTCGGGGCGGTTGCAATCGTCCTTGGTGGCGGTGACCTCCTTGTAGGAGACCTCCTTGGACTCCTTGTCGACAATTGCCATGGTCGCAGCGCAGGGGATGATTTCATCATCGAACTTGCCCGCAGCCTGCGCGGCAGCGGTGCGCTGCTGCGACTGGAGCGAATAGAGATCCTGCGCTTCGCGGCTGATGCCATAACGCTTGGCAACGACTTCGGCGGTGCCGATCATCGGCATGTAGATATCGGGATGCATCTCAAGCAGCGCACGGTCGGGCTCAACGAACATCTTGCCGCTGCCCACGACCTTGGAAATGCTTTCGAGGCCCCCGCCGACGCAGATGTCCATGTTGTCGACAATGATTTGCTTGGCCGCCGTGGCGATGGTCATCAGGCCGGACGAGCACTGGCGGTCGATCGTCATCGCCGGCACGGTGACGGGGAGGCCAGCGCGCAGCGCGGCGAGGCGCGCAACGTTGCCGCCGGTCGAGCCCTGCTGAGCGGCACAGCCCATAACGACGTCGTCGATTTCGCCGCCGGCGAGCCCGGCGCGTTCGACCGCAGCGCGGATCGAATAGGCGCCAAGCGTCGCGCCGGTGGTGTTGTTGAACGCACCGCGCCCGGCCTTGGTCAGCGGGGTACGGGCGGTGGAAACGATGACTGCGTCACGCGACATGGGTAATTCCTTGATTGATCTAGATGATGTGACCTCCGGGGGAGGTGGCGGTCACACGAAGAACTGCATGATCCATTCGGCGATCAGCGCGGGCTTGTCCTCGCCTTCGATCTCGATCGTGATTTCGTTGGTCTGCTGCCACTGGCCGGGGCGCTTTTCGACCAGTTCGGTAAGTTTGGTGTGGCTGCGCACCCGCTTGCCCGAGCGGACGGGATTGATGAAGCGAACCTTGTTGCCGCCATAGTTGACGCCCATCTTGACCCCATCGACGCCTGCGCCCTTAGTCAGCGAGCCAAGCACCGGGATCAGCGAAAGCGTCAGGAAGCCGTGCGCGATGGTCCCGCCGAACGGGGTCAGCTTGGCCTTTTCTTCATCGATGTGGATGAACTGGAAGTCACCGGTAGCCTCGGCGAATTTGTTGATGCGTTCCTGGGTCACATCGAACCAGTCGGAAACGCCGATTACTTCGCCGGTCTTGGCGGCAAGTTCTTGCGGGGTCATGTGGGCCTCTCCTCAGCAGCAGGGAAAGGCGGTGTCATGGCCCAAGCCGGGCGGCGTGGCAATCCGCGCTAGCGTGCCGCTACGGCATCCGGGACCGCAAGGCTGCGCTGGACCCGCGCGGCGCGCGGCGCAGCGCTTTCGATTCGCTTGAGGTAGCTCCACAGCCCGCACTGCAGCCCGATCAGCATGTAGCAGAACGGCTGGAAGGCGATCCCCACGAACAGCGATCCGGCCATATAGACGATCAGCGATTGCTGCAGCGCGCCCGCCAGCGGCGCCTGCCAGGTTTCGCCCGGGCCCGTGCGCTTTTTCCAGCGATAGCGGATCCGTTCCATCTGCCACAGGCCCGACAGCATCAGCCACAGCCACAGGAACAATCCGGGCCAGCCCTGTTCGCCGAGCATTTCGAAATAGCTCGAATGATAGGCGCGAGCCTTGTCGTAAGCATCGCGGGTTTCGACCGAAACGTTGTTGCCATCGGCGCTCTGGCCCTTGAGCTGGACGTGGACATGGTTGCTGCGATAGGCCTCAAACCCGCCGCCGAGCGGGTGGTCCTTCACATAGTCGAGCGTCCACCCCCAAACCGCAACGCGCGTCGCCGCGCTTTCATCTGCCTCGTGGTTCTGGATCGTGCTCATCCGCTGGGTGTAGCTGGCTGGCAGCAGCGGAATCGCGATCAGCGCCAGCACCGCCATGATCCCGATGTACAGCACCCGGCGCTTCACATTGCGCAGCGCCAGTACGGCGAGCAAGGCCAGGCACAGCAGCCCGGTGCGCGCCTGGGTGCCGACCGGCATCAGCGCGCAGGAGAACATCAGCGCCAGTCCGAACAGCTTGACCCGCCAGTCGGGCGGAAAGATCGTCCCGTGGTTCATCAGCCACAGGATCAGCGGGATCACCGCGATCGCCACGGTCGAGATGATCGAGCCTTCGTAAAGCCCGGTGTTATCATTGATGAACAGGTGGAGTTCGCCGTACCCGCCGCCGCCGCCAACAGTTTTGATCCCGCCGTCGATGATGATCGCGCCGACGCTCAGCACCATGACCAGCGCCGCCGCCTCAATCCGCAGGCGCGTGCGCAAGGTGAGCGGCAGGAACACCGCGAAGACCAGCGCCTTCCACACCCACGACCACTTGGCCGCAGCCTGAACCGGGAAATCGGCGCTCAGCGTGGTCATCCCGCAATAGACCAGCAGCACCGCGATCAGGCCTTGGCGCAAGGTGAAGCGGCTGTCGATCTTCTCGTCGACCAAAGCCCAGCCGCCGAATGCCAACACGAAAGCGATCAGCGAGATCGGCAGCGAGGCGAGCAGGTGGTACGAAATCTTTTGCGGGCTCAGGATGTCGATATAAAGATAGGCCAGCACCCACACGAACGGGCGCCGGAAACCCGCCGCCAACAGCGCGAGCGTGAACCCGGTGATTGCGAGATCAAGCACGGGTGCGCAGCCCCGGCAGCGGCTCGGCCGGCGGTTCGGGCGCGGCCGGTCTTTGCGGCGCTGCTTCCTCGTCGAGGTCGCTGCGCAGCAGGATGCGCAGGCACGCGAGTGCGAGCAGGCCATGCGTCAGCGCCAGGGCGAAAAAGTCGATCATTGACGCCGCCTTAGCGCAGCGGAGTTGACGCGCCGTTAAGCAGTCTAGTCCTAGTATAGCGGTCTATGATCCGGGTTTTGCATGTCCTTGACCACTCGTTGCCGCTGCACAGCGGCTACACCTTTCGCACCCGTGCGATCCTAAAGGCCCAGCAGGCTTCGGGGATCGAGGTGCGCGGCATTACCGGGCTGCGCCATGTGGCCGAGAGTCCCGATACCGAGGAAGTGGACGGCATAACCTTCCACCGCACCCGCGGCACCGCAGGAGGTCCGCCAGCCTATCGCGAATGGCGCGAAATCCAGCTGCTTGCCGATACAATCGTCGCGCTCGCACAGAACTGGCGGCCAGATGTGCTCCATGCGCATTCCCCCGCGCTGTGCGGCAAGGCGGCGGCGTTGGCAGCCAAGCGGCTCGGACTGCCACTGGTCTATGAAATCCGGGCGTTCTGGGAAGACGCGGCAGTTTCGAATGGAACTGGCAGCGAGGGTAACCTCAAATACCGGCTGACCCGCGCGCTCGAAAACAACGTGGTCGCCGCCGCCGACGCGGTGGTGACGATCTGCCGGGGCCTCAAGGACGATCTGGTCAGCCGCGGGGTCGATGCGGCCAAGATCACGCTCAGCCCCAATGGGGTGGACCTCGCGCTGTTCGGTGAAGTCCCGCCCGCCGATCCGGCGTTGGCGCGCGAACTGGGCCTGGGCAGCGGTCCCATCATCGGCTTCATCGGCAGCTTTTATGATTACGAGGGGATCGACGACCTGATCGCGGCCATGCCCGCGTTGATCGAGCAGGTCCCCGATGCCCGGCTGCTGCTGGTCGGGGGCGGGCCGATGGAAGCGGCGCTGCGGGCGCAGGCTGCGGCGAGCCCGGTGGCGGCGGCCATCCACTTCGCCGGCCGCGTGCCGCACAGCGAGGTAGAGCGGTATTACGCGCTGATGGATGTGATGGCCTACCCGCGCAAGCGCAGCCGCCTCACCGACCTCGTCACGCCATTGAAGCCGCTTGAAGCCATGGCCCAGCGTAAGCTGATTGCCGCATCCGACGTGGGCGGGCACCGTGAGCTCATCACTCACGCGGAAACCGGCGTGCTGTTCGCGCCCGACAGCCCGGCTGATTGCGCCGCCGCGCTGGCCGGTCTGCTGGCCGATCGCGCGACATGGCCCGCCTATCGCGAAGCCGGCCTGGCACACGTTCGGGCCAATCATGACTGGGCCAAGAACGTTCATCGTTATCACGTTGTTTACCAAGTCCTGTTAGCCCCGAAGGCGCGAAACCGCGTCTCCGCAGCTGCCTGACAGCTAAGGCGCGCCTCGCGACGAAAGTTTACAGGGGTTCTGCAAAACGTGAGCAAGCACCAGCACAAGCCGGTCAAGGCTAAGCCGATCAGTGCCAACCCGTTGTTCCCGGCGGTTGTCGCCTTGTGGTTCGGCGCGCTGTTCGGCCTCGGCAGCCTTGCGGTCCGACCTTCGCTGCTCGAGGACCTGGTCCTCAAGAGCCACATCGATCTTATCATTCCCGCCGCCGCCCCGCCGCTCGGCGTCACCGCGCGCATCCTGCTGGCGCTGATCATGGCTGCGCTTGGCGGGGTGCTGGGGATCGGCCTGGCCCGCCGGCTGGCCCGGCCCAAGCCCGAACTACGCGAACGCAAGCGCGGCGCAAAAGATCTCTCCGACGAATCGCCCCGGCTGCGGCAACGCGACTCGCACCCTGATGCTCCGGCGCGCCGCCCGATCTCGGCGCATGAGGAACTGGGCGACGAAGCTTCGCTCGATGCCGTCCGTCCCAATGGCGGTCTTCTGACCAATCGGCGTCGTTCGCTTGCCTTAATGGACGAAGAGAACGCTTTCGTGCCGCACGAAGCCGCTCCGCTTCCCGGACTGGATGCAGTCCGGCCGCTCGACCTTGCCTCGCTGGCTTTGCCGGCCAATGCGCCTGCCGTGCCCGCGAGCGGCTTCGCCGTACAGCCCGCCGTTCCCGCGCCTGCGCTCGACTGGACACGTCCCGCGCCGGTTCCGGTTGCGGTTGAGCCTGCGCCCCAAGCCACCCCCGAACCAGGCCCGATCACCGCCGAGGCCGCACACCTCGATGGCCGCCAGGTCTTCGGGATGGCACCGCCGCCAGCACCCGAAATCGCTCCGCGCCAGATCTTCGGGGTTCAGGCCGAAGACGACCACTTGCCTCAAGACTTCGTCAAGGCCGCCGGTTTCCAGACTTCGGTGTTCGACACACCGGAGCCAAGCCCGTTGTTCGTCCGTTCGGACGAAACCGTCGCCGCAGCCCGGACTGACCCAGCCGCATCCATTCCGGTTCCGGAACCGGTGGTTGGACAAACTCTTGGAGTGACAGTCGCCTCAGTTGTCACCGCGTCCGAACCGGCTGCACCGCTGCCGAGCCCATCGAGCTTGGGCATGACCGACCTTGCCGCGCGGCTGGCCGATTCGATGCGCCGCCGCCGCGAGCGTGCCCATGCTGCGCCTGCTCAGGTTGCGCCACCTGAATCCGTCCTCGAACCGCTGCTTGCTGTGCCGTCAATGCCGGAGCTGCCGGCTTTGCAAATTGCCTTGGCCGCGCCGCAAACACCGCTGGAAATGCCTGCGGCAATGCGCCCGCTCGCGCTTGATGCATTCCTTGAAGACGACGCCGGGCTCGATTCCACCCTACTCCCGCCGCGGCACATCGCCATGCCTGCCGTGCTGCAGGAGCCCGCTCCCTTCGCCGCCCCGGCTCCTCATGCCGAAGTTGCTCCGCCTGTGGGCGTAACCGATAGCGAAGCCGCAACCGAAGCAACGCTTGCTGACGTCGAGGACGACAACCCTTACGCATCGCTGCTTGGCGTTGCCCCGGTCCGCCAGGCGCACGTCCGGATCGAAGAACCCGAACTGGCCGCCGATGCCGAAATCGAACCAGTGGTAATCTTCCCAGGCCAGACCGGCCAGGTGGTACCGCTGCCAGCTCCTGCGGCCGAATCGGCAGGAGGCGAAGAGGGTGGTTTCCGCCGCTTCGACGCACCGGGCTCGGCCGGCCAGGGACAGCCGGTTGCGACTGGTATGAATCCGTCGTTGATCCCGGCCGAAGAAGCTGCGCAGGCGCTGCGTGCCGCGCTCAGCAACTTGCAGCGGATGAGCGGCGCAGCCTGATCGGTCCGCTGCATTGCCGGGGCGCAGTCCGCCCGGTTACAACCTGAATTGCTATTCACTGCGCGGCTTGGCGCAGCCCGGCCATGTGTCGCCCTTTTCGCAGTTGCAAAAACAGCTTCCTGTCGTCATTGGAATTTTCCACGCAACAAATGCTGCATGATGCGGCAGGAGGTGTAGTGGAAAATTGCCGCAATTCCGCTGGTTCGTGCATCTGTGCCGCGAATCAAGTCCGAAACTGCGCCCAATTGGATGAATGAGGACGATGGCTTACCCCGCGCCCCAAGGGCTTTACGACCCCGGCAACGAGCATGACTCGTGCGGCGTGGGCTTTGTCGCCCACATCAAGGGCGTCAAAAGCCATGCGATCATTAGCCAGGCGCTGCAGATCCTTCACAACCTCGATCATCGCGGCGCGGTTGGCGCGGACCCGCTGCTGGGTGACGGCGCGGGCATCCTGATCCAGATCCCCGATGCGCTGTACCGCGGCTGGGCCGAAGCGGAAGGCATGCGCCTGCCGCCTGCCGGCGAATATGCGGTGGCGATGTGCTTCCTGCCCAAGGACGATGCCGCGCGTGAATTTGTGATCGGCACGTTCGAGAAGTTCATCGCCAAAGAAGGCCAGCGGCTGATCGGCTGGCGCGATGTTCCGGTCAATGCGGACGGGCTGGGCAAGACCGTGCGCGAACAGATGCCGGTGATCCGCCAGTGTTTCATCGCGCGCGGCGACAATTGCGCCGATCAGGACGCGTTCGAACGCAAGATCCTGGCAATCCGCAAGCAGACCCAGAACCCGCTCGCCGCGCTTGCTGAAAAGCACGGACTGCCGGGCCTGACCGAGCTCTACATGCCGAGCTTCTCAAGCCGCACGGTGGTCTACAAAGGCCTGCTGCTGGCAACGCAAGTCGGCCATTTCTACCGCGACCTCGCCGATCCGGCCTGCGTCTCGGCATTGGGGCTGGTCCACCAGCGCTTCAGCACCAACACCTTCCCCAGCTGGAAACTCGCCCACCCATACCGCCTGATCGCCCACAACGGCGAGATCAACACCGTGCGCGGCAACGTTAATTGGATGGCCGCCCGCCGACGGACGATGGAAAGCGAACTGCTCGGCCCCGATCTCGACAAGATGTGGCCGATCATCCCCCACGGCCAATCGGACACCGCCTGCCTCGACAACGCGCTCGAACTGCTGATCGCGGGCGGCTACAGCATGGCCCATGCGGTGATGATGCTGATCCCCGAGGCGTGGGCCGGCAATCCGTTGATGGATGCCAAGCGCCGTGCGTTCTATGAATACCATGCCGCCCTGATGGAGCCGTGGGATGGCCCCGCCGCGGTCGCGTTTACCGATGGCCGCCAGATCGGCGCGACGCTTGATCGCAACGGCCTCAGGCCCGCGCGGTTCTGCGTGACCGACGACGACTTGGTAATCATGGCTTCCGAAAGCGGCGTGCTGCCGATCAAGGAAGACAATATCGTGCGCAAGTGGCGGCTCCAGCCGGGGCGCATGCTGCTGATCGATTTTGCCCATGGCCGCATCATCGAGGACGAGGAGCTGAAGGCCCAGCTGGCCGGGGCCGAGCCGTACGAGGACTGGCTGCACGCCGCGCAGTACAAGCTCAAAGACCTCGAAGTGGTCGAGCCGGAACTGGCGCAGGTCCCTGCCGAGACGACCACGCTGCTCGATCGCCAGCAGGCATTCGGATATACTCAGGAGGACCTGTCGCGCTTCCTTGAACCGATGGCGCAGAATGGCGACGATCCCTTGGGATCGATGGGTACCGATACCCCGATCGCGGTGCTGTCGAACCGTTCCCGCCTGCTCTACGATTACTTCAAGCAGAACTTCGCGCAGGTCACCAACCCGCCGATCGATCCGATCCGCGAGGAACTGGTGATGAGCCTGGTCAGCATGATCGGCCCGCGCCCCAACCTGCTCGGGATGGAAGCTGGCACGCACAAGCGGCTTGAGGTTGAACAGCCGATCCTGACCAACGAGGATGTCGCCAAGATCCGTTCGGTCGAAGCCGCATTGGACGGCGCATTCCGCACCGAGACGATCGACTGCACCTGGGCCGCCGCGAGCGGGGCTGCAGGTCTCGAATTGGCGCTCAAGGAAATGTGCTGGGCGGCAACCGAGGCGGTGCTGCAGGACAAGAACATCCTGATCCTGTCCGACCGCGCGCAGGGGCCTGAGCGGATCGCCATGCCCGCGCTGCTCGCGACCGCCGCGGTGCATCACCACCTCGTCCGCCAAGGCTTGCGGATGCAGACCGGCCTTGTGGTCGAGACTGGTGAGGCGCGCGAGGTGCACCACTTCTGCGTGCTCGCGGGCTATGGCGCCGAGGCGATCAACCCTTATATGGCGTTCGAGACGCTTGAGGAACTGCGCTGCCGCAAGGACATGCCGCATGATCCCAAGACGGTGCAGAAAAACTACATCAAGGCAGTCGGCAAGGGCGTGCTCAAGGTCATGTCCAAGATGGGCATCTCGACGTACCAGTCATACTGCGGCGCGCAGATATTCGACGCAGTCGGGCTGTCTTCGGGGCTGATCGAAAAGTACTTCACCGGCACCGCGACCACGATCGAAGGCATCGGCCTGAACGAAGTGGCCGAGGAAGCGGTGCGCCGCCACGAAGCGGCCTATGGCGACAATCCGATCTACCGCTCGATGCTCGATGTCGGCGGGATGTACGGCCTGCGCCTGCGCGGCGAGGAGCACGCCTGGACCGCCGAAAACGTCGCCAGCCTGCAGCACGCGGTGCGCGGCAACGTGCCGGAAAAGTACGCCGAATTCGCGCGCACGATCAACGACCAGTCGAGCCGGATGCTGACCATCCGCGGGCTGCTTGAACTGAAGCCCGCCGCAACTCCGCTCGACCTGTCTGAGGTCGAACCGGCGAGCGAAATCGTCAAGCGCTTCGCCACCGGCGCGATGAGCTATGGCTCGATCTCGTGGGAGGCGCACACCACGCTGGCCGTCGCGATGAACCGGATCGGCGGCAAATCGAACACCGGCGAAGGCGGCGAGGATCCGGTGCGGTTCAAGCCGCTGGCCAACGGCGATTCGATGCGCTCGTCGATCAAGCAGGTCGCCAGCGGCCGGTTCGGGGTGACCACGGAATACCTGGTCAACGCCGACGACGTGCAGATCAAGATGGCGCAGGGCGCGAAGCCTGGCGAGGGCGGGCAGCTGCCCGGCTACAAGGTCGACAAGACGATCGGCGCGGTCCGTCATTCGACCCCGGGCGTGGGCCTGATCTCGCCCCCGCCGCACCACGATATCTATTCGATCGAAGACCTCGCGCAGCTGATCCACGATCTCAAGAACGTCAATCAGACCGCGCGGATTTCGGTCAAGCTGGTCTCCGAAGTCGGGGTCGGAACGGTCGCCGCTGGGGTCTCGAAGTGCAAAGCCGACCACATCACCATATCGGGCTACGAAGGCGGCACCGGAGCGTCGCCGCTGACCAGCCTGACTCATGCCGGATCACCGTGGGAAATCGGCCTCGCGGAGACCCAGCAGACCTTGCTGCTCAATAACCTGCGCAGCCGGGTTTGCGTCCAGGCCGATGGCGGCCTGCGCACCGGGCGCGACGTGGCGATTGCCGCGCTGCTCGGCGCCGACGAGTTTGGCTTTGCCACCGCGCCCTTGATCGCGGCGGGCTGCATCATGATGCGCAAGTGCCACCTCAACACCTGCCCGGTCGGCGTGGCGACGCAGGACCCGGTGCTGCGCGCGCGCTTCACCGGCCAGCCCGAACACGTGATCAACTACTTCTTCTTCGTCGCTGAGGAACTGCGCAGCATCATGGCCGAGATGGGCTTCCGCACGCTGGCCGAAATGACCGGCCGGGTTGACCGGCTTGAAACGCGGGGTGCGCTCGATCACTGGAAGGCGCGCGGGATCGATTTGGCCCGCATCCTCCACCAGGTGCCGCTGGGGGACAGTCCCTCGCTCGGGCATTCGCTGACGCAGGATCACGGGCTCGGCAAGGCGCTCGACAATGACCTGATCGCCGCCGCAGCCGATGCGATGGAGCGCCAGCAGCCGGTGGTGATCGAGCGCAAGGTGATGAACGTCAACCGCACCGTCGGCGCGATGCTCTCGGGCGAAGTGGCGCGGCGCTATGGACACGCGGGCTTGCCCGACAACACGATCAAACTGAAACTCACCGGGGTCGCCGGGCAGAGCTTCGGCGCGTGGCTCGCCCACGGCATCACGCTCGACCTGACCGGCGATGCCAACGACTATGTCGGCAAGGGTCTGTCGGGCGGCCGCGTCATCGTGCGCCAGCCAGGCCATGTCGAGCGTGAGGCCGGCAGCAACATCATCGTCGGCAACACCGTGCTGTACGGCGCGATCGCGGGCGAGGCGTTCTTCAACGGCGTCGCGGGTGAACGCTTTGCGGTGCGCAATTCGGGCGCGGTCGCGGTGGTCGAAGGCTGCGGCGATCACGGCTGCGAATATATGACCGGCGGTGTGGTGGTCGTGCTGGGGGCGACCGGGCGCAACTTCGCCGCGGGCATGTCGGGCGGGGTGGCCTATGTCCATGATCCTGCGGGGACCTTTGCCAAACTGTGCAATCAGGCGCAGGTCGACTTGCTGCCAATCTCGCCCGAGCGCGACGAGGATGACGGCACCGGCCGGCCGCAGCAGCGCACACAAAGCGTAAGCAATGCCGGGATGGGCGACATGCTGCGCCACGACGCCGAGCGGCTGCGCATTCTGCTCGAACGGCACCACCTCCACACCGGCAGCAAGCGCGCCCGCGCGCTGCTTGATGACTGGGCCTCCGCTCTCGGCCAGTTCGTCAAGGTCATGCCGAAGGACTATGCCAAGGCGCTGCGTGCACTTGAGGCCGAACGCCTCGAAGCCGCCACCGTGGCGGCGGAGTAATCGGAATGGGTAAAGACACCGGCTTTCTCGAACTCGAGCGCCAGGATCGCATCTACGCCGATCCCAAGGAACGGCTGGGCCATTATTGCGAATTCGCGATCCCTCCGGCCGAACCCGCGATGCGCGCGCAGGCCAGCCGCTGCATGGATTGCGGGATCCCATATTGTCACACCGGCTGCCCGGTGAACAACATCATCCCCGACTGGAACCATCTGGTTTACGAAGGCGACTGGCGCAGCGCGCTGGACGTGCTGCATTCGACCAACAACTTCCCCGAATTCACCGGGCGCATCTGTCCTGCGCCATGCGAGGCGAGCTGCACGCTCAACATCATCGACCAGCCGGTCACGATCAAATCGATCGAGCACGCGATCATCGACAAGGGCTGGGACGAGGGCTGGGTCACCCCGCAAGTTGCGGCGCACCGTACGGGCAAGACCGTGGCGGTGGTCGGTTCAGGTCCGGCCGGCCTTGCCGCCGCGCAGCAACTGGCGCGGGCCGGGCATTCGGTCACGGTGTTTGAGAAGAACGACCGGCTGGGCGGGCTGCTCCGCTACGGGATTCCCGACTTCAAGCTCGAAAAGCACCTGATCAACCGCCGCGCGGTGCAGATGGAGGCCGAAGGCGTCCAGTTTCGTACGTCAATGGAGGTTGGCGTAACCATATCGGTTGCGTCACTTAAGGAAAACTTCGACGCGATCGTGCTATCAGGCGGTGCCGAAGAACCCCGACGGCTCGAAATCCCCGGCGCCGAGCTATCGGGCGTGCGGCTGGCGATGGAATTCCTCACCCAGCAGAACAAGCGCAATGCGGGTGACGAAGAAACCCGCGCCGCACCGCGCGGCTCGATCACCGCCACCGGCAAGCATGTGGTGGTGATCGGCGGCGGCGATACCGGGAGCGACTGCGTCGGCACCTCGAACCGGCAGGGCGCAGCCTCGGTCACCCAGATCGAGATCATGCCGCGCCCGCCCGAAAAGGAAGACAAGGCGTTGACCTGGCCCAATTGGCCGATGAAGCTGCGCACTTCGAGCAGCCACGAAGAAGGCGCGAGCCGCGACTGGGCGATCCTGACCAAGCGGGTAGCGGGTAAGGATGGCAAGGTCACCGGGCTCGATTGCGTCCGCGTCGAGTGGCAGAATGGCCAGATGCAGGAAGTGCCGGGCAGCGAATTCACCCTGCAGGCCGACCTGATCTTCCTCGCCATGGGCTTCCTCGGACCGCTCCAGCAAGGATTGCTCGATCAGGCCGGGGTTGCCCTCGACGCGCGCGGCAACGTGGCCGCCAACGTGTTCGAATATCGCACCAGCGACCCGCAGATCTTCGCCTGCGGCGACATGCGGCGCGGACAAAGCCTGGTCGTCTGGGCGATCCGCGAAGGCCGCCAGGCCGCCCGCGCGGTCGACGAGATGCTGATGGGGGTCAGCGAACTACCGAGGTAGTTTACACCCGCGCCGGCATGAACCGCGGGTTGCGCAGCAGTGCGGCGCTGATCAGCGGCACGAGTAGTGCCACCGGGGCAATCTCGGACAGCGTTACCAGCATGCGGGTCAGCGGCTGGGCGTACATTTCGGCATAGCCCGCCATATCGGCCTTGAACTTGGCAATGTCTGCTGCGCTGGCCCCGGCGGCCTGCATCTTGTCAAGCTGGCTGGCGGTAAACTTGGCCATGAAGCTATAGTCGGTCGACCACAGGTAGGCTTCCCAACCCAGCACGTAGAAGGCGCAGGCTATGGCCGAAATACCCAGCCCTACGCCCAGCGCTTTCCAGAACCGGATAGCCCCGCCCTGCTGCTCGTCGCGGAAGCGCTTCACGCCCACAAAGATCAGGCTCAGCGCGATCAGCATCGACAGGTAGCCAAGCACCATACCCATGTTGCCGTGTTCGCCGACCAGCCCCATCGACAGCGCCAGAAGTGCGAGTTCGATCGTCCCGGCGATCGCGCCGTAGACCAGAATGATGCGCTGCATTGGTTGTCCCCTCTTCGTTTGATAGCCAATGGCTAGGTCAGTCCGGACGGCGAATCCATCACCCAGATGGGTGATTTTGGACCCCTCACCCCGAATTATGGCAAGACCCGCAGCTCCCGCGCATTTCGGACAAGCTGGGTCCTGCTTCGCGCATTGAGCTTTTCAAACAACCGCGCGACATGGGTTTTGACCGTGTTGGGCGAGATTGCGAGTTGGCGGGCAATCGCCTTGTTCGATGCTCCGTCAGCCAGAAGATTGAGCACGGCGCATTCACGCGGGCTGATCCCGAGCGCCTTCACGGCCGGCGCGTTGCGCACAAATGGTGTGGGTGCCGGGCGCGGCACAAGCTCCATGCCCAGCCAGATGCCCAGCGCGGCGAACAGCAGCGCTACCCCCAGCACGAACAGGCTGGTCGGCACGCCGCCCAAGGCATTGCCCGTTTCAAGCGCCTCGGCAGCAAGCGCCAGTGCAGCCAGGGCCGCGCCGTAGATGAACATGTGACGAAGCATCGCGGCAGATTAGACCACGGCGCGTGTGCTTGCTCAAGTCCG
>JANXUP010000049.1 GCA_025356175.1 Sphingomonadaceae bacterium | reverse complement strand
CCTTGTTGGCGACCAAGACCACCGGGACCGAGCTTTCGCGCAAGTATCGCCCGATTTCCTCGTCCATCGGGGTGAGCCCGGCGCGGGCATCGATCACGAACAGCGCCACGTCCGCGCCGACCAGCGAGGCCTCGGTCTGTGCACGCATCCGTCCCGGCAGGGTCGCCTTGTCCTCGTCTTCCCACCCGGCGGTATCGACCAGCGTGAAATCGAGCCCGAGCAGCGTCGCATCGCCCATCCGCCGGTCACGCGTTACGCCTGGCTGATCGTCGACCAGCGCGAGTTTCTTGCCGACCAGCCGGTTCCACAGCGTCGATTTGCCCACGTTGGGACGGCCGATAATGATGACTTGGGGGAGCGACATGGCCGCCAACTGGGCGCAGCGGGGACTTTTTGCAAGCGCAGTGGGATTCCTTACTTCGCTGTTAACCATAGTTGGCAGCCCGCGAATAACCATCCCTGTGCGACTTCCCCGGCCATGGGACTTCGGGGGCTTCTTATCGGATGCGGATTGGTCGCGCTTGGCGCGGTGCCGCTCAGTGCGCCGCTCGGTGCGAAAATCGCGGTGCCCGATGACGATGTGGTCACCGGCGGCGGGTCGAGCATTTTGCCCCCATACCTGCAATGCGTGCCCTATGCGCGGGCTGTTACCGGCATCCAGATTCGCGGCGATGCGTGGACCTGGTGGGATCAGGCCGATGGCCGCTATGCGCGGGGGTTCTGGCCCAAGGTTGGCGCGGTAATGGCATTGAAGCCGCACGGCAATTCGCACCTTGGCCATGTCGCTGCGGTCAGCCGGATCATCGACAGCCGCACGATCCTGATCCGCCACGCGAACTGGAGCCCGATCAACGGTCGGCGCGGCCAGATTGAGGATAACGTCAAGGTGATCGACGTGTCCGACGCTAATGACTGGAGCCAGGTACGGGTGTGGTATGCGCCGATCCAGGCAATCGGTGGGTCGGTCTGGCCGGTCCAGGGCTTCATCTATTCGGGCAAGCCGCCCAAGGCGCCTGCTGTCCAGCTTGCGGCCAAGCCTGCCAAGGCCAAAATGGAAGCCGGTGCCCCGGCCTCGTTGCTGCCCGGCGCATACGACAATGCCCCCGCCAAGCTGCGCGGTGCCAAGGCACCGCGCAGTTCGATCGGGGACATCATCGGTCAGAAGATGGGCTGGTAGCGTTTAGAAGCGGAAGCCCAGCACAGCCCGGAAGCTGTGGAAGTCATACCGCTGGTCCTGCGGCGCGGCATTCACGCCGCCAGCAAGGACGAACGGATTGGTCGGGCCAGCCGTGCCGTTGCCGATCTGCACGTAGTACTTGTTGTCGCGGTAGCGGTTGTAGAGATATTCCATCCCCAACGTGAGCCCGCCGCCCAGCACCACTTCGGCGCCGCCACCAGCCTGCCAACCCCAGACCATCTTGTCGGGATTGACTGCCGTGAAGCTGTTGGCGGTGTTGGTGGTGGCGAAAGTGTGGTTGATCCTGGCGTAGCTCGGACCGCCGGTTATGTACATCAGCCCGCGATGACCCGGCGCAAAGCCGATCCGCGCCCGCGCCGAAATTGCGTAATCGAGCCCGCGGGTGAAGCTGTAGCTGGCGGGCGTGGTGCTGAACGCGGTAGTTGAATCAGTTGCGTTGCTTTTCGAACCTTCGACCAGGACACCCATCACGATGTTGCCATAACGGGCATCGTAGCCAAGCCGCACGGCATATTCGGCAGCATCGTGATCGCGGGTGCACAGGGTGCCGGTGCTAGGGTCGGTCGCGGCGGTGGCACCGCCATTGCAGAACCCCGGCGCAAAGGCGTTGCCGCCGGTCGAGGTCAGGACGGCGTTGTCGAACTTGCCATCACGATTGGTGTCAAAGACCACCGTGTCGCTGCCATTGCCGTGATTGTCGTGCGTCTGAAGGCCGCCCGAAACTCCGATATAGGGGCCGTTATAGTCGCCGGGATTTTCATCGGCGAAAGCCGGAGTGGCGAGGCCAGCCAAGGCGATAGCCATAAGACTTGAGGTTGCGCGAGAAATCATTGTGACATTCCATTCGTTGGGAGGGAGGACGTGCTTCCCCAACGAACTGGCTTGCGATTTCGATGCAACTAACGAAGAATAAACGACTTACTGTGTCTTTTGGGCGACAGGTGCCGCCGTCTGCCCGCTTCAGGCCTTGGCGACCGGCGCGTTCTCGCCGAGATCCTCAAACCAAGCCTCGACCGGGCCGGTCAGCTTGAGCAGCAGCGGGCGGCCATGGCGGTCCATGGTCTTGCCGGCCTGAACCTTCACCCAGCCTTCGGAAATGCAATATTCCTCGATGTCGTGACGCTGATTGCCCTTGAAGCGGATGCCGATGCCGCGCTGGAGCGTTTCGGCATCAAAGAATTCGCTGCGCGGATCGGCCGCGATGCGGTTCGGCGGCACATCGGCGGCGGCGGGCTGGGCGGCGGGCTGTTCGGCGCCGGGTTCGATGGGGGTCTGATCTTCGCTCATCGCTGCGCCCCTAGTGCGCTTTCCAGTCTTGTCAATTCACCCCCGCGCCTCTAATGGCCCGCGTCTCGCTTGGAAGTGGGCGCGTAGCTCAGTGGTAGAGCACACCCTTCACACGGGTGGGGTCGCAGGTTCAATCCCTGCCGCGCCCACCACTTCCCGCTCCGGTTTGATCCTGATCAATGCGGGTGCCCGCGCTTGGTGCCAGTCTCCGCACAAAGGAGAGAAACCATGTTCACCATCAATGTCGGCAGCGCCGATCGCCTGTTTCGGATTGTGCTCGGGCTGGTCCTGATCGCGCTGGTGTTTGTCGGGCCCAAGACGCCGTGGGGCTGGATCGGGATCGTCCCGCTGGTCACCGGGTTCCTGCGCACCTGCCCGCTCTACAGCCTGATCGGGGTGAATAGCTGCAAGGCGCGCTAGGCGCACGGCCTTGCGTGCGAACGGCCAACTCGGCATAGCGCCCACGCTATGCATGACATCCGCCTGATCCGGGACGATCCCGCCGCCTTCGACGCCGCCCTTGCTCGCCGCGGGCTGGCGGGCTCGTCGGCCGCAATCCTTGCGCTTGATGCCGAACGCCGCGCGGTCGCAACCAAGATGCAGGAAGCGCAAGGCCGCCGCAACGAAGCCAGCAAGGCGATTGGTGCCGCTATGGGCCGGGGCGACAAGGACGAGGCAGAGCGGCTCAAGGCCGAAGTCGCGAGCCTCAAAGATACGCTTCCCGCGCTCGAAGGCGAAGAGCGCGAGATGACCAGGCGGCTGGGCGACATTCTGGCAACCATCCCCAACCTTCCCGCTGCCGATGTGCCCGAGGGCGCGGACGAGAAAGACAATGTCGAAGTAAGCCGCTGGAGTAGCCCGCGCAGCTTCGATTTTACGCCCAAGGAACACGCAGATATCGGACCCGCGCTGGGGCTCGACTTCGAAACCGGCGCGCTGCTTTCGGGCGCGCGGTTTACCTTCCTGCGCGGGCAAATGGCGCGGCTTCACCGCGCGCTTGGTCAGTTCATGATCGATCACCAGACCGGCGTGAACGGCTACTCCGAATGCAGCACCCCGGTGCTGGTCCGCGACGAGGCGATGTACGGCACCGACAAGCTGCCGA
>JANXUP010000110.1 GCA_025356175.1 Sphingomonadaceae bacterium | reverse complement strand
GCCCGAACCGGTTCCACCACATCCGCACGATCTCGTGGCACAGGTCGATCCCGCGCTCGAACAGCAAGTCCTCGACATTCCTGAGTGACAGCGGGAACCGCACGTACATCATCACCACGAGGCGGATCACCTCGGGCGAAGAGTTGAAATAGCGGAACGGGCTGGCGGGTTTGCGAGGGCGGGGCATGCGACCCCGGTAAACGGCCAATCCTAACGAGGTGCATTTGCCCTGCCAGAGCCGTTGTGGACATTATCGTCCTCAGTGCGAGGCACTGACGCTCTGTCGTCCTGTTTTGCGCAACACTGAGTTCGCCATTTGCAGATTGGCACCCGCTAAATTGGTCTGGAAAGTAGGTTCGGAGCAGGGAGAGAAACGCGATGAGCATCCTTCAGGACAAAATCTACGGCTGCTTGATAGGCGGAGCGATCGGCGACGCCATGGGCGCGCCCGCCGAAGACTGGCACTACACCGACATCCGACCAACCTTTGGTCGCATTAGCACTTTCCTCCCGCAGCCAGCACGCTCCCGGGACGGAGCACCAGGCCAGATCACCGATGACACGACGCTTAGACATTACATGTGCCTCGCGATAATACGGAAGGGGGGGCGGATCACGCCCGACGACTACGCAGCGGTCTGGCTGTCAGACTTGAATCCAGGAAGGCTATTCTACACCGAGCGGATCGTTGTCGAAAAATTGAAGCTCGGTATGAACCCGTGGGACACTGGCCGCGGACAGCCGCTGGCGGACGCCGCAATCATGGCGGTCGCTCCGATCGGCATCATCAACGCAGGTGATTCTGCGCAAGCCTATCAAGACGGCGTAAACATCTCTGCCATTCATCAGGACGGCATTGAACGCGACGCCGCAGCCGCAACGGCGGCCGGATTTGCCGCTGCGTTTTTACCCAACGCGACCGCCGCGAGCGTTCTCGACGCGATGCACGACTATGGCACGTTCGACACTCGGCGGTTGATCTCGATCGGTCGTGAGCTCGCATCCGACACTGGCGACGTGGACCGTTTCACAGAGCAGTTCTACCTGCGCTACCTCGACCGTTCTTTTCCGAGACCACCGGGCTGGGTTTGGGACAAGGACAGAACGGTAAGCCCAACGAGTCGTGAGGTGCTGCCGATCGTCGCGGGCCTGTTCGAGCTTTGCGGCGGCGAACCAAAGGCTTGCATCTCGGCAGGGTCGAGTTTCGGGCGCGATGCCGACACGATCGCGACCGTATTGGGTGGTCTCAGTGGTGTGTTATATGGCGCATCGGCGATCCCTCCCGAGTGGATTGCCGAGTCGGAGTCCGCCAATGTCGACTTCTTCCGAGAAGTGTCGCCCGACGCTGAAACAAGCTTCTCGACGACCGCGATCGAGATGGTCGACGCGCTCCGTTCGGAGCGCGCCCGGACTGCGGAACGGCTGGCAGTCATCGATGAGATCATCGGGAGGTGATGATGTCGGCACCAGGCAAGACCGTCACTGTCCTCGGCGGCATCAACATGGACGTCGTCTTGCAGGTTTCCCGGTTTCCAAGGGGTGGTGAGACAATCATCGCCGCTGATGTGACTCGGCATCCCGGAGGGAAGGGCGCAAACCAAGCGGTCGCGGCCGCCCGGGCCGGAGCGTCAGTGACAATGATCGGTGCGGTCGGCATGGACGATGACGGTCGGGCACTGCTATCCCAGCTGCAAGCGGAAGACATCGACTGCAATGCCGTCGGCACTGTTCCCGACCTCCCGACCGGCACTGCTTATGTCATCGTTGACGAAACCGGCGAGAATCAGATTATCGTCGCTGCAGGGGCGAACGCGACGAGGCCCGATGACACCGAGGTTGGGGACGGGGTTCTCCTTGCTCAGCTCGAACTGTCTCTGGATGCCGTCGAAGCGTTCCTGTCGGCACGGCGGTCGGGCTCGATCGCCATCCTGAACGCGGCACCATTCCATCCACAGGGGAGACGGCTAATGGCGCTTGCCGACATCGTCGTCGTCAACGAGATCGAGCTTGCCAGTTATTGCGAAAGGGAGCCGCCGCAGAATTCTCACCAAGCGTCCGACATGGCGCAAACCTTGCTGAGCGAGACAGGGCAAATCATCATCGTCACGCGCGGAAGCGCCGGGTCAATCACGGTAAGCTGGGAGGGCATGTCGGAGGCCGCCGGCGTAGCGGCTCGAGCAGTGGATACCACAAGCGCTGGTGACTGCTTCTGCGGATTTGTAGCCGCAGGTTTGGCGGCCGGACAGACCCTGGCCGACGCCGTCGATCGTGGGCATCAAGCGGCGGCAATTGCGGTAAGTCGCTGGGGCGCCATAGCTTCGATACCACGCCTCGCCGAGCTACGCTCCGTTTGAACGATCAACTAGTCAATTTCGAATAACGGCCGTCGCAACAAGGAGGATCGATCCATCAAGTTGCGACGAATACGAGCAATTATAACTGATCGATATGACGGCCGGTCTGGCTTGGAGGATGAGTTGAATTTGGACGCAACGCGATCTGGAAATTTTGCGATAGGCGACGAAATGATCGTAAACCGACTTGGCTTCGGTGCCATGCGACTGACCGGACCGCGCATCTGGGGCAAACCCGAAGACCGACAACAAGCCCTCCGCGTCTTGCGACGGCTGCCCGAACTCGCCGTCAACTTCATCGATACGGCAGACAGCTATGGCCCTTTCGTCAGCGAAGAGCTCATCGCGGAGGCGCTTCATCCCTATGATGGGCTGACCATCGCGAAAGGGGGCAATGTGTTCGGATGGCCTTCGCCGGCTACGCGTGGATCGCATCGACCTTTGACAACTGCATCGGATCGATCCGAAGGTACCACGCGATGACCAGTTCAGTACCATCGCCGAGCTGATTAGTGCCGGGCTCATCCGTCATGCCGGGCTGAGCCAGGTTTCAGTCGAAGAGATCATGGCTGCAAACCGGCAGTTTAAGGTCGCTACTGTGAACCGATACAATATTGGCGACCCGGCTGACGAGGACGTTCTCAGGTACTGCGAAGCGATCGGCATCGGGTTTATACCTTGGTCCCCTATCGGAGGCGGTGTTCTGCTTGGCTGCGTTGGCGAAAAGGTGGCTGCCAAAAACGGGAGTGAGCCGCGTCAAATTGCGCTCGCATGGCTTCTGAGGAGAAGCAGTGCCATGCTTCCGATTCCAGGCACCAGCCGCGTGCCCCACCTTGAGGCCAACGTCGCCAGCGCCAGCGTAGATTTGAGTGACAAGGACTATTTGCTGCTCGATTGACGGCATCAATCACTGCTTCTTTGCAGAGACTGCCCCGAGATTTGCCCTTCCTTTGTTGTCGATTGGAGCTGACGGAATCGAAACCAAGCGAGGCAGTAGTTGTCAGCCGTGCAATCAATCACTGAGACCTCACCGCGTATCTAAACTGATCGTCAGTCAATCTGTTGCCTGAGGTCTATCGTGGAGTTTCACCGCAAAATCTGAATGACTCGGAATGGCGTTCTATGTCACGTACCGAACAGATACGCTCGAACCCCGTTTTCAACGCCATTATTCTGAGGGACAGCAACCTAATTTGGCTACTCTTGCGAAGTCGACGCATTAGGGCATCTGGGGAGTCAGACGTCGCTGACTTCGACTTGCTGCCATGCAAATTCGAACTTCGCGGCGGGCGCGACTCCGGCCAACATCATGCCCTGCCCGCGCGAGGTGTGGCGGTTGTTAAGCGGCACGTCGGCGGGATCGCGCAGTTGGACCAGCAAAGTCGTGCGCGGCTCGTCCGAGACGTTCTGGCCCGAACCGTGCGGCAACAGGTATTGGAAGAACACTACGTCGCCGGCTTTGGCCGGGATTGGCGTCGCGCCTGCAATCGGGAAGCGATCCTCGGGCAGGTGGTGGTCACTGCCGACCGCATCGAGCGGGCCGAGTTTGTGTCCGCCGGGATAGACGCACAGGCAGCCTTTTTCGACTGGGGCATCGTCGAAGTGGAAGATCGCCGCGATCATCGAATGGTCGCGGTGCGGGAAATAAGGGTAGTCCTGGTGCATCGGGAAGGGCGAGCCCTTTTCCGGCGGTTTGATGAATATCTTGTTGTGGTGCAGCTGCACGTTGGGGCCGATGATCGCGGTGCACACGGCGATGAAGCGCGGATCGAGCATCAGCCGGGTAAAGGCCGCCGAGCTGAAGTGCACGTCGTGGCTGTGCTCGATTTTGGTGCCCGAGCCCTTCTGGCTTTCCCAGGTCGCGTCGGTTTCACCCTGCCGCGCGGAGAGCGCATGGACTTCGGCGCGGTAAATTGCCGCTTCCTCGGGGCTGAAGAGGCCTTTTGCTAGATAATAGCCGTTGCTGTCGTAAAATGCGCGGTCTTGGGGGGTCATCGCCGGGTCCTTACCATCGTGGTGCCACGCCGGGCGGACGTAGCGGATCGCGGGGTTGCACAATCTTGCGGGCCACCGGATTGAGCCGTTCGAGCGCTTCGGGCGAGGGCATATGCCCGAACCGCGTCCGCCCCCAACCCGAACCGTAGCGGAACACGGTGGTCCGCCGCTCGCCCGGCGCGGTCCGCCGCGCCGAGCCATGGCACAGCGCATCGACGAACAGGATCGCATCGCCCGCCCGCAGATTCACCTCGACCGCGCCAGCCACGCCTTCAGCCGAACCGCCACCGCCGGGCGACCATTCCGCGACGCGATTCCGCTGAAGGAAAGCCGGGTGGATCATGTTCGACTTGTGCGAGCCGGGGATCACCATCGTCGCGCCGTCGCCTGGGCCGATATCGGTAAAGGCGGTGAGCACGTTGATCTCGCCGCACAGGAACCGACCGTTGTGATAGCGGTAGCCGGTGCGGCTGGCGACTTCGTGCCCGCCGGCATGGATCGGGATGGCCTCCCCGGGCCCGCGGATCGAGAAAAAGGCTTCGTCAATCGCCAGCGCGCCGTGATAGCGATCGTGCGTGTCGTGTCCGCCGACAAACCGGTCGAGCAAGTTCAGGATGCGTGGATGGTCGATCATCGTCTCGAACACACTGCCCAGTTCGTAGACTTGCTGATAGCTGATCCCGCGATGCTCGGGATGATCCTCGCGCTGAACCCAACCGTGCCAGCCGCCGCGCGGAAGATCGCGCGGGATCGCGTCAATCAGGCGGTTGCCTTCGGCCACCTGTTCGGCCCCCAGCAGGTTTTCGATGATCAGGAAGCCTTGCAGGTCGAACAGGTACTCGTCGAGCGCAGTCGGGATATGCCCTCCCGCGAAGGCCGGGCCCGGTGGCACGATTGCGTGATCGTCGTAACGCGCCGTGACCATGTTCACCGCTCCGCGAGCAGCAGCCATATCGCCGCGGTCCAGGAAAAGTCGTCGCCGCCGCTGCCCGCGCCGTCAATCGGGGAATAGGCTTCGAAGAATCCGGTCTGGTTCATCATGCTGCGGGTGTCCCGAACGACCCGCTCGCCTTCGGCCGAACGCCCCTGCTCGAGCAGCCCGGTCCCGATCATCCAGTTGACCACTGCCCAGACCGGCCCGCGCCAGTAGCGGACCATCTGGAAGCCCGGGTCCTCCGGATCGAGGCTCGGGACCATGAACCGCACTTTGGCGGCGATCCGGGCGAAATGAGCCAGCGTCGCTGCGTCCTTGTCCGCGTCGCGCAGCCCGGCGTAGAAGCTCAAGAACGAAGCGCTGGTGACGAAGCCCGAAGGCTTGCGGGTAATCATGTCGCGCGAGGCCCAGCACTGCTTGTCGGGGTCCCACAGGAACTCGATACCCGCCTCGCTGCGGGCGATCATCGCGCGCAGCTCGTCGGCCTCGTCGGCCTTGCCGAGCAGCTCAGCGAGTACCAGCAGATCGCGGTTGGCGCGCAGCAGGATCATGCTCATGCCCACATCGGCGACGCGGAACGGGCTTTCCCGGGCGATCCGGGCCTGATCCCACCCGGTACTTCGGCCGAACTGCACGAGCGCGAGATAGCGGTCGTATTCGAGTTTGGTCGGGCGCATCTTGGCATCGAGATGCCCGGTATCGCGGCGAGCGTATTGGCCGACCTGGCTGACATCGAGCGGATCGCCCGGCGCGTCCCATTCGGGCGAATTGTCGCGCCCGGTTTCCCACGGGTGAACGGTGACGACGATCCCTCGTTTCTCGGGATCGCGCATGTCGCGGAACCAGCGGTGATAGGCCATCAGCTTGGGGAAGAGTGCTTCGAGGCGGGTGCGGAACTCGGCGGTCGGCGCTCTTTCCCACACTACCCGTGCAGCTGTGGCGGCAACCGGTGGCTGGGTTATCCCCGAAGTACGCGGATTGGTACCCGAAGCCCAGATGTCGGGGCCGGGGAAGTACCCGTCATCGTCCTGCCAGAAGACGATGTGCGGCACGAACCCGCCGGGCCACTGGGCTTTGAACAGCGTTTCCAGTTCCTGCCAGCCCCGGCCGGGATCGAACGTTGCAAATCCCATCGCCACGAAGGCCGAGTCCCAGTTCCACTGGAACGGATAGACCTGGCCATTCGGCACCGTGTATCCGCCGCGGTCGTTGGCGCGAAGGATGGCCTGTGCTGAAAGGTCAAGCTGTTCGGTCATAATCGCCGTCGTTGGTCAACCGGGGTGGGCTGCCGCCCGCCCCGGCGGATTGGATCAGAAGGTCAAAGTCACCCTGCCGCTGACGCGGCGCGGCAGAACCGGGCGGCCGACGAAGTAAGCTCCGCCGACGGTCTGGTTGATATCCTGCCGCGGCGAACCTTCGGTGGTGGCTTGGCTGTCGAACAGGTTGAAGACATTGACACCGACCCGCAGGCTCATCCCGCCCAGCGGGATCTTCACCCCGGCATCGAGATTGGCCACGTTCCAGCCCTTGAGCAGGATCGTGTTGGTCGATGCGGTGTAGTTGTCACCGGTGTAATTGGTGAAGAACGAGGCATCGAACATCCCGTCGTCATAGTACAGCCCTGCGTTGTAGAGCACTTCGGGCTGCCGCTCGAGGTCCTTGCCGATGATCGCCGGATTGGGTGTGGGCACGCCGCCGACCAGCGACTGCGCGAGCTTGTACTTGCCTTGCTGGATCGTCAGGTTGCCGGCAAAATGCAGATGATTAAGCAGCTTGAGATCAAGCGTGGCATCGGCGCCGTAGCTTTCGGTCGAGGTCAGGTTGACCGCCTCGGTAAAGCCGCCGACGCCATTGTTGACCTGGATGACCTGGCGGCGGTTGTCGAGCCGGGTAAAGAAGAACCCCGCGGTCATGCTGAACCACGGCTTGCGGACCTTGATCCCGAACTCACCCTGCTTGATGATTTCGCCGGTGTAGCTGTTGGTGCCGCCGTTGACGTTGGCGTTGGCCGCCGTGCCGGGCGGGATGAAGAAGCTGACCGCACGGATTTCCGGGAAGAAGTACCCGCGGCTGCCGTTAGCGTAAAGGCTGACATCGGGGCTCAGCTTGTAAAGCATCCCGAAGGCTGCGGCCCACTCGGTGGTCTTCACTTTGCCGGTGAGGAAGCCGTCATTGCCCCAGATCACATCGCGCAGCGCGGTGGAGAGGTTCGGCGTGGTGGCATCGGTGACCGAAGTCGAAGTGCGCTCGCGGCTGATGGTGCCGTTGACGTGTTCGACCCGCACGCCGATGTCGAAGCTGAACTTGTCGCCGAATTCCATCTGGTCGGCGAAGTAAGCCGCATAGCGTTCAACCTTGTGCTCGTTGTTGACGTAACCGACCCCTGCGTTGAGCAACCCATTCCTCGAAATCACCGTGGTCGTTGCGCCATTGGTGACGGTCAGGTTGACCAGCCTTGGCTGATTGTTGAATTCGGCAAGGAACATCGTCGTGACGGTGATGTCCTTGGCCGAAGCGTGGCCGTAGAACCCGCCCAGCGTGATCGCGTGATCCACATTGCCGGTCGCGACTTTCTTGGTCAGGTTCAGCTCGGCAGTGAAGTCATGCATCGGCCGGTTGCGATCGGTAAACCGGTTCGCGAACAGGATCGCATTGGCAGGAACTGCGCCGCCGCCGACGTAGGTAAAGGTGGAATTCGCGGTGGTGGCAGTGACCAGTTCGGGGATCTGGGCCCGGCGCGTGGCGTTGCTGAGGAAGGCGGCCTGGGTTTCCGGCACGTTGACCAGTCCGTCGCCGTCCGCCCACAGCCCGAATTTGTGCTTGTAGTTCGAATACTTGACCCGTCCGTTGATAGCCCAGCCGCTGTCGCCGAAATCCTTCTCGAAGACGACCGCGATCTGGCCGCCCTTGGCCGTCACGCCATCGGTGATGCTGGTGGTGAACGGACCGTCCGGAGTGTTGAAGCCCAATCCGGCAACCGCCGGGGTCTGGACTGAATAGACGATTTTCCCATCGTTGCCGGCGATCCTGTTGCGCGTGGTCCCGTCAAGCGGAAGCGGCAGGTAGAACTGCACCTGATCGTCGATGTACTGGCCGTAGAGGGTCATCGACCCGCTGCCATCGGGGAACGCATACTTGAGGTTGCCGCGCACCTGGTAGCCTTCGGTGTCCAGACCGGTGCGGATCGGTCCGTCATCCTTGCGGTACCACCCCGACAGCGCGAAGGTAAGGTTCGGCGCCAGCGGCCCGCTGATCGCGAGATCGCCCTTGTAGCGTCCCTTTTCGGCCACTTCGATTTGAGCGGTGCCCTTGAACTGGTCGGTGCCGGTCACACTGATGTAGTTGATCATACCCGCGACCGAGCCCGGCCCGAACAGGTTGGAAACGCCGCCACGGACGAATTCCAGCTGCTTGATGCCCAGATCGTTGCGGTAATAGACGTCATAGGCGGACGAGTTCAGACCGAACGACGAAAGCACCGGAATGCCGTCATACATCAGTGGCGTGAATTGGTACTGGCCGCCCGATGGCAGTCCGGCCACGAAAACGTTGGTCGCCACTTCGCCGCCGCCGCCATCCGCCTTGATGGTCGGAATGGTGTTGAGGATATCGGCCTGCGAGCTCGTGCTCGTCCGGGCAATGTCCTGCTGATCGAGCTGCGCAACCGCCAAAGGCGTATCAAGGGCGACGCGGCCCTTGCTTGTGCCGGTGACGACGATTTCAGACGCATCCGCATCGTCCGCTGTAGCGGCGGGCGCTGCGTCGGCAGGCTTGTCCTGCGCCATCGCGGCGGCGGGCTGGCCGGCCAGCGCGGTGGCTGCCAGCAATGCGAATCGCGCGGTGCGGCGATTGGTGGACCTGATCATTGTATCCCTCTCCCTAGCAAAACTTCCGGCTTTGCGCCGTATCAGCACGGTGAAACTGTGCCGGTCACCGGCGTGCGCATAGCCGCCATTGTCGCAACAATGAGTTGCCGTGAATGGAACATTTGATATCCTGTGCTTCAAAGGGAGCCTCGCCATGCTTGAACTCGGAGATCTGCATGTCTTCGCCAAAGTGGTTGAAACCGAAAGCCTGACCAAGGCCGGCTCGATACTTGGCCTGCCCAAATCGACCATCAGCCGCCGTTTGTCGCGGCTCGAGGATCATCTCGGAGTGCAGTTGCTGCACCGCTCGACCCGCGCAGTCACGGTGACGCAGGACGGGGCCATATTCTTCGAATTCTGTCTGCGCTCGCTCGGGGTGTTGCGAGATGGCGAACGCGCGCTGCAGAATCGCCGGGCGGTGCCGCAGGGCGTGGTGCGGGTGGCGATCCCCTATGTGCTGGGTCAAAGCCTGATCGGGCCTTTGCTCGCCGATTTTCTCGAGCACTATCCCGACGTTCGGCTGGTTTCGGTGCTGTCGGACGATGCTGTGGGTTTGCTCAAGGCCGGGTTCGATGTTGCGCTGGCAGTCGGGCCGTTTGCCGATTCCGAGCTGGTCGCGGTCAAGCTCGGCACCACCGAATGCGGCATATTCGGTGCGCCGGGATATTTCGAACGCAAAGGCACGCCGCAGAACCATGTCGAATTGCCGCGCTTCGATCTGCTCGCTGCCGGGACGCTCGACCGCCGCCACCGCTGGAGCCTGCACAAGGGCAAAGAGGAAGTGTCGGTCGAATTTTCGCCGCGGCTGATTTGCAACGACCTGATATTGTTGCGGCAGGCCGCGCTGTCCGAACTGGGTATCGCCAGCCTCCCGGCTTTCCTGTGCAAACACGATCTGGCCGAGGGCCGCCTTGTCGAAGTGCTGCCCGGCTGGCAAGCGGTCGACATGAGCTTTTATGCACTGTTCTCTGACCCCAAAGGAGTGCCAGTCCGGGTCCGCTCGCTGATCGACTATCTGGTCGAACACCTGCGCCCGATGCTGTCGTGGGAAATCGAATAGTTGCTGTGAATGGAACAGGGTGTTCCGAAAATTGGCTCTATCCCCGCGGGGGCCGCCGCGTCAGCGTCAAAGCAGGCGGCTCGACCGTCAGTAGGAGAGCATTTACGTGAACATTGGCGCTGCGACCAGCATCGATTCCTCGCCGAGCGTGGACCTTCGCGCGCTGTTCGATGCAGCGGTGCGCGCGGTTTCCGCCGAAATTGCGATGCCACGCAAGATGCCGGTCTCGCGCCACGGCCGCACGGTGGTGGTGGCGGTGGGCAAGGCAGCGGCCGACATGATGCGGGTCGCGCGCGAGCGAGCCGGAACTCCGATCGAAGGACTTGTGGTCACTCGGCACGGGCACCTTCTGGCCGATCAGCCAGACTGGCCGCAAATCGAAATCATTGAAGCGGGGCATCCTTATCCAGATGCCTCGAGCTTGGCTGCGGCCGAACGCGCGCTGGCTATCGCAAACGGGCTTGAGGCTGGGGATACCCTGCTGGTGTTGTTGTCTGGTGGTGGGTCAGCATTACTCGCTGCGCCCGCTGCCGGAGTGACGCTTGAGGACAAGCAGACGATTACCCGCGCGCTATTGCAATCGGGCGCGACGATCGAAGAGATCAATTGTGTGCGCAAGCATCTCAGCCGGATCAAAGGCGGGCGGTTGGCCGTGGCTGCCGGTGCCGCGCAAGTGCGGACCTGGATCATATCGGACATCCCGGGCGACGATCCCTCGTTCGTCTCCTCAGGCCCGACTGTCGCCGACGCGACGAGCCTTGCCGACGCGCGCGAGATCGTCGCCAAATACGGCATCGCGGCGCCACCCGCGATCACCCTGGCGCTGATCGATCCGGCGAACGAAACGCCCTCGACCGACAGCCTTGGCATTGCCGGGGGCGAAACCGTCATCGTCGCCCGGGCCCGCGATGCGCTCAGCGCTGCGCGCGCGCACGCCGAAGCGCTGGGCTACCAGGTGAGCGACCTCGGCGACCAACTTCAGGCCGAAGCACGCCATCTCGGCGCAAGCCATGCCGCACTGGCGCGGCGTCTGGGCAAGGACGGGCGGCGGCGGATGATCATTTCGGGCGGTGAGACCACCGTCACCGTCATCAACAAGGTCGGGCGCGGCGGGCGCAATCTCGAATACCTGCTCGGCCTTGCGATCGCGCTCGACGGCGAACCCGGGATCCATGCGCTGGCCTGCGACACCGACGGAATCGATGGAACCGAGGACGCGGCGGGCGCGATTGTCACGCCCGATACTTTGGCGCGCGCCACAGCGCTCGGGCTCGATCCGGCGACCAGCTTGGCGCAGAACAACGCCTACAACTTTTTCGCGGCGCTCGGCGATCTGGTGGTGACCGGGCCGACGCTGACTAATGTCAACGATTTCCGCGCGATCCTCGTCGCCGGACCGGAGCGCAATAGCGATGGGTGAACTGCTCGACCGGATTTACGGTTGCCTGATGGGCGGCGCGATCGGCGATGCCATGGCGGCTCCGACCGAGGATTGGCACTATCTCGACATCCGCGAAAAGTTTGGACGGATCGCGCGGTTAGTCCGGACGAGGAAACCAGTTTCCTCAGCACCGCGCGCGATCTGGTCGCGGTGATCGCGAAGGAGCAAGACCGGACCGCACGGCAGGCAGAGCAGCTTGCACAGCTGAAGCAATGGTAAGGGGAACAGGGGCATGACCGCACTTCGGAGCAAGGACTATCCGTGGATCCTGATCGGGCTGCTCTGGCTGGTTGCGTTTCTTAATGCAGCGGATCGCAACATTATTGTCACCGTTATGCCCAGCATTCGCGACGAATTCGGGCTGACCAACACCCAGCTCGCGCTGATGAATTCGCTGTTCTTCTGGATTTACGCGGTCGCGGCATTTCTGTTCGGCCGGGCCGGGGATTCGATCCGCCGCTCGCGGATCATCATGTACGGCCTCGTTTTCTGGTCGATGGCGACCGGGCTGACCGGGCTGTCGACTGGCTTTGCCATGCTCCTTGGCTTCCGCGCGCTGGTCGCGGTGGGGGAGGCAACCTATTACCCCACCGCCACCGCGCTGATCAGCGACTGGCACCTGCCGAAGTGGCGCGGCCGTGCGCTGTCGTTGCACCAGACCGGGGTTTTCGCCGGCGCCGGTTTCGGCGGGTTGTTTGCCGGTTTCCTTGCCGACAAGATCAGCTGGCACACCCCGTTTTTCGTCTTTGCCGTGGTCGGAGTGATCCATGCCGCCGTGCTCTGGACGTTTCTGCGGGACTCGCCGGCCGAAAGCGTCAAGCAGGCGCAGGCCGAGCCGCTTGGCGTGCTGTTCGGAATTCCTCCCGCGCTGATGCTGTGCGCGGTGTTCTTTCTCGCCAACGGAGCATCGACCGGGGTGACGGTGTGGGCACCGACTTATGTCCATGACAAACTCGGGCTCGATCTGGCCGGGTCGGCGCTGGTCGGCTCTGCAACAATCAACATCGCGGGCTTTCTGACTGTGCCGTTCGGTGGCTGGCTGGCCGATACGATCGCCCGGCGCGCGCCGATTGGGCGGTTCTATACTCTTACGATCGGACTGACGCTCGCGGCGCTGCTGCTGCTGCCGTTGACCGCGATGACTACCGCCGCCGGGGTCGGCACGGTGCTGGTGCTGACCAGCTTTGGCAAAGGCATCTTCGATGGCTGCATCTATGCCGCGATGCACGACGTGGTTCCGCCCCATGCGCGCGCAACTGCGGTGGGGGCGATGACCATGATCGGGTTCTTTGGCGCGGGAGTGACGCCGTTCATCGTCGCCAAGGCATCGGAGAGCTATGGCATGGCCGCGGGGATGGCCTCGCTCGCCAGCTTTTATCTGCTCGCGGTGGTTATCATCCTGGCGATGCGCGGCAGTATCGCTCGCGCGGTGGCTGCCAATGCGGCGCAGGCGCCCGCATGAGCCGCGACCTCATCCTCACTGCTCCTCGCGAGCTCGCCTTCGAGGAGGTGCCCGACGCGCCGCTCGGCCCCGGCGAAGTGCGGGTGCGGACGCTGTTTTCCGGCATCAGCGCCGGAACAGAGCTGACCCAATACCGTGGGACCAGTCCGTTCATGGACCGCCGCTTCGACGAAGCGCGGCGGTTGTTCGTACCGGGCGAAGCGCCAAGCTGGCCATATCCGGTGCGCACGCTGGGCTATGAGGAAGTCGGCGAAGTGGTCGAGCTTGGCTCAGGCATTGTCGACGTGCCGCTCGGCAGCCACGTGTTCGGAACCTGGAACCACCGTACGCATGCCGTGATATCGGCCGAATATGCGCGCAGCCGCGCGATGCCCGCCGAGGCCGACCCGCGCATCGGCATATTCAGCCACATCGGCGCGGTTGCGCTCAACGGCGTGCACGATGCCCAGATCCGGCTGGGCGACACCGTCGCGGTGTTCGGGCTCGGCGTGCCGGGGCAAATTGTGGCGCAGGCTGCGCGGGCTTCTGGCGCGACTGTAATCGCAGTCGATCCAGATCCAGACCGCCGTGCTGTTGCCCTGAAGCTCGGGGCGCATCATGTCCTCGCCCCCGCCGCTGCGGAGACGATCAAGGAATTGACCGGCGGCAAAGGTGCTGATGTCTGCATCGAAGTATCCGGCGCAGCGCTTGCACTGTCGGATGCAATTCGCAGCGTCGCCTATGCCAGCAGGGTAGTGGCGATGGGCTTCTATCAGGGCGAAGTTGCAGGATTGCGGCTGGGCGACGAATTCCACCACAACCGGATCGAGTTGATTAGCTCGCAAATTTCCGGGGTCGCTCCGGCCGCCAGCCATCGCTGGTCGAAGCCGCGCTTGTGGCGAGCTGCGGTGGAACTGCAACATGCGGGGACCCTCGACCTGCTGCCGCTGATAACCCACATCGCTGCTTTCGCGGACGCCCCGGCACTGTTCGCGCGGCTCTATGCGGGTGAGGCGGGCATGATGCAGACGATGCTGGAGTTCGGGGCGTGACCAGCCTGCGCATCGGCATATTGGGCTGCGGCGGCATCGCCGTGCGCCACGCTGATGCAGTGGCGGCGCTGGGTGGGCAAATGACGCTGGTGGCCTGTTGCGGCCGCGACCCGGCGCGCACCGGGACCTTCGCCGCGGAGCACGGCGGACGGGCTTTCACCGATATCAAGGCAATGGTGGATGCGGGCGTCGATCTGGTGATTGTCACCATTCCCCCGTTCGGACGCTGCGGCGAAGTGGAGCAACTTGCCTCGCGCGGTGTGCATCTGCTGGTTGAAAAGCCGATCGCACTCGACCTTCAGACGGCAACAGCGATGTCGGACGCCGTTGCCGCGAGCGGGGTTAGCGCGGCGATCGGTTTCATGTATCGCCACGGCGACGCGTTGCGACGCTGGCGAGCCGCTGATACCGGCACAATCGGGCTTTACGCGGGAACCTATCACTGCAATGCGCTCCACGCCCAGTGGTGGCGCGAGCGGGCCAAATCCGGCGGCCAGATCGTCGAGCAGGTCATCCACCAGATCGACCTAATCCGCCATCTGATGGGCGAACCCGATAGCGTTTACGCGCGTATGGCGAACCTTTTTCACCAGGCGACGCCGCGTTATGATGTCGAAGACGTCTCGGCGATCGTGTTCGGCTGGGACGATGGCCGGATTGCCACGCTCAACGCCTCGAACATTGCAGTGCCCGGGCTTTGGCACAAGGACTGGGCGGTCTATGCAGAACGGATGACCGGGCGGTTCACTGGCTGGAACGATGCGGTGCTGACCCGTACCGATGGTTCTGGCAGCAGCGAGATGATTGCGGGCAATACCGATCCCTTTGTCGCGCAGCTGGACGATCTTGCCCGCGCAATCCGCAATTGTAGCCCACCTTATGTCCCGCTGTCCGAAGGCGTCGGGTCGCTGCGGCTCGCGCTGGCGGCAATGCAATCGGCGAACGAGCGCCGCGAAGTAAGGCTGGGCGATGTTTGATCCCCAGTCGCTGATCTTTTCATGGCGGGGCATCAGGCTCGGCGGACTGGTACCCTTGATCGACGGGACGGAGCCGGCCTGCCAGTCGCCAGAGGTTTCGGAATGGCGCGTGTGCTGGCAACTGGATTCCGGAACATTCATCCTTGAGATGGAAGCGGCAGAGCCGCTGAAACTGCGCTGCCGGGTGGAAGGATCCAGCGCTCCCCTTGCGAGCATCGGCATCCGCTTTGCTGCGGCTACGGGCGTTCGGCGGTACCTGCGCAACGGCTATCAGAGCTGGGACGGAAGTTTCTTCGTCGCGCCCGGCACACCGCCCGGCGATGCCCCGCCGGGCAAGGTACCGACGCTGGGTTTTGCGATGACCGCGCTGCTCCCCGAAGACGGGGGCGCTCTTGTGCTGGGTTTTACCCGCCACGACCGTTTCCAGTCGCATTTGCGCTTTGGCGGCACTGCCGAAACCATGACCATCGACGTCGAGACGCTGCTCGACCGCACCGGCGCGACCGAAGGCGAGCCGCTGGTGCTGTTTGAACACGATGACGTTGAAGCGGCGCTGCGACGCTGGTCGAAGATCGTTGCCGGTGAATCGCCCATGACACCGCGCACTCCGGATCGACGGATCACAGGCTGGTGTTCTTGGTACAATCACTATGCGATGATCGATGAAGCCGTCCTCCGAGCCGAACTGGCGAGTTGTACCGCATTCCGTGACAGTCACGATGTCCCGCTTGACGTGTTCCAGATCGATGACGGGTTCACACCCGAAATGGGTGACTGGTTAGACACCCGACCGCAATTTCCGCTCGGTATGCAACCGCTGCTGGCCGAGATCGCCGCCGCAGGTTTCACTCCCGGTCTGTGGATCGCGCCGTTCATGGTCGGCAATCGCAGCAAGCTGTACACCGCGCATCCCGACTGGGTCGTGCAGGATATAGCGGGCGGACCGCTGGTCCAAATGCACTTTTATGGCGAATTCCGCTGGCACAAGCGCAGCGAGGAATATTACATCCTCGATGTGACTCACCCGCAAGCCGCAGCCTATATCGGCGAGGTCTTCCGCATTTGGACGCAGGATTGGGGCGCGGGCTATTTCAAAACCGATTTCATGTTGTTCGGCAGCGAGTACGGCCCCGACCGCGCTGTCTGGCATGAGAACGGCCTGTCGCGGATCGCGGTTTGGCGGCGCATGGCGGCAATCATCCGCGAAAACATTGGCGAGGCATTGTGGCTCGGCTGCGGCTGCCCACTCTGGGCCTCGGTCGGCTATGTCGATGCGGTCCGCATCGGCCGCGACATCGGGGTAAGCTGGCACGGTGAATATTCCGCCGAAAGCCTGCTGCGCGATCTTGCGACGCGGAACCATGCGAATGGCGTGCTGTGGCAGGCGGATCC
>JANXUP010000108.1 GCA_025356175.1 Sphingomonadaceae bacterium | reverse complement strand
CCGCGCAGGCACTCAACGATCTGCGCCATGATCTCGGGCCGCTGCGGGTTGGCGAAGTTTAGGCAATTGGTAATTGCCAAAGGCTTGGCCCCGACTGCTGACAAATTGCGGTAGGTTTCCGCGACCGCCTGCTTGCCGCCTTCGTAGGGATCGGCGTAGCAATAGCGCGGGGTGCAGTCGGTGGTCATGGCGAGCGCCTTCTTGCTGCCGTGAATCCGCACCACCGCCGCGTCGCCACCGCTTTTCTGCATCGTGTCCGCGCCGACCTGGCTGTCATACTGCTCCCAGATCCAGCGCCGGCTGGCCAAATCGGGGCAGGCCATCAGCTTGAGCAAGTCCGCGCCGATGTCGGTGCTTTCGGGCACATCGCCCAGCGGCGCGACATTGGCCCAGACCTTGTATTCCTCAAGGCTGAGGTGCGGCCGGTCATACAGCGGCGCGTCTTCCGCCAGCGGCCCGAGCGGAATATCGCAGACCACCTCGCCCTTGAAGGTCAGCACCATATGGCCCGTGTCGGTAACCTCGCCGATCACCGCGAAGTCCAGCTCCCACTTCTTGAAGATCGCCTCGGCCATCGGCTCCTTGCCGGGCTTGAGCACCATCAGCATCCGCTCCTGGCTCTCACTCAGCATCATTTCGTATGGCGTCATGCCCTCTTCGCGGCACGGCACCTTGTCCATGTCGAGGATGATCCCGGCCTTGCCGTTGGTCGCCATTTCGACGCTGGATGAGGTGAGGCCAGCCGCGCCCATATCCTGAATCGCGACGATCGCATCGGTCGCCATCAGTTCAAGGCAGGCCTCGATCAGCAGCTTTTCAACGAACGGATCGCCGACTTGCACCGTCGGGCGTTTTGCATCGATATGATCGCCAAAGTCGGCGCTGGCCATGGTCGCGCCGTGGATCCCGTCGCGCCCGGTTTTGGAACCGACATAGACAATCGGGTTGCCGAGCCCGGTGGCGGCGGAATAGAAAATCTTGTCCTGATCGGCGACGCCCACGGTCATCGCGTTGACCAGGATGTTGCCGTCGTAAGCGCTGTGGAAGTTGGTTTCGCCGCCCACGGTGGGCACGCCGACGCAGTTGCCGTAACCGCCGATCCCCGCGACCACGCCCTTTACCAGAGCCTTCATCTTGGGGTGATCGGGGCGGCCAAAGCGCAGCGCGTTGAGGTTCGCCACCGGGCGTGCACCCATCGTGAAAACATCGCGCAGGATCCCGCCAACCCCGGTCGCCGCGCCTTGGTAGGGCTCGATGTAGCTCGGGTGGTTGTGGCTCTCCATTTTGAAGATGCAGGCCTGGTTGTCGCCAATGTCGATCACGCCCGCATTCTCACCCGGGCCGCAGATCACCCACGCGGCTTCGACGGGCAATTTCTTGAGGTGCAGACGGCTCGACTTGTACGAGCAATGCTCCGACCACATGACCGAAAAGATGCCGAGTTCGACGAGGTTCGGCTCGCGGCCCAGTGCGTGAAGGACGCGGGCATATTCCTCTTCGGACAGCCCGTGGGCGGCGACGACATCTGGGGTGATTGTGTCAGCAGGGTTTGGCATGCGCGGGCGCATAGCCGCCTGCGGGGATTCGGGCTAGTGCAGGCGGGGCGCTTTGGCGGCGCTTTTCCCCATCCACCAACCCACCAGCGTGATCAGGCCATAGGCCAAAAGGGCAAGGTAGCTCGTCCCGGCGGTGACTTCGGGGGCGACCGGGCCGAACCAGTTGAACAGCTGCAAGGCGAGCATCAGGGCGCCAAGCACCAGCGCGCGGCCAAGCAATGGCTGACGCGCGCGGACATAGAGCCACAGCGCGCCAAAGGTTATCGCCAGCTCAAGCGGCATTTCGATGGCCGGGTAATTCCACAGGCCAAAGCCCAGCTTGGGCGGATTTCCGGCAATCGTCAGGTCAGGGACGTGGACCAGCAGGTCGAGTAGCCAGTGCGACAATACGACCGCACCGGCGATCAGTCCGGCGGTGCCATCGCGCAACACCAGCCAGACCAGTACGGCAAATGCTGCGCTCCACGCCATCGCGCCGACCAGACTGTGCGTGTAGGGCATCGAATAGAGATCGAGCGGACTGACCGCGCTGATCGCGGGGTTAAGGCGCATCTTCTCCACGCCGAGCAGCACGAACAGGAAGAACGCCCAGTCAATCAGCTGCGCGGCCACGAACAGGGTACCGAGCCCGGGCTTCTTGCGCTTGGCGGCAACCGCCAGCGCCGGGGCCCAGTGCCCGATGAACATGTCAGGCGGCCGCGCCGCCGAAGCGGGTGACGAGGAAGGTCGCTGCACCAGCGGCGAAACCGCTCGCCACTGCGCCCCAGGCCATGTCGATCAAAGTAATGTGCGTCGGCCAGACCTTCATCGTCGCCTGGTTGGTCAGGTCATAGGTCGCATAGCAGAAGAAGCCGAACAGCGCGCCATGCATCACCGACAGAGGCACCCCGGCGAACGCAGTCAGCGCGGCCGAATCGTTGCTCAGCATGCCCGGAATCACCGCGAAATAGGTGAGGCCAGCGATGTAGATCGCATAGAAAGTCAGCGCCGGGGCGAGGCGGAACTGGCCGGCCAGCAGGTCACCCAGTGCGGGACGATACAGTGCCGGGCCGGCGTTGCGCAGCCACACCGCATCGAGCATCCCGAAGACCAGCGCCGTTGCGACGTAGGCCATGACAATTTTTGCGTACATAAAACTCCCCAGACGGCCGGTGCCGCAGTGGCGCTACACTTGACCGGTGTGCGCTGCGGGGTCAATGCTCTTGGCGATGACCGAGACCGATCCCGATATTGCGACAATGAGCTTCGAAGACGCACTGCGCGGCCTGGAAGAGGTCGTGCGCGGCCTTGAAAGCGGCGAAGTTCCACTCGATGCGACGATCAGCTTGTACGAGCGTGGCGAGAAGCTGCGCGCGCATTGTCAGGCGCGGCTCGACGCGGCGCAGGCGCGAATCGAACAGGTCGTGGCAAACAGCGCCGGTCAGGCGACCGGCACCACTCCCTTCGATGCCGGTAACTGAATTGTGGCAGGAGTGCCCGATCCAATCCTGATTGCAGCTCTCGCCGGAATCGCCGCGAATGTCGACGCGATGTTCGATGCGCTGCTCACCCCGCCGGGCGACAGCCGCGATGCGCTGATCGCGGCAATGCGGCATGCTGCGATCGGCGGCGGCAAGCGGCTCCGTCCGCTGCTGCTGGTTACCACCGCGGCGATGTTCCAGGTCGATCGGACCCAGGCGAAGCGCGCGGCCATCGCGATCGAGGCGGTCCACGCCTATTCGCTCGCGCATGACGACCTGCCGTGCATGGATGACGATGCCATGCGCCACGGCAAGCCCAGCCTGCATGTTGCTTTTGGTGAAACGATTGCGGTCCTGGCCGGCAATGCACTGCAGGCTTTCGCGTTCGAAGTGCTGGCCGATCCCGCAACCAGCGGTGATCCATTCGTGCGCGCCGAACTGGTTCAGGTGCTTGCCCAGGCTTCCGGGGCCTGGGGCATGATCGGCGGGCAGGTTATGGATATCGCCGGGGAAGGGCAGTCGCTCGATCTGCCCGCAGTGACCAGGCTGCAGCAACTCAAGACCGGTGCGCTGCTGGCCGCCGCAGTCGAGATGGGCGCGGTGCTGGGGAAGGTGCCACCAGAGGGCCGTTCGCACCTACGCCGCTATGCCCGCGACATTGGCCTGGCCTTCCAGATCGCCGACGACTTGCTCGATTCTTCCGGCGATGAGGCCAAGGCCGGCAAGGCGCTGCGCAAGGATGCCGCGGCGGGCAAGCAGACCTTTGTCGGCCTATTGGGTGAAGATCGCGCGCGCGAACAAGCGCGTCTGCTCAGCGAACAGGCCATTGCGCATCTGGGCCAGCACGGGCAGGAAGCGGATGTTCTGCGCAGCGTTGCGCGCTACATCGTGGAGAGGGACCACTGATGACCACCCGCATCGGTGTTTACCCCGGGACCTTCGATCCGATCACGCTCGGACACATGGACATCATCTCGCGCGGGGTGAAGCTGGTCGATGAACTGATCATCGGCGTGACCACCAATATCGCCAAAACCCCGATGTTCTCCGATGAAGAACGCATCGCGATGGTCGAACGTGAAGTCGCCGGGATCGGTAATGCCAAGATCCGTGTGGTCGGGTTCGATTCGCTGCTGATGGACTTTGCCGAGGCGCAAGGCGCGCAAACCGTGATCCGCGGCATTCGCGGGGTTACCGATTTCGAATACGAATATCAGCTGACCGGCATGAACCGCCAATTGAACGACCGGGTCGAAACGGTGTTTCTGATGGCCGACGTCTCGCTCCAGCCGATTGCCTCGCGGCTGGTCAAGGAAATTGCGGTCTACGGCGGCGATATCTCGCGCTTTGTCAGTCCGGCGGTGCGCAATGACGTAGTGGCGCGAATTGCCAAGAAATAGCCGCCGGGAATCATTACCCTTCCGTTCATTGCCACGACAGCCAAGCGGCGCTATCCCGCCGCCACGCTTTGCAACTTGCGAGACTTATCCTTCATGAACCGCCGGACTTTCGCTGCCCTGATCTCAGGCTTCCTTGCCGCCCTGTCGCTTGCGGCGCACCCGGTCATGGCCAAGCCCAAGCCGCCGGTGGCCCCACCGCCAGTGCAGATCACCACCATTGTCGATCCCGATCCCAGTCACGATCCAGACGATGTACTGGTACTGGACCTGTCGAACGGCGGGCGGGTGCTGATCCGCATGATGCCGCAGTGGGCACCGGGCCATGTCGAGCGGATCAAGACGCTGACCAAGCAAGGCTTTTACAACGGGGTGATCTTCCACCGCGTGATCGACGGGTTCATGGCGCAGACCGGTGACCCGACCGGAACCGGCACCGGCGGATCGTCGCTGCCCGATCTCAAGGCCGAGTTCAACAAGCTGCCGCACGTGCGCGGCACGGTTTCGATGGCCCGGACCGAACAGCCGGATTCGGCCAACAGCCAGTTCTTCATCGTCTTCTATCCGCGCTTCGCGCTCGACAATCGCTACACCAATTTCGGCCGCGTTATCTCGGGCATGGACGTGGTGGATTCGATCGTGCGGGGCGAACCGCCGGCCAACCCGACCAAGATCGTCCAGGCCTCGCTCTATTCGGAAGGCAAGCCGCAGCCGGCCTTTGTGCCGCCTGCGCCGCCCGCTCCGGCGCTGCTCGCCCCTGTGCCCGCGCCGGTGGCGGCACCCGCTCCCGTTAAGCCTGCGACCAAGACGAAAGCCAAGCGCAAGCCCTGAACCTCTGCTTGCCGCAGCCCGCGCGGGCCGCTAGCCGCGCGTCATGCGTGTTGACCTGTTCGATTTCGAGCTTCCGCCAGAGCTGATAGCCCTGCGCCCCGCGCGGCCACGTGATGCGGCGCGGTTGCTGCTGGTCAATGGCGAGGGGCCGTTCAAGGATCTGACGGTTCGCGATCTGCCTGGCCTGCTCCGCGCGGGCGACGTGCTCGTGTTCAACGATACCCGCGTAATTCCTGCGCAGCTCGAAGGCCGCCGCGGTGACGCGAAGATCGGAGCGACGCTGCACAAGCGGATCGATCTCAGGCGCTGGCATGCCTTCGTGCGCAATGCCAAGAGGCTGCGGATTGGCGACACAGTCGATTTTGCCGCCGGGGTCCAGACCTTGGTCGAAGCGCGGCACGATGACGGCAGCCTGACGCTCGCCTTCCTCGGTGACGAACTTGTCGAAGTCCTGCTCGAACGCGCCGGACAAATGCCGCTGCCGCCGTACATCGCCGGGAAGCGCCCCACCGACGATGCCGACCGCAGCGATTACCAGACAATGTTCGCCAGCAAGGACGGTGCGGTGGCCGCGCCGACCGCTGCATTGCATTTCACGCCCGAGCTGCTCGCAGGGTTGAAGGCAGCAGGCGTTGGCCACAAAACGCTGACCCTGCATGTCGGCGCGGGCACCTTTCTGCCGGTCAAGGCCGAGGACACCGAGGCGCACCGGATGCACGCCGAATGGGGCACGATTTCTGCTGATGTGGCAGGACGGCTCAACGCAGTGCGAAAAAACGGCAACAGGGTGATTGCAGTGGGCACAACCAGTCTGCGCCTGCTCGAAAGCGCCGCCCGCGCAGACGGCACAATTGGCGAATTTGCAGGCGATACCGCCATTTTCATCACCCCCGGTTATCGCTTCAGAGCGGTCGATGGGCTGATGACCAATTTCCACCTGCCCAAGTCGACCCTGTTCATGCTGGTCAGCGCAATGATGGGGCTGGAACGGATGCAGGCGGCCTATGCCCACGCGATTGGCGGGGGTTATCGGTTCTACAGTTATGGTGACGCATCGCTGTTGTTGCCGCAAGTGTAGCCCACTGGCAGATTGACAATAATCGGAAGGTGATCGCTGGCCGCAAGCCATTCATCCGCCGATCCGACGCGCACAGTGCAGTCTGGGTGTTGCGCAATGCCACGATGCGCGAAAACGTAGTCGATATGATACGGGCGGTCGGGCTTGCGGTAGAGGAAGAAAGTCGGTGAGGTCTCAGAACCGTGCGCTTCTTCCGAAGCGAGATGATACAAGCTCACCAGGCCTGCAGTGGCAAGTTCGGCAACACAGTGGCTGTGATTGCCGACTTGCCGTTCCTTGTCCCAGATCTGGTTGCTGTTGAAATCGCCGCAAAACACCGTCTGCTGGCCGACAAACTGGCGATTGGTCTCAAAATAGCGCCAAAACTGTCCGATGTAGCCTGATGAGGCGGGTTTGGTTGCCTGGGTCCAGACACCGACAATTGCGGGCCCGTCAACTACGCGAACTGGCAGAAACAGACGGAGCTCTTCGCCTTTCCAGTCAAGCCGCTCAAGCGTGAGGCCATTCCGCGCAAATATTCCGAGTCCTTTGTAGCGCAGATCGCCGACCCACGCGAAGTTTCCCGCCCATTCGCGGTATTCAGCCCCGAATTCGTTCGGGTCCTCGCATTCCTGAACTACCAGCACGTCGGCATCGAGCTGGTCGAGGAAATGGCCCTTGCGGCGTAGTGCTCCGTTGCAGTTCCAGGTGACAAGTCTCAAGTTAGGTCTGCCCCGATTGACTGCGAGACTGAGCTGGAAACAGCGTCTGCGTGTCGATTACTGCGTCGATCAGGCTGTCGTCGCCGGGCAGCATTCCGTCGAGCATCAGCATGGCGAGGCCGTGGGCCACTGCCCAGGCTTGCAACTGCAGCCGGGCCGCATCTGGCCCGGCGAACGCCTCGGCATAGGTGCGCAGCAGACGCGCGGGTTCGTTGTCGCCGAACGGCTGATCCGTGTCGTGGTCACCGTGCATGAACGTGAGCCGGAACAGGGCCGGGTGCGCAAGGGCGAAGCGGACGTAAGCGCGGCCGGTTGCGGCGAACCCCGCTGCGCCGCCGCCAGCCGCCCGTGAAGCTTCGGCCTGCGCCTCACCAAGGCGGTTGATGCCTTCGTGGGCAAGGGCCGAAAGCAGCGCCTTCTTGTCCGGGAAGTGCCGGTAAACCGCGGTTGGTGATACACCAACTTGCCGCGCCAGTTCGCGCAGCGAAACGGACTGGGCGTCCGACCGGTTCAGCGCTTCCATACCCGCCTCGATCAGCGCGACACGCAGATCGCCATGGTGATATGTTCGCTCGGCGGATTTTGATGTTGACACTGTTATCATTGGTCCTATGTTTACACCACAAACATTAAGCAAGGATTCGCAGCAATGGCAAGTGCAGTCGAAAGCGTCATCCGGTCGGTTGTGACTAAGGGCATCCAGGGCGTCGCGGCGTTCAACCGCGTGCGGATGGACAAGGCGGCGGATCACCCGTTCCTTACCGGCATCCATACGCCGATGACCGATGAACTGACTTTGACCGATCTCAAAGTCACCGGCGAAATTCCGGTCCAGCTTGCCGGGCGCTATGTGCGGATTGGCCCGAACCCCTATCGGCCCGATCCGCGCGGGCACCACTGGTTCATCGGCGATGGCATGGTCCAAGGCATTCGGCTGAAGGACGGCAAGGCCGAATGGTACCGCAATCGCTACATCCGCAGCCAGATCCTCGAAGCGGTGGGCGGACCCAAGGCCGCACCGGGTCCGCGCCGCACCCAGCGCGACGGGGTTAACACCAACGTCGTCCAGATCGGCGGCAAGATCACCGCAATCGTCGAAGCGGGCTCAAGTCCGGCGGTGCTCGACGATAATCTCGAAACGGTCGCCTACACCGATTTCGGCGGCACGCTGACCGCGCCGTTTACCGCGCACCCGCACCTCGATCCCAAAACCGGGCAGTTTCACGCGATCACCTATGACGCCACGACCCCGGACAAGGTCTGGTACGTGCGCCTTTCGCCCGAGGGCAAGGTGCTGCGCGAAATCGAGATCCCGGTCGCACATGGCCCTTCGATCCACGAATGTACGATTACTGAAAACTACGTGCTGATCTTCGATCTGCCGGTCACCTTCTCGATGGCGTCGCTGATTGCGGGACAGGGCTTCCCCTATCGCTGGAACCCCGAACACAAGGCCCGCGTCGGCCTGCTGCCCAAAGATGGCAGCGCGGATGACGTGATCTGGTGCGATCTCGATCCCTGTTACGTCTTCCACGTCGCCAATTCGTATGAGGACGCGGACGGCAACGTGATCTGCGACAGCGCGGTGCACGAAACGATGTTTTCGGAAGGCCCCGAAGGTCCGAACGGCAAGCCGCTCGGGTTCGAACGCTGGACTATCGACCCTGCCGCGCGGGCTGTAACGCGCAAGACCATCGACGCCACCGCGCAGGAATTTCCGCGTCCCGACGAGCGCTTCTTCGGGCAGGACTACCGTTATGCCTGGACGATCGGGCTGCCCGAAGGTGGCGATGCGGCGTTCCTCAACGCCCAGCCGCTTTACCGCCACGATCTCAAGACTGGCACACGCCAGATCCATGATTTCGGGCCGGACCGCGTGCCGGGCGAATTCGTCTTCGTACCCCGCGCCGACGATGCGCCCGAAGGCGAGGGCTGGATGATCGGCTATGTCATCGATATTGCACGGGAGACAACCGATCTCGTCATCCTCGACGCAGCAGACATCGCCAAGCCGCCGGTCGCCAGCGTGCATATCCCGCACCGCATTCCGCCAGGCTTCCACGGCAACTGGCTGCCCGATCTGGGATAAGTTTCGCATCGCAACTTAAATGACTTGGCAAAGTGTCAGCGGGCGGCAATGGTCGCCCGCTGATGGAATCGATTCTCGAAATTTCCGGGCTGAGCAAGCACTACGCCAATGGCCCGATCGCGCTCGACAATGTCGACCTGACCATCGGCAAGGGCGAGATATTCGCGCTGCTTGGCCCCAACGGCGCAGGCAAAACAACGCTGATCGGTGCGGTCTGCGGACTGGTGCGGCCGAGCAGCGGCACGATCCGCGCCTTCGGGCTTGATCTGACGCATGATTGGCGCCGGGCGCGGGCGCGGATCGGGCTGGTGCCGCAGGAAATGGCCACCGACATGTTCACCAAAGTGATCGACGCGGTAAGCTATTCGCGCGGACTGTTCGGGCTGAAGCGTGATCCAGCGCGGATCGAGGCAGTGTTGCGCTCGCTCACCCTGTGGGACAAGCGCGACAGCCAGATCCGGCACCTTTCGGGCGGGATGAAGCGCCGCGTGCTGATCGCCAAGGCGCTGGCCCATGATCCCGAACTGTTGTTCCTGGATGAACCCACCGCCGGGGTCGATGTCGAGCTGCGCCGCGACATGTGGCGCCAGATCGGCGCGATGCGCGAGGCTGGGACCACGATCATCCTGACCACGCATTACATCGAGGAAGCCGAGGAAATGGCAGACCGGGTGGGGGTGATCGACAAGGGCAAGCTGCTGCTGGTCGAGGACAAGGAAAAGCTGATGGCCCGGATGGGCCGGGTCGAGGCTGACATATCTCTCGCCGCGCCGCTCTCCGAGGTTCCCGCTTCGCTCGGCCAGTTTCCGCTGCACCTGTCCGATGACAAGCTGACCCTGACCTATCGCGGTGCGGGCGAAAGCGCCGAAGCCAAGGCCGAACTGGCGCAGGCGATCGCCGCGCTGGTCGGGGCGGGGATCGCGTTTACGTCGATCGACACGCATCAGTCGAGCCTTGAAGACATCTTCGTCGATCTGGTGGAGCAGGGCAAATGAGCGGTCTCAACCTGCGCGGCGCCTATGCAATCTTCAGCTTTGAGCTGGGGCGCGCGTTCCGCACCTTCTTCCAGTCGATCTTCGCCCCGGTGATGACGACTTCGCTGTACTTCATCGTGTTCGGCGCGGCGATCGGCGGGCGGATGAGTCACGTCGGCGGAGTGGCATACGGTGCCTTCATCATCCCCGGGCTATTGCTCCTGACCCTGCTCGGCGAGACCACCAGCAATGCCAGTTTCGGCATCTACATGCCGCGCTTCACCGGCACGATCTACGAGCTGCTTTCGGCACCCGTTGGAGTGGCCGAGACCCTGCTCGGTTTCGTCGGGGCGGCGGCGGTAAAGTCGCTGATCCTGGCGGCTATCATCCTCATCACCGCCAGCTTCTTTGTAGATTACCATATCGCGCATCCGTTTCTGGCGCTGGGCTACATCGTGCTGGTCGCGGCTGCCTTCGCCTTGTTCGGCTTCGCGCTGGGAGTCTGGGCTGACGGGTTCGAGAAGCTCGGGATCGTGCCGATGCTGATCCTCCAGCCGCTGACGTTCCTGGGTGGGACCTTCTATTCGATCTCGATGCTGCCCGAGCCGTGGCGCAGCGTCGCGCTGTTCAATCCGATCGTCTATCTCGTCAACGGGCTGCGCTGGACCTTTACCGGGCAGAGCGATGTGAACATCTGGATCAGCTTTGGCCTGACAGTCGGATTTCTCACTATCTGCGCCAGCGTGATCGCGTGGATGTTCAAGACCGGTTGGCGTTTGCGGAGCTAGCGGCTAGGCGCGGATATCATGGCTCCGCGCTTCCAGTTCGATATCCACGCCTCTGACGGCAAGGCGCGTACCGGTACGATCCGGATGCGCCGCGGCGAGATTCGCACGCCGGCCTTCATGCCAGTCGGCACCGCCGCCACGGTCAAGGCGATGAAGCCTGAGACGGTCCGCGCGACCGGGGCCGACATTCTGCTCGGCAACACCTATCACCTGATGCTTCGCCCCGGCGCGGAGCGGGTGGAGCGGCTGGGCGGGTTGCACAAGTTCATGAACTGGGACCGCCCGATCCTGACCGACAGTGGCGGCTATCAGGTGATGAGCTTGTCGGAACTGCGCAAGATCACCGAGGACGGAGTGACTTTCGCCAGCCATATCGATGGCAGCAAGCACCTGATCACGCCCGAGCGCAGCATGGAAATCCAGCGCTTGCTCGGCAGCGACATCGTGATGGCCTTCGACGAATGCCCGCGCGCCGACGCCCCGCGTGAGGTGATCGAGCAATCGATGCGGATGAGCATGCGCTGGGCCGCCCGCAGCCGCGCTGCTTTCAACGCGGGAGAGGAACATGCCGAACGTTCGGCACTCTTTGGTATCCAGCAAGGCGCGCTCGATGAACGCCTGCGCGGGGAAAGCGCCACCGGACTGCAGGAGATCGGCTTCGATGGCTATGCGATTGGCGGGTTGGCGGTGGGTGAGGGGCAGGAGGCGATGTTCGCCGTGCTCGATTACGCCCCGGGCCAGCTCCCGGCCGACCGCCCACGCTACCTGATGGGGGTGGGCAAGCCCGACGATCTGGTCGGCGCTGTGGAGCGCGGAGTCGACATGTTCGATTGCGTTCTGCCCAGCCGTTCGGGCCGCAACGGGCAGGGTTTTACGTGGGCTGGCCCGGTCAACCTGCGCAACGCTCGCCATGCCGAAGACCCCGCGCCGCTTGACGAGCGTTGCCCGTGCGATGCCTGCACCAAATACAGCCGCGCCTACCTGCATCACCTGATCAAGTCTGGCGAAATTCTCGGCGCGATGCTGCTGACCGAGCACAACCTGACTTTCTATCAGCAGCTGATGGCCGGCATGCGCGCGGCGATTGCGGAAGGACGGTTCGCTGCCTTTGCAGCCCAGTTCCGGCGCGATTATCTAAGTTAGTCGAACCCGACGAACATTGCGGCTTCGGCCACGCTTTTGCGTTCGGACACCACTGCATTGGCCGGAAAGCTCTCGTCCGGCCAGCCCAGCGCGATGCTCTTCATGATCACTTGGTCATCGGGAAGTCCGGCATGCTCGCGCACCACCGGGCTTTGCATGATGCCCTGGCTGTTGATCACGCAGCCCAGCCCGCGCGACCACGCAGCGTTGACCAGCGCGGTTGATACCGCGCCGCAATCGAACGGACTGTCGTCGCTACCGTCGCAGGCGCGGTCGTAAGTGATGATGACGCAGACCGGGGCATCGAACTGGCGGAAGCCGCGCAGCACCCAGTCCTGACGCGCGTCCTTGTCGTCACGCTCGATCCCCATCGCGGAAAACAGCTGCTTCGCAACCACGATCTGGCGTTCGCGATGGACCCCGGCAAAGGGCACGCCCTTGCGGAATTCGCGGCTGTCAGGCTCACCTGCAAGGATGCGTTCGGTGTTGCCGACGCGAATCCGGGCGAGCGGTTCGCCAGTGATCACATGGAAATGCCAGGGCTGGGTGTTCATCGAGCTTGGCGCGCGCATGGCGAGGGCCAGAACTTCCTCGATCAGTTCGCGCGGCACCGGCTTGTCGAGATAGCCGCGGATTGAGCGGCGGCTCATGATTACGTCGTCGAATTCCATCTCTCACCCCAAACGCCTTAACCGATCAATTAATGGCGTGGCCGAGGCATCCGCGCAAACAAAAAGGGCGGCCCCGCAGGACCGCCCTTGTTTTGTTCGTTTTCGGCTGGATCAGCGCGAATAAAATTCGACGACCAGGTTCGGTTCCATCTTCACCGGGTAAGGCACTTCGTCGAGTGAAGGCACGCGGACGAAGCTGACCTTGTCGGTGCCGTCGGGCGCGACATATTCAGGCACTTCACGCTCGGCCAGACCCTGCGCTTCGGCGATCAGGGCCATGTCCTTGGCCTTGGTGCCCAGCGTCAGCACGTCGCCCGGGAACACCCGGCGGCTGGCGATGTTGCACTTCACGCCGTTCACATAAATGTGGCCGTGCGAAACGATCTGGCGGGCCGAAAAGATGGTCGGCGCAAACTTGGCGCGGTACACCACCATGTCGAGCCGCTGTTCGAGCAGGCCGATCAGGTTCTGACCGGTATCGCCCTTCATCTGCGACGCTTCCTGGTAGGTGCGCTTGAACTGCTTTTCGGTCACGTCGCCATAGTAGCCCTTGAGCTTCTGCTTGGCGCGGAGCTGGATCCCGAAGTCGGAAACCTTGCTCTTGCGGCGCTGGCCGTGCTGACCCGGACCATACGAGCGGCGGTTGACC
>JANXUP010000136.1 GCA_025356175.1 Sphingomonadaceae bacterium | reverse complement strand
ACGAGGTGCATTTGCCCTGACAGAGCCTAGCGTAGCATTGCACCGAGTTTCGCGGTTTGAGCATCCAGTGGTTTTCATCGGGAAACACCAGCATCTCAGCCGGAACCCCGGCGCGGCGCGCTGCATTATGTGCTGCAATGCCTTGATCCAGAGGGACGCGGTAATCGCGAGCGCCGTGGATCACCAGCATGGACACTTTCCACTTGGCCACCGCGTCAGACGGGTCAAATCGCCTCGCAGTGTCGCCCGCAGCACCGGATACGTGCGGACGACCTCTGCAACGATTTGCAGTCGGGTATCGATGGCGCGAGCGCGGGCAGCATCGATCTTACGGTCAGCGGCCTGGACGGAGCGACGCTGTCCGCCCCACAGTTCGATCTCCCATGACGCATCGAAACTGGCATCGTAGAGCGAGAAATTGCGGTCAAAAAAGGGGATCCGGTTGGCGGGAAACTGGCCGTTTAGGCTGGCCTGGGCTTGCTGGGCGGATCCACTAAACAAGCCACTCGGCAGGGCCCGCGCCCGTGTCATGCCGCTCTGAGCGCGTGCCTCGCGCAGCTTCGCATCGACTTCAACGATGTCGAGATTGGCGGTCACCGCCTTGTCGATCAAGTTGCTCAACACCAGATCGCCCAGTGCGGACCAGGGCATCATGTCGGCTGCAGCGGTGTTGGCAGGTGTCAGCCATGCAGCGTTCTGGCCCGGCGTAAGGGGGCGATGATATCGGGGCCGGCGGTACAGCCAGCGGCCAGCAACGGCAGAGGCAGGGCAACAAGGATCAGGCGGCGCATCGGGCTACTCCAGGCGCGAACGAAACAGATAGGAGGCAACAGCGATTGTCACGACGGCGATAACCGCCATCGGCCAGGTATTGGTGAACACATCGGCGGCAGGCATGCCCTTAAGAAACAGCCCTTCGGTGACGATCTGGAAATGCTTGGCGGGGTTGGCTTCGGCCACCAGCTGCAGGAACGGCGGAATATTGTCGATGGGGGCGGCATAGCCCGAGAGCAGAAACGCCGGGACGGTCAGCGCGAACATGCCGAGAAACGCCTGTTGCTGGGTGTTTGAGACTACCGAGACGAGCATGCCGATGCCCGTCATCGCCAACAGAAAGACGATTAGCGAGGGGTAGAATAGCAGCAGCGACCCTCGGAACGGCACCCCGAAGACGAACGGGTTCACGACCAGATACAGCGTTGCATTGGCCATGCCAATCAGCACCGGGGGTACCATCTTGCCGACAAGGATTTCCCAGACACGGAAAGGGCTGACCATCAGCTGGTCATAGGTCCCCATTTCTTTTTCCCGCGCGACAGATTGCGAGACGACTGAAGTTGACGAGGCCAGCGATATGATGACGACCAGCGACGGAATCGTGAACCACAGATAATCGAGATTGGGGTTGAACCAGTAAGTGACGTCTGTGCTACCCGGCACTGGCGGTGGGCGAGCGACATGGACGTCGGCGGATACGCCCGCGACGATGCGGTCGACATAGCCATCGACGATCTGCGCCGCGTTAGACTTGCGCCCATCGAATACCGCGCCCACCACGGCACCCCGCCCAGCGCTGACGTCGGCCGAGAAGTGCGAGTCGAACCGTAGCACGGCAATGACCCTTTGCGTGTTGATCGCATCTGCCACCGCCGCGTCGGCATCGAACCGGACGATGCCCCGCACACTCGGGCTGCCGGCGACGCGCTGAATAATTTCGTGACTCCATTGCCCACCGTCGCGATCAAGCACGCCGATGGTGACGTTCTTGACCTCCAGCGTCGAGGCATAGGCGAATACAAACAGCTGGATGAACGGCGGCAGGATGAGCGATATGCGCGCGCGCGGATCGCGCAGAACCAACCACAGCTCCTTAACAATGATCGCCGCAAGCCTAGGGCCAAAGATCGAGGTCATCAGGCGATCCTCCGCTTGGTCGCGCGCACCGCTAGGAAGAAGAACAGGAAGCCGAAACCGATCAGCATCACCATGTTGGGCAGAAACAGGCTCCAGTCATCACCAGCGATGAACACCGTCTGCATTTGCGGGATCAAATAGCGCGACGGCACCAGATAAGTGATCGCCTGAATGGGCTTGGGCATCGAGTTGATCTCGAAAATGAAACCCGACAGCAGCAACGTCGGCAGTAAGCCGGAGACGAGCGCGACCTGGCTGGCGACGAACTGGTTTTTGGTCGCCGCCGAAATCCATAGGCCCTGTCCGAGCGCGGGGAACAGGAAGGTGCTGCTAATGACAAGCAGCGCGAGCGGTGAGCCGCGGAACGGCACTCCGAACACGGTGATCGCCAGCACCGAACACAACGTCATCGAGACCAAAGCGAGCAAGAAATAGGGCACGACCTTGGTCGCAATTAATTCTATCATGCCGACTGGCGTAGCCATGATCGCCTCCAGCGTACCGCGCTCCCACTCACGCGCGATGACAAGCGAAGTGAGCAGCGTGCCAACTATCGTCATTACGGCTGCAATCGAGCCCGGCACAAGGAAATAGCGGCTCTTGAGTTCGGGATTGAACCAGAAGCGGGCAGCAGTCCGGATCGGCGGTGGTCTGGTCGTGCCGCGATCGCCGGCGCGGGCCCCAGCCCATGTCGCGCGCAACCCTTCCGCATAGGCGCCGATGAAGCTGGCAGTGTTGGGCATCGACCCGTCGGTCAGCACCTGAATGTCGCCGCTGCCCCAAGCCACTTGCCGCCCGAACCCGTGGGGGATGACAATGATACCGCGGATGCGTCCCGCCACCATCTCGCTCGACAGCTGGCTGACGGCGCCGGTTTCAACAACATCGAACCAACGTGAGGATTGGAAACTGCCCGCCAGGCTTTTGGCCGCCTCGCTGTTATCCTGCAGCGACAGGCCAATGCGACTGCGCGGGGTGTCGAAATTCACGCCGTAGCCGAACATGAACAGCAGCAGCATCGGCAAGACGAACGCGATAAGTAAGGTTGACGGATCGCGCACAATTTGCAGACTTTCCTTGACCAGCATCGCGCCGAAGCGGCGGGGGTTGAATTTGTCGCTCATGCCGCTTCCCTTTGCAGGTTGGAGGCCTTTATGAGCGCGATGAAGGCATCCTCCATCTTCGCATCGGCCTTGCCCGCCAGTGCTTTGAGCTCATCAGGCGTGCCGGTCGCGATCTGCCGGGCGCGGTAGATGAGCGTGGCGCGGTCGCAATATTCGGCTTCGTCCATGAAGTGAGTGGTGACGAGCACGGTTACGCCTTTTTCGACTAAGCCGTTTATGTGCGTCCAGAACTCGCGCCGGACGATGGGATCGACGCCCGAGGTCGGCTCATCCAGGAACAGCACCGGCGGCTGGTGAAGCACCGCGCAGGCCAGCGCCAGCCGCTGCTTGAAGCCGAGCGGCATCGTGCTGGCGTTTTCCTTCAGATAGCGATGGAGGTGGAAAATCTCGATCGAGCGCTCGATCGCCTCCCGAGCATCGCCATTCTTCAGACCATAAGCGCCAGCGAAGAAATTGAGATTTTGGCGTACCGAGAGATCGCCGTACAGCGAGAATTTCTGCGCCATATAGCCAAGCGACTGGCGAGCATCGGCTTTGGCGCTGTGCAGGTCGAACCCGGCGACCGATCCACGGCCTTCGCTCGGCGTCAACAGACCACACAGCATTTTGAACGTGGTCGACTTTCCTGCACCATTGGGGCCGAGCAAGCCGAAGATCTGGCCGCGCGGGACGGAAAAGCTGACAAGATCGGCCGCGGTGAAATCGCCGAAGCGCCTAGAGAGCCCGTCAGCGACGATGGCGGGGGCGTCTGTGGCCGCAATCTTGCGATAATGCTCGGCTAGCTGTGACGTGCCGGATGGGCCACCGCCCAGCAGATCGATGAAGGCATCCTCAAACCGGGGTTGGACAGTTTCGAACAGGGAACCGCTTTTTAGGCCCAGCGATTGCGGGGTAGGAGGGGCGGTGTTGGCCTTCAGCATCAGCCGCAGCGCATCGCCCTGCACGGTGCCATCGATGATCGCCGGATCGTCGAGCGCGCGCTGAAGGATGACGCGGCGGCCCTCGCTCGGCACCGCCAAGCGCAACACGCGGTTGCAGATCTTGTCGGTCAGGGCCTGGGGCGGGCCAGCATAGAGCCCCTTGCCCTCGCTGAGCAACGTTACGGTGTCGCACTTCTCGGCTTCGTCGAGATATGCGGTCGACCACAGCACACCGATGCCGTCGCCTGCCAGATCCTTGACCATCTGCCACAGTTCGCGCCGAGACAGCGGATCGACGCCGACGCTGGGTTCGTCGAGCAGCAGCAGCTTCGGCGCGCGCACCATCGCGCAGGCAAGGCCAAGCTTTTGTTTCATGCCGCCCGATAGCTTGCCCGCCAGCCGATCAGTGAAGCGCTTCAAATCGGTGAAGTCGAGCAGGCGATCAAAACTCGCTTGGCGATCCGCGGGCGGTAGGCCACGCAGATCAGCATAGAGCCGCAGATTTTCGATGACGCTCAGGTCTTCGTAAAGGCCAAAGCGCTGCGGCATATAGCCGATCATGCTGCGGTCGGTGGCAGTCGCTGCGCGGCCAAACACAGTCGCCTCGCCCGCATCGGGATCGATCAGTCCGGCGAGGATCCGGATGAGCGTCGTTTTGCCGGCACCATCTGGGCCGACCAGACCGGTCATCTTGCCGGGTTCGATATCCATCGATATTTTGTCGAGCGCCGCTTTTTCCTGCCCGGAAAAACGCTTGGTCAAGCCATGAACGGAAGCAACCGCGTCGGCCATGTCAGTTCTTGGCTTGCGGGCGGGCGTTGGGGACAGAGATGGTGACTGGCGCGCCTTGGCGCAGCGCATCGTCTGGATCGGTGACGATGATGCGAACGCTGTAAACCAGATCAGTACGAAGAGCTTCGGTCTGGACGGTCTTGGGCGTGAATTCGGCGGTCGACGCGATATTTCCGATCATGCCGTGATAGATCTTGGTGTTGCCATCAGTCGTCACCGTTACCCTCATGCCGGGCGTAATTCGGCTCAGATCCGGTTCAGGGATATAGGCGCGAACGCGCATCGGTCGGTCGATCGTCAGCGTCAGCACGGTTTCACCAGGCTGGACGATCGCGCCGGGTTCGCGCGCGCGGGTGAGGATGGTGCCCGAATTGGGCGCATGTAGTTCTGTATCGGCCAGGTCGTTTCTGGCCTTGGCGGCCTGTGCGACCGCCTGCAGGCGCTGACCGTCGGCGGCTTCAATATCCTCGCGGCGCGCGCCTGCCTTTTGCAGCGACAGTGCCTGGCCTGCGGCACTGACCTGCGCCTGTGCCGAACGCAGCTTGGCAGTGCTGGCATCGAACAGTGCCCGGCTGACCGCGCCCGTCTTCACAAGGACGGCGCGGCGTTCATATTCCTCCCGCGCGGTCTCCAGACTGGCCGCGGCATCTGCGAGCTTGGCGTGCGCCTGGGCGACATCCTGCGGGCGATTTCCGTTGCGGCGCTTGTTGAGTTCGGCCGTGGCAACCATAATTTGCGCCTGCGCGGCGCTTAGCTGTTCCTGCAACGGCGCGGGATCGAGCCGGGCGAGCAACGCGCCTTCGGCAACATGCGCGCCTTCCTCCGGCAGGATCGAGGCGATCCGGCCCGAGACGCGAAAGCCGAGATCGACCTGGCGAATATCGACATTGCCGTGCATCACCAGCGCGCCGCCATCGCGCGCTCCAAACAGCCCAAAACCGCGCGTAGCGACAGCGGCCACAAGCAGCGCGACGAGCGCAACAACTCCAATGATGCGGCGGCGGTTCATGCGGCTCCTCCGGCTTGCAACTGGGCGAGAATGGCGTCGAGATTATCGTCGACCCTGATCGACCCGATGTCGTGCCCTATCGTATCGGTTGACTAGAGTTTTACGACACCATGATCGATTAACGCCCGCGCTGTATCGATAATACTGTCTGCGGCTGGCCTTGGTAACCAGCCGAGAACCTCATTGGCATGCGAAGCGTCCATACGCCGAACCTTGCCCAATTCGCCGGTCACTTGCTTGATCAGCGGGTCGAACAAGGCTGAAAGCCTGACAAGAAAATCAGGAAGTCTGCGCATCGGTACTTTTCTGCCTTCGGCGCCAAGGCCTGATTTCAGAATTCGTGCGATCTCGATCATCTTGAGAGAAGGCCCAGACGCGATAAAGCGCTCTCCTGCCATGTTGGGCGCGGTCAAGACGCGGACGTGAAGATCTGCTACATCGCGTACGTCGACAATCCCCGCAGCTATGTCAGGACAGCCCAACAGCGACCCTTCAAGCAGTTTTTTGACCGACTCGAGCGAGAGTGAAAAATCCCCACTCATGATCGGACCAAGAACCAGAGATGGATTGACCGACACATATTCCATGCCGTCACCTTCGGCCGCAATCCAGTCACGCGCGGCGCGCTCGGCAATCGTTTTGGATTTGACATATGAATATGCGTCGGGACTATCGATGTTGGTCCAGTCGGCTTCCGTGAAGGTCTGCTCCTTGTTGCCATGACCATAAGCAATTGCGACAATCGAAGATGTCATTACAAATCGCTTCACCCCGGCCGCCTTCGCCGCACGCAGCGCGCGAAGCGCGCCGTCGCGGGCAGGAATAATCAATTCGTCATCGTTCTTTGGGTTTTTGCGCGCAAGGGGTGAAGCGACGTGCACCACATGGCTGCATCGCGCATTGGCCTCTGCCCATCCCGCATCGCTTAAGAGGTTGGCGGCAAAGAATTTTAGTCTAGCGTTGTCTACGGCCAGCACGTCTCTGACAGATTGCTCGTGCGCCAGATCGCGGATCGTTGTGTGAACAGTCCAGCCTTCACCAATCAACTGGCGCATAATATAGCCGGCAATATAACCACTTCCACCCGTGACCAGAGCTGTGCCCGTCATCAGCAATCTCCATTAGTCTTGCGAGGTTAGTGGCAGCTCAGAACGAATTCAATCGCCAATATATACCTGCAGAGCCGACAGAAAGTGACTGATTTGATTGGTGGTTTTTGGGTACAACTTTTATTTTCGACAGCCTTGCCCACGGTGCGGCAAAAACGTGCGACATTGCTACGCATATGTCGCCTGATGAGTTAGTTCGATTCGCCAACGCCAAGGCGTCGGAGGAACTCGAGAAGCGGGTCCAGCGCATACAGCAAAGCGCCCCTCCGGAATCGCTGAGTTCGTCCGCTGAAGTGGCGAGTAATCACCCTGAATGAAGCGCAGCGCGAGGAGTCGGCGAAGTGGCCGCGGAACTTCCGGGGTGAGGACGCCTAGAGGCAAACTGGAAAGACCGTCTTCACACTCGCAAGCCTCATGGGCTCAACGATAATTGGCCGAGCGCTCATGCGGCGCGAATTCGGACGGCTTGGCTTAGCTTTGTCAGAGGTTTGGGGATGTCCGCTATTGAGTCGTTCGGCGACCTGCCTCAACGACCGATTTGGGGTGGAAAGCAGACAGGTGCCTATTGAGCGCTGGCACTCACGTGTTTCGCCAGCATTGCATCTACGTCCGCTACGAATGGAGGGATGAGCCCGGAAGCGGCCGCCCTGGTCTGCCACCATGTTCGCCCGCCGGGCGTGCGCAACACGTCCCCAAGATATGAACTGCAGGAAAATTCGAACGTGCCCGGCGGGAACACGCCGCGCTGGGTGCGATCCCAGATGTGAAACGAAGCCCACGCAAATTCATTCAACATAAAATCAAGTCGCATCCGATCAGCCTCATCAAGAGCTGTGGACCGATCAAGCCCGCTAGTCATGAGTTCGGCAATGTCGCGGTTCTTGGCAATGGTCATGCGGATCGTCGTCCATTGTTGCATCGTTGAATTGTGCTCGCCGCGTTCCATTGCGACCGTGCTCTGTCTAATTTGATACCCGACAAAGATGAGCGAAAACACCACACCAGCGGAAGCAAAAATCTGGGCCAAATACGAAATATGCTCAAGCGACATTCCACCTCTCCCTGTTGGGGGAACGTTACGCGCTAGGCGCGTTCGAGGCTAGCCAAAGGCGAGAGTGTCTGCAGTTAAGGGCGATCGCCAGGCGGCCGTAGGGCATATTGGGGGGTGGAAAGCGGACAGTCGGGTTCGGCAGCCAAAAGTTCCTAGATCTCTGCCGATCCAAAATAGCGAGTATGCGGTTATGGTGTCTTGGGCTGCGAGGCTGAGGCATGCCACCTACCTAGCTGACACCGCATTGACTCGTAAGACGGGGCGTTTGCTCTGACAGAGCTAGCGTTAAAAGCCGTTTCAAACGGAAGTGCTGACGCTGTTGTAGCCGCTCGACTTATACATCGCCCCGCACAGTCTCGACGGGTCGCTCAAGCGAACTTGCCTCCGCGCTGCAATAACCTAAGACTTAGCGGGAACCGGAGATCGCAAGTGTCGGCCGATATCTTCATTTCCTATAACCGCGAGGATCAGGCGATCGCCCGGCATTTCGCCGAAGCATTTGTCGATGCGGGACTGTCAGTGTGGTGGGACGTCACTCTCAGTTCGGGCGACGCCTACGACGAGGTCACCGAGCAGGCTCTAAAGGGTGCCGCGGCAGTAGTGGTATTGTGGTCGCCGCGTTCGGTAGTTTCGCGCTGGGTCCGTGCCGAAGCGACGGTGGCCGACCGTAACGGCACCATGGTTCCCGTGACCGTCGATGCCTGCGAGCGGCCGATCATGTTCGAACTGACCCAGACCGCCGAACTGGCGCATTGGCAGGGTGACCGTCAGGACAACGCCTGGCTTGCGCTGCTCGCCGATGTTCGCCGCCGCATTGCGCAGCGCGCGCCCCTGCTCGAGACCGCAAGTGTAGCCGAGGTCGTGGCCCCGACTGTTGCCGAACCGGGCAAGCCGCGCGTAGTTATCCTGCCTTTTGTCAACATGAGCGGAGATGCCGAGCAGGAGTATTTCAGCGACGGGGTGACCGAAGACATCATCACCGATCTTGGTCATGTCGCGGCGCTTTCCGTGGTTTCTCGCAACGCTGCATTCTCCTACAAGGGCAAGACGGTCAGCGCGGCCAACATCGCCCAGGCTCTCAAGGTTTCGCATATTCTCGAAGGCAGCGTACGCAAGGCGGGAGACCGGGTGCGGATCACCGCGCAGCTGCTCGACGCGGCAAGCGATGAACAGATCTGGGCCGAGCGGTTCGATCGCACGCTTGACGACATCTTCGCGATCCAGGACGAAATTTCGGTGGCGGTTGCTGCCGCGCTCAAGCTGCACCTCGCGCCGGCAGAAAAGCGCGCAATCACGAACCGGCCGACGGCCAATGCCGAAGCTTACGAGCTGTTTCTGATGGCCCGGCAGTTCGAACGCAGTGGTAGCGAACGCATGAAGCCGCTGATCGTCCGCATTTGCGAGCGTGTGGTCGAACTTGACCCTTCATTCGCACCTGCCTGGGCGCTGATGGCCATAGCGGAAGCCGAAATGGCGCAACGAATGGTCGCGGGCGCATCTGCCGCACGCGCCCGCGAAGCTGCCGAGCGCGGCTTGGCAATCGACGACAGCATCGCCGAAACAAATACCGCAATGGCCGAAGCGATCGGCCGAGGCGGGATGATGGATTTTGCAGCGGCCCAGCCATTTCTGGACAAGGCATTAGCGCTCGATCCCGAAAGTTACGACGCAAACCTGATGGCCGGCTATTATAACATTCAGCAATCGCAATGGACCGATGCGATCCGCTTCTTCGAAAAAGCCTGCGCGCTCGATCCCGATGCCGTTCGGCCAGCCGGTATGGTTACCCAAGCCTACACCGCGATCGGTGACCGGCCGAAAGCCAAGGCCGCAGCGAGGCGCGCGCTGGCGCGTTGCGAGCGCGCACTAGCGCTGGAGCCCGATCACAGCAACGCGCTGGGCTTCTTTATTACTGCTCTGGGCGAGCTGGGCGAGGCCGATCGCGCCAAACTTTGGGCCAACCGCATCGACCTTTTCGATCCAGACAACGCGCGGCTGCGCTACAATGTAGCATGCGGAATGGCAGGGCTCGGCGAGGCCGAAACAGCCTGCAATCTGCTCGACCGGGTGGTCGACCGGGTTAGCGGTGGTTGGCTCGAATGGATCGAAAAGGACAACAGCCTCGACCCCATCCGCGAATATCCAAGGTTCGTCGGTCTTATGGAAAGGGTCAAAGCGCGCAAAATGCAGCTCGCTGACGAAGCCCAGTCGGCTTGGTAAACCCTGAGCCTCGGCTTTTTTGCGAGTTACCACATCCTTCCGAATTCGAGTCGTGCCCAGCCCCGGTGGCGGGCAACAATGGGGTGGAAAGCTGACATCAATATTATGTGGCGGTTTACTTCGGGCTTGGATCACCGGGCGGCGTCGCTTGCAGGTATGGCGATCGACGATAAAAATTGCGCCCGGACCAGCGTGACGGTCCGGGCGCAACTGGGGCCAGCCGGGAGGTGGCGGGGGACAGACCCCAATTCAATCGATGCGGTCAGTCGCTGCTAACGTGTCCCTTGGAGTCGGCTCTGTGCCGCTGGGCGCCGCCGGCAGCGGGCTTCACAGAAGTGTCGGTGGACTGGCGCTGCGGCATGGCATCAGCGCTCGTCGCCCGCGGAGCCGTAGCGGTGCTGGCCTTGTGCTCCGATGCAGACCCATCGCTGGCTTTTTTGGCGCCGGTTGCCATAATCTGCGCCTGCGACATTGCGGTAACCAGGACCTCTCCGTTAGCCGCGAAATCGCTGGCCGGCAGAGTGGCGGTGGTGTCCTTGACCTTGACCACTAGTGCGGTGACCCGGCCCTTGGTGTCGGCGACCACTTCCTTGACCTTGCCGATCTTTTCACCGGTCATGTTGTAAAGTTGGCTGCCCGGCTCGAGGTCGAGGCTGCCCGCAACACCCGCCGCCGCGCTGCCCGACAGCGCAAGGTTGTGCGAGAGACCCGAGAAAATCCCGTTCGCCGCGCCAGTCCCGCCACCGCTGGCCTGGTCCTGACCTGCTGAAGCGATCTGCGCTTCGCTGAGCGTCGTGACCAGTGCGTTGCCGCTCGCGGCAAAGTTGCTGGCGGGGAGCAAGACCGTGGTATCGCCCGACGTGACCAGCAGGCCCTTCACCCGGCCGCTACCGTCTGCGTAGACTTCGCGTACCTTGCCGATCTTCTCGCCGCTAAGGCCATAGAGTTGGGTGCCGTGCTTGACGTCGAAGTTGCCTGCGGTATCCCCGGCGGCACTGCCATCGAGCGCTAGATTGTGGCTCAGGCCGGAGAACATGCCGCCGGCCGACCCGGCACCGCTGCCTTGCGCCGAGCCGCTGGCCGAACTGGTCGACGCGACCAGATTGCCTGCTTTATCTCGGATCGCGGTGACGAAGTTCCCGGCGTGGTCGCGATAAGTCGTGACGGTGTTGCCGGCCTTGTCACGGGTCTGGTGCAGCGTTCCGCGCACCGCATCGGTGCCGATCAGCTGGGCATCGCCCCCGATCGAGCCTGCAGCGCTGCCCGAACCACTGCCGCTCGCAGCGACCGAATTGAGCGGGGTATCGAGGGTCTGGGTGAGCGAGCCGGAACCCGAACCCGAACCCTGCGCGTTACCTTGGGCGCTGGCCTTGCCGCTACGCGGGTTGACCGATTTTGTCGCCGAGCCGCTGGCGTTGCCGGTCGCGCTGCCCCGGGTGACGGTATCGACCGAACGGGTGGGCATGCTCATCGGGTCAGGCATCGAGGGCATCGAAACGCCGCCGAGAATGCCGCCCGAGCCGCCGCCCGAAATCCCACCGAGGATTTGCGCGGAAGCAGGATTGGCGGCGGCGATCAGAGCCGCGGCAGTGGTGAGAAGAATGGCTTTCATGACTGTGCTCCTTGTGATCTTGCAGCGCCCGGTTTGACCCGGTGCTCGCAGTGACAACGACACAGCGGCGAAATTTACTCCATTCGGGACCTAGATTTTTTAACGGCAAGCTCCGCAGAGCAAGCCCCGTCCCGATTGCGGATCGGGTCGGCGGCGTGAGATTAGTACCGCTTCGGCATCAAGCGCACCGATCACGCCACGCGGCGCAACCCCGCGCTCAAGCGCTGCAGCGACGCGCACTGCGACCAGCGGCGCGGCAAACGAGGTTCCGCGTACGGGCACCAGTTTTCCCGTCCGGTCGAGCGCGGACATATCCGCCCCCGGCGCGGCATAATCGAGGTGGGCGGCGCGTCCGGCCTCGATCAAAGGACGATTGCGCTTGTCGACCCCGGTGATCGCGAGGACACCGCTGTACGATGCGGGATAGGATGGCGGCGCGGCGGGGCCTTCGTTGCCGACCGCCGCAACGATCACCGCCCCGCGCGTCTGCGCCGAAGCAACCGCGCGTTCCAGCAAAGGGCTGCGCGGTCCGACCAGGCTCAGCGAAATGACTTTGGAGCCGCGTCCGAGCAGCCAGCCCATCCCTTGCGCGATTGCCAACGCGTTGCCCCCGGCGGGATCGGTGCCGTAAACATCGGCCACGAAGATTTTTCGTGCACCGGCAGCATAGGCCAGCGCCGCGACCGCGCTGCCGTGGTTGCTAGCAAAAGGAGCACCCTTGGCAAAGCCCTTGACCCCAGTAACCGGCTGAGCTGGCGCACCGTCGATCAGGCCGATCGGGGTTTCCACCGGACCACTGCTGGCACGCGCGGCAGCTGCGCCGGACGTGCCGTTCCCGCCGCTTTGGAAAAAGATCTGGTCGCTGGAGACGATTGCACCGGGCAGCTTCATCGTGATCAGCTTCTGCGCCTGCGCCAGCGACATGTCGGCGGGGATCGTGACCTGGCTAACCGCCAGATCGAGCCCGCCGACATGCTCGACTGCGGCGGCTTTAAACCCCCACGAATTGACGATGACCAGCATCGCCGGATCGGGATCGATCAGCAGCACCACTCCGCGCCGCGCTAGCGCACCGTCACGGTCGCGTTCCAGCGTCGCCGGATTGTCGCGCAATGTCGCCGCGATCCGGTCGAGCCGGGCCAGGCGCAAGGTGTTGCCGACTTCGCTCAGCGGACTATCGAGCAGGCTGCCCAGGTGACCATCGACCGTTCCTGGCAGCGAGCCGGTGCCGGGTACTGCGGGCAGCGCACCGGGCAGCCCACCCAGCTGCGCGGCCGATGGCCCGGCGCAGCACAGTGCGAGCGCGGCAAAAATGGTGGATGAGCGCAGGGTCACGGATGGTCCTCACAATAAATTCACTTAACGATGGATTAAACGCCCCAGGTGGCTCGTTTCATCCACGAACAGGTATTGATGCAGAACGATGTGTTTTTAACCGGGCTTACCGCACTCCTCCCGCGGCTGCGTCGCTTTGCGGCGGGCCTGGCGCGTAACTCGGCTGACGCTGACGATCTGTGCCAGGCCACAATAGAACGAGCTCTCGTTTCGCGCCAGCAGTGGCAGGACGGGACCCGGCTCGATAGCTGGATGTATCGGATCATGCGCAATATCTGGATCGACACTGCCCGGGGCCGCACTCGCCATGACAAAACCTTTGCCGATGAAGAAGCGGGTATGCATGTCGGCAGCATGGGCGCGCAAGAGGCGCAGGTTGAACTGACGATGGTCGACCGCGCCTTGCAAACACTGCCCGACGAGCAACGCGAAGCGGTGCTGCTGGTGCTGGTCGAAGGCTACAAATACGCCGAAGCGGCAGAGATCGTTGGCTGCCCGATCGGCACTCTAACCTCGCGATTGCTGCGCGGGCGCGAAGCTCTGATGGTCAAGTTGGGAGAAGCAGCATGACGATTTCTCCCGAACTGCTCGCTGCCTACGCCGATGGCGAACTCGACGAACTGACCGCAGCAAGGGTGCAGCGTGCCATCGCGGACAATCCGCAATTGGCGCGAGACCTTGCCCCGCTGACCGAACTTCGGAACATGCTGGTAGCACGTTTCGATCCGATCCTGGCCGAGCCGATGCCCGAGCGCTTGAGCGCCCCTATCCAAGACGCTGCCAAGGTCGTTAGCCTTGATGTGGCACGGCAAGCTCGGCAGCCACTGTGGCAGCGCCCGCAGTTCCGCTTCGGAGCGGGCGCTGCGATCGCAGCATCGCTGATGGTGGCGGTGCTCGTCGGAGGTCGCGGTGGCACGCCTCAAGGTTATGCCGATACCCAGCTGACAGCCGCGCTCGATGAAACCCTGTCTGGACAGACCGCGCGCGATGGAACCAGGCTGCTGATCAGTTTTCACGCTGCAAACGGTGCCATGTGCCGGGGCTATGCGGCTCAAGCTGCCAGCGGAATAGCCTGCCACGATGATCGCGGGTGGAAACTGAAAGTCATTGGTGGAAGCGCTGCAAAGCAAGCCACGCAATACCGGCAAGCCGGAAACAACGATGCCGCAATCATGGCTGCGGTGCAGGATATGGCTATTGGTCCTGCGCTAGATGCAAACGCCGAACTGGCTGCGCGGAATGATGGCTGGAATACAAAGCCATGAGCAGACGTGGCATCGATTGCACCGCACTGTCTTCGGAGTATCAAGCCAAATTTGCAAATGACTGCTTTCGGGTCGTAACCGGACTAGCCTCACCGGCGCATTTGGGGTGGAAAGCAGACATCCGGGATGACACTCAGCAAGTCCTCCGCACGGAAGTCTTGTTTGCGATCGCGCGCAACACATGACATCCTCCTGGGAGTAAGGGAGGAACGCGAAATGCTGAAAGCTAAATATGCTATTATGGCGGGTTTGAGTACGCTACTTTTGGGCTGCGGCTCCAACACCGTAGCCGAGAGTTCAACTCCTGACAAAGCCGCCGCGCACGCGGCAGACATCTTCAACACCGATGGCGCTAATACCCCTTAGGGCAGGGAAATTCAGAATTTGGAACGCTGCGCAGCGACCGCTGAAATCAATCCCCCCATGCTTGCATTTACATCGATTAGGTGGAGGCCCCAATCGAGCGCCACTTTGCCGCCCTGGACAATGTCGCCGGGCATCAGGTCAGTCCGGGGGTCGGCTGGATCGGGATGAACCGTCAGCGCCAGATACTGAGCGCCATTGCGATCGACGCATTGCGCGCTGACCAGCCCCGGCACCTGGACAAACGGCGTGGTGATTTGCTTACCGCGAGCCCAGGTGGTCGGCGCTTGTTCCGACAGCGTGTTGGGTTGCGCCGGAAAATACGCATCGGCAAGCCCGGAGCTGCCGCCGATTGCCGCAGGGTTGACGCAAGCCACCTTCATGCCCGGCACCTGCGTTCGGCCAAACCGGCTGTTAGCGGGCGGCGGTGCCGCATCGCGGAACGTGACATAGCTGATTACGCAGCCAGTCTGGCCGTTGGCGGTGCATAGCGGGATTGATTTGAGATCGCCGCCGACCACCTTTCCGGCCGGAACCAGGAAATTGGTGCCGGGCAGAATAGCGCTGACAAGCTGCTTCTGAACAGGCTTGCCGTCGATTTCCTCAGCAAGGAGGCGCTTTAGCACGCCCGATCCCTGGCTGTGACCGATAAGGATTACACCCCTGCCTTGGTTATCGTGCGCAAGATACGACCGCCACGCGTCCCGCACGTCGGCATAGGCAAGCTCGCGATCGATCCCTGCCATCGGCGCACCGATAAGCGCCGAGCGCAGCGCCGGTATCGTGACTTGTCTGTAAAGCGGCGCATAGAGCCGACATTGCGAGGCGAAGCGGTTAAGTTGCTGGTTTACCACGGCGGTCTCTTCCGGACCCGGTATCATGTCGCTGTTGGGTAAACGGTCGAGCGACACCGTCGGATAGACGTAGAAGCAGTCGATCTTGGGATTCGCTGCTGCCTTCCAATTCCTGGTGCTGGTCGATCCGTCTGCGCGGACAATGGTCGCTCGCTGATCGGTCGTGCAGATTGCTTCGTGTCCGGGACGGCACAACCAGGTAGCCGGATTGTTGTAATCGTTAGCGGGCGCTGCGGTCTTGTCTTGAGCAAGGATCGGGGCGGCAATCAGGAGCCCAGCCGCAATAAGCGCAAACTTGACCGTCATGAGTTTCGGTTCCTAAACATTGTGATAATGGCCATCGCGACTGGCACTGCTCATGCGGCGACCGGCAATTGCAGCAATTCGATTTCATGGCCTTCGGGATCGCTGACAAATGAGACCGTCATGGCATCGAAGGTTGCCGGCGCACGAACCTCGCGCGCGCCCAGCGCAATCAGACCAGCGTGAGCGGCTGCACAGTCGCGCACAATGAACCCGAGCGGGCCCCAATTATTGCCGCTGATGACCGCGCGCTGATCGGTGTGATGGTACAGCACCAGCGTGAACGCGCCCTCTTTCTGCGCCAACATCACCTCGTTGAAGCCGTCTGCATCGATCCGGTTCTGAACCGCAAAGCCCAGGCCCCCAACATAGAACCGCTCCATTGCCGCGAGATCGCGGACTACAATCTTGACGAAACTGAACCGTGCCATCCGCTCTACTCTCTTTCCATGCTTCACTGCACATTGGCAGCGGACGCGCGCATTTGCAGCGATTTAAATGAGGTCACCGCCAGCGGCCGAGGCGGTCGTGCCATGTTCCTTGTAAGCCTTGACAACGTTTCGTCCGACCGTCCAGCGATGAACCTCGTCCGGGCCGTCGACCAGCCGCTGCGAGCGGATGTGCGTGTACCAGCCGGCCAGCGGCGTATCCTGGCTATAGCCCAGCGCGCCATGCAGCTGGATCGCGGTATCCACCACCTTGTGGACCATATGCGCGAGGAACACCTTGGCGATCGAGTTCTCCTGCCGCAGGTCCATGCCCCGTTCGGCCTTGTAGGCGATGTGGAGCAGCATCAGCCGGGCCATATACAATTCGCTCGCGCAATCGGCGAGCATGAACTGGACCCCTTGCCGGTCGGACAACAACTTCCCGAAAGTCTCGCGCTCGGTGACGCGCGCGGTCGCCATATCGAGCGCACGCTGCGCCATCGCGATGTTGTGCATGCCGTGGCGCAAGCGGCCATAAGCGAGCCGGTGCTGGCCCATGTTGAAACCGTTGCCCTCGCCGCCCAGCAGATTTTCCTCCGGCACCCGAAGTTCGCTGATCTCGATCTCGCTGTGCCCGCCGCCCATCACCTTTGACAACGGCCCCTCAATCGCCATCGTCGCAATGTCGCGCTTGATGATGTAGCCGGGAGCGGGCAGCTCGACGATGAAGGTCGAATAGCGCTGGTGGCGCGGTGCATCGGGATCGGTAATCGCCATGACCAGCGCCATGTCGGCCGCCGATGCCGCCGACGTAAACCACTTTTCGCCGTTCAGCACATAATGCGAATTGCCGTCCTTGACCGCGCGCGTCTGCATGCCCGTAGCGTCCGCGCCGGCGGCCTTTTCGGTCATCGAATAGCAGACGCGTTTTTCACCATTGAGGAGCGGCTTGAGGAACTTCTCCTTCTGGTAATCGGTCCCGTGCGCGAGCAGAGTCAGCATCGTCGCGTCATCGGGCCCTTGGCTGTTCATCGACAGCGCGCCCAGATGGCTCGCGCCAAGCTCCATCTGCACCAGCGCGTTGGCCAGCGGGCCGAGCCCCATCCCGCCATGTTCCACCGGAATGAACGGCAGCCAAAGACCTTGCGCGCGCGCTTTGGTACGCAGTTCCGAGAGCAATTCCTTGAAGTCACGGCCCTGCTCTAGCTCTTTTTCAGCCGGAATGCATTCATCGTGAACCCACTGGCGAACCTTCTCGCGAATGGCCTGTGCCTCAACTGGAATCTCGAAATCGATTGCGATATGGCGCTCCTGTAATCAGTGCAGCGGCCCGAAGCGCTACCAGATTTGGCCAATAGCACTTTGTTCGATGGCCAACCAGTGCTGCAAGGAAGGCTGCAAGAAGAGCCTCGCTAGACTGGGCGCAAACGCCCTCGCGCTAAGTCGGCGGCCGCAATCGGTTCGTTCAACGAGCAGCGGATACGTCAAGATTGGGGTGGATTGCGGACCTAGCCGGCTAGGCATTGATCCACAAAATTACTGCTCCAACTATTATCAGGACGCCCAGAAAACCCATAGATTTAAAGCGTCGTCCTATGCTGCGATCATGCCAGCGGTTCCCAAAGCCAAGCGGTTCGAACGACATCGATCACCTCCAGCGCGTCATTTGCTCCTGATACTGGAATGAGAGCGGCCTGTCCGCAATTACCATGGTGCCGCGATAGCCTATTTGGCTGATTGGGGGTGGAAGGCGGTCTGTCCGTTTTCATGCAAATTCCGAGTGACCTGGGTTCAATCAGTGCGCCGCACGTAAACGTCTCAGCCGAGCGCGGCGATGCCGATCCAGCTGCGAAACGAGAGCTGCTCGCCAAGAAGCGTAGTGCCCAAGGCCGCAACCAACACGACGCTTAGCTTGTCAATCGGTGCCACGCGCGCTGCAGATCCCAGCCTCAGCGCGCGAAAGTAGCACAGCCAGAACGCCCCTGTAGCCAGTCCAGACAAGGTCAGAAAGGTACTGTCAGTCTAACCGCAACTCGTCTCTGACAGGCGCAGCTGTCCCTTGTCACGCAGCTTCAGGCCATGAGCAGCTGCCACTCGGCCAGTGCGGCCGAGCGGCGTTGCTTGTAGGTCTGGCGATCCACGAGGTGGCGTTCCTGGTTGAAGTGATTGTGGACGTTGGCGTGGACCGAGGCGAACTTCTGGAGGATCTTCATTCGCCGAAACCGCAGCATCGCGCGCTCTCGTGGTCGGAAGGGCAGGTGCGAGTTCTCGACGCGGTTGTTGGCCCAGCGGCCGATTTCCTGTACCAGGCCGGATAGCAACAGAGAAAATGGCGCCAAATTCCGTATTCCCGGTTCGCAACGGACTCTCTGCAGTACCGAAGTGAACAGGAAACCCGCAAATTCGCGCCAAAAACGGGTAAGTTTTCTGTTAAACCAATAA
>JANXUP010000127.1 GCA_025356175.1 Sphingomonadaceae bacterium | reverse complement strand
CATCGTCGCGGCGGTGTTGTTGCACCAGCCGGTCAGCGTCGCGGTCTTGCCGTTGACCTTGCTCGTGTCGAGCTTGCCGTTGCTGGCGAGGCTGAGCTCGCCCAGCGACAGCGTGACGCTCGGCAGGGTAAAGGTGCAGCGACCGGCCACCGAACCGTTGATATTGACGGTTCCGGTAACAGACGTGCTCTGGGCGAAGGCCGGGCTGGCCACAAGGACCGCCGGAATTGCCAGGAACATCAGTTTGCGCATCGGTATTCTCCTAATCGGTATTCGCTAACGTGAACTGCCTCAGGTCGGCGAGATGACTACCGTGATCGTGCCGGTGTACGAACCAGCGCCGAGGATGTCGGTGCTAGCCGACGTCGCGAAGCCCGAAGTGGTGATCACGACGTTGTTTGCCGAGTTGGCAAGCGCGGCACCAACTGCGGTTGCAGGCGATGCGGCAGCGGTGGTCGCGTTGCTGAAGTTGACCGTACCCGGGGTCGCGGTCGCTACAGCGACTTTGGCGGTGTAGTTGATGGTGTTGGCATAGCCGGTCGGGACCGGGGTGAATGCTGCATTGACCATCGGGTTTGCATCGACCGAAACCATGGGGGTGCCGGTGTTGCAGACGACAGTAGCCTGGACGGCAGCAGTCGTGAAATCAGCCGCCAGAGTAGTGCGCAGGGTGCCATCAGCCTTGGCCAGTTCGCCGAAGTTCACCGTCTGGGCAAAGGTAGCGGCGTTGCTGTTCGAGCTGACACTGCACTTCGATGCAACGGTGCCGTTGAGGGTGATCGTGCCGGTGACGTTCTGTGCCATGGCCGGGGTAGCGAGGACTGCGGCGGTTGCTGCAGCAAAGAGAGCAATTTTCTTCATGGTCGTCTTCCTTTATCAGTGCCGGTTCTATGCGGCTCTCACTTCAACACTCCCGAAGCCGACCCCAGCTGCGGGCATTCACTTCCCCGCTAGACCGCGGGTGAAACCGTTACCGTCAACGTATCGCTGTAGTTGCCGGAATAGAGGACGGCCGAGCCGGTGTAGGCCGGGGCCGTCATCTGGATGTATGACCCCGTAAGGTCGAAACTGCGCGAGACCTGCAGCCCGTTGGAGGTGCTGGCGGTACCCTCGAAACTGCACGGGGTACTGCCGGCCGCCTGGTCGAGCTGCGCCACCGGACAATTGCCGGTAACCGGCCCGCTGTCCGACGCAACATTGAGCGCGACGTCGTAAGCGGCCTTGTTGGTGTAACCTGCTGGCACGGTGGCGGTGTTCTTCAGTGCGCCGTTCAGCGACGAGACAGCGATCCGCCACGGGGCAGTGCATTCAGCCGTGAAGGCAACCTGGCGGGTCCAGCCCGCTTCGATCGGAAGCCCGCTGAACGATGCAGTGGGCGCACCGTTGGTGGCAAAGCCGCAGGTGCCGCCGACCGAGGCCTTCACGTCAATGTTGATGACAGCATTCGTGTTGTTGGTGGGGTAAGTATACGTCGTTAGCGCCGGATCATTATAATAAGCGGTAATCGGAGCAGTGTCCGCGTAGACCGGCACAGCATGACCCATTGCCAGCATGACTGCTGCCAGGGCTGCACGTTTGCCGATGCCTTGCCGAATTCGCATCTCAATCCACTCCGCGTAACATCGCCGCGCCGAAAGAGTCCGGCGGACAATTGTTCGATCAACTTTTTATGCGGCCCCGAAATTAGCGGGCCGGATACTTGCAGTTCCGACCGGTCTGATTTCCAACACAAGTTAACGCAACCAAGGGGGGGGTTGCCAAGCAGAATCGTCCGAGGACGAAATCTTAACCATTCCGGGCTTTCGGAAAGTTTCAAACCGTTGGTCAAATATCTGAATAAGCTGATTTTTTAAGTTTACCGCGAATGCCCCAATTTGGGCCCTTTGCTTGATGTCATTGGTTAACCGGGGTGGTTACCCGGATTGCTGTGCCGATTCTGCAACGCGACTCGCCCGCGACTCGCCCTGTGGGTTGCCCGGCGAGTCGCACGCCGATTGAAAGGTGTGTTCGATGAGAGACTTGCCTCCGCTCGCTTGCTGTGGGAGGCATGCCCGATGGCCGCGCAACCGATTGCAATACATGGGCATGGGATCCTGCCCGGACTGCTCGCCGTCCATCTGCTGACCCAGCGGCCGCTGCAGCCACTGCTGGTCCTTTCGGCCGACCCTAAACTGGGCGGGAGCCATCTCGAGCCGGTGGTGGCGAGCCGGCTCAACGATGTGGCGCGAAGCCTGGTGGAACCCTTCGTGGTATCGAGCTGGCCGGCCTATTACCTCGTCGCCTCGGGCAAGACCGATCTTCAGGAAGATGAAGTGCTGCTGCTTGATCCGTTGCAGGTCTGGCTCGATCTCCACGGGCGGCTCGATGGCGGCGCACTGATTGCCCCGTGCGGGCCGCTCCGGGTGTCCGGACACCGGGTGCAATGGGCCGGCGGTGAAGCCGAAGTGGACCGGCTGATCGACCTCGACCCGCTGACAGCCCATGGCGGCGAAAGCGAAATCGTCGGCGTGGATGCCGCACGGCGGCTCACCCTGCCGGTGCTGGCGGACTACGACGCTGGCTGCGAACAATGGCTGGCGCAGCAATATCTGCCGCTGGGAGACGAGCGGCTGGTCGTGCGCAAATTGCCCCGCGCCGCACATCTGATCGGCGCGCAAGGTTCGCTCGAAACGCTGCTCAATGGGCTGACCTCGGTTTGACGGCCTTTCAAGACGTTCTTCAACCAGACACGGCATCAACAATTGTATAATCAGTATCAATGCGCAGATCTGGCCTCAGCCGGGAATGCCGCGGCAGCAGTTGCGTGCAGCCGTGGCTGACAGTACCGGCGGTTAAAGGATCGACCCGAACCATGCTGTACCGCCGCCTGTTTGCCGCACTTCTGCTTGCTGCGCCGGGCACCGCGTGGGCGGGTGATGCGCCGGCCGAGGACGAGCCGGAGATCGTCGTCACCGGCACAGGCCTCGCCGTGCCGCCCGCAGCGCCGGCCTACGATACCACCGACCTTCGCGCCGAGCAGCTCGGTTCCAGCGCCTCGGGACGGATCGAGGACGCGCTTGGCGCGGTTGCGGGGTTCCAGCAGTTTCGCCGCTCGGACAGTCGCAGCGCCAACCCTTCGGCGCAAGGGGTGACGCTGCGCGCGCTGGGCGGCAACGCCACCAGCCGCAGCCTCGTCCTGCTCGACGGGGTGCCGATGGCCGACCCGTTCTTTGGGTACATTCCGCTGTCGGCGCTCGCCCCCGAACGGCTGGCGCGGGTGCGGGTCACGCGCGGCGGCGGGGCGGGGGCCTTTGGTGCGGGCGCGGTTGCGGGGACGATCGAACTTGAAAGCGCCGGGCCCGACCAGCTCGGTCCGTTTACTGGCCAGGCGCTGGTCGACGATCGCGGCGAAAGCGAACTTTCGGGCACGCTGGCGCCGCGGCTCGGATCTGGCTTTGTGGTGATCTCGGGGCGGTGGGACCGCGGGCAGGGGTTCTGGACCACGCCCGCAAGCCAACGCGTTCCGGCCAGCGCTCGCGCCGCTTATGACGGCTGGTCGCTCGCCGTGCGCGGGGTCGCGCCGCTGGCTCCCGATGTGGAATTGCAGGCGAACGGACTGGCCTTTGGCGATGCCCGCACGCTGCGTTTCAAGGGCGCGGATTCGACCAGCAGCGGTGAGCAGGCCAGCTTGCGCGTGGTCGGCAAGGGGCTCTGGCAGTTCGATGCATTGGCCTATCTGCAGGCGCGCAATTTCTCCAACGTGGTGATCTCCTCGACCAGTTTCAGGAAGACGCTCGACCAGCGCGCCACCCCGTCGACCGGGTGGGGCGGCAAGGTCGAACTGCGGCCGCCGGTGAGCGGTACTGTCGTCCTGCGCCTCGGCACCGACTGGCGCATTGCCGAAGGGGCGATGTTCGAAGATGCCTATTCTACTGTCACCGGGCTCGTCACCGCGCGCCGGCACGCGGGCGGGCGGACCAGCGACTTTGGCGTCTATGCCGAGAATGACTGGCGGCTCGGCGCGCTGACCCTGACCGGCGGGCTGCGCGCCGACCATTGGGCGATCACCGGGGGCAATTTCGTCGAGGCCAATGCCGCAGGGCTGATCACCACCAGCAACCGCTTTGCCGATCGCGCAGGCTGGCAGGCATCGCTGCGCGGCGGAGCGGTGCTCGGCCTGGGCGGCGGCCTGGCGTTGCGCGGTTCGGCCTACAGCGGGCTGCGTTTGCCGACGCTCAACGAACTCTACCGGCCCTTCACGGTCTTCCCGGTGGTCACCCGCGCCAATGCGAACCTGATCAATGAGCAGCTGCGCGGATACGAAGCAGGGTTCGACTGGAAGCCCAGTTCCGGGATCAGTTTCTCAGCCACCGCGTTCGACAACCGCGTCGAACACGCGATCGCCAATGTCACCATCGGCTCCAACCTGCGCGAACGGCGCAATGTCGATGCCGTCCACGCGCGCGGGCTGGAGCTGGGGCTTGCCGCCCGGCGCGGCCCGTTCGGGTTCGACGCCTCGCTCGCGCTGACCGATGCCAAGGTGGAAGCCAGCGGGGCCTCGGCGGGGCTTGACGGCAAGCGCCCGGCGCAGACCCCGAAGCTTGCTGCCAGCGCCACGCTGAGCTGGCAGCCGCGCCTGCGCTGGCGGTTCGCGCTGACGCTCAAGCACACCGGCGCGCAATATGAAGACGATCTGCAAACCGACGTGCTTCGCGCGGCGACCACGCTCGATGCTTTCGTTGCCGTGCCCATCAGGCATCGCTTGCAGCTGGTGCTGCGCGCGGAGAACCTCACCGATACCCAGGTCGTCACCCGCAATCAGGCCGGATCGATCGATCTTGGCACCCCGCGCACGCTGTGGGCCGGATTGCGCATTTCCCTGTAGCGGTTAAAACAGCGGGCGAAACGCAACCGGAGAGATCGCCATGGCCACCCAGCTCAACGCGCACGCGCGCAATTACGATTGCAGCGAACAGGAATGGCAGGCCCGCCTCCAGCTCGCCGCCGCTTACCGCATCTTCGATCACCTCGGCTGGTCGGAATCGATCTACAACCACATCTCGGTCAAGGTTCCGGGTGAGGAAGGCGCCTTCCTGATCAACCCGTTCGGGCTGCTCTATTCGGAAGTCTGCGCCTCGAACCTGGTCAAGATCGACCTCGACGGCAACAAGCTCGACGGCAACCCGTACCCCGTCAACAAGGCCGGGTTCGTCCAGCACGGACTGTTCCACCGCCACATCCCGTGGGCCCACGCGATCTGCCACACCCACACCACTGCCGGGATGGCGGTGTGCAGCCTTGAAGGCGGGCTCCAGCCGGTCAACTTTTACGCCTGCAACTTCGCCGGGCGGCTTGCTTACCACGATTTCGAGGGCATCACGGTGCGCGCCGAAGAGGGCGAGCGGCTACTGCAGAACCTGGGCGAAGGGCGCATCCTGATGCTCAAGAACCACGGTCCGGTGGTGCTGGCGCGCAGCTTGCCCGAAATGTTCGTAACCCAGTGGTCGCTGCAGCGCGCCTGCGAGATCCAGTTGGCGACCATGTCGATGGGCCAGCCGCTGACCGTCGCCGAAGAGGTGGTGGCGGTTCACCAGCGCGATCTCCATGAAGGCGGCGTGCCGGGCATGCAGCCGGGGCAGGCCGATTTCGACGCCTGGACCCGCCGCATCGACAAGATCGACCGCAGCTGGCGCGATTGAGGTTCAGGTCAGCGTGTGTGCTTCGACAAGCTCAGCATGAGCGGATGTTTGTTTTGAATCCAAACCCATTGCCCGCTCAGCCTGAGCTTGTCGAAGGCCGCGCGCCCGGCTTGCCCGAAAGTCTGCAATGCCCAGCCTGACGATCAACGGCCGCGCGGTCGAACTGCGGTTGGACCCGCAGACGCCCTTGCTATGGGGCCTGCGCGATGCTGCGAATCTTACCGGGACCAAATATGGCTGCGGGACTGGCGATTGCGGTGCCTGCATGGTGCTGGTCGATGGCGAAGCGCTGCGCAGCTGCCTGATCTCGCTGGCCGAAGCCGAAGGGCGGACCGTCACCACGATCGAGGGCTTGTCGCCAGATCGCAGCCACCCGGTGCAGCAGGCGCTGGTGGCCGAACAGGCGATCCAGTGCGGGTTCTGCACGCCCGGCATCGTGATTGCCGCAGCGGCGCTGCTCGCCAAGAATTCCGATCCCAGCGCCGATGATATCGCTGCCGCGGTGCCCAACCTGTGCCGCTGCGGGGTCTATCCCCGGCTGGTCCGCGCGGTCCAGCGCGCCGGGCGGGTGATGCGGCGGCTGGAAACGATCAGCGCCGCGCCGGTCCCGGGAATTTCCCCAGCGGATGCGGCGCGTGCGGTGCCAGCGCTCAAGGCGCAATAATTCAGGGACAGTCCCTAAATTAGAACTTCACGCGGGCGGTGACCCGCGCGGTCCGCGGCTTGCCGGGAAGGATGTTGTTGTCCGAGCTGGCGCTGGCGTAATACCGCGTGTCGGTCAGGTTTTCGACGTTGAGCTGCAGTGAGACGCGGCCGCTCAGCGTCACGAAAGCGGCTGCGTCGATCCGGGTAAAGGCGGGCAGCTTCACTGCATTGCTGATCGAAGCGAACTGGCCCGACTGGTGGACTACGCCCAGGCCCAGCCCGAAACGCGCAGTGAAATCGTAGCGCGACCACGCGGCGAACTGGTGATGCGGCAGCAAGGCAAGCTGGCGTCCGGCGGGGGCTGCCGAAGTGGCCGAGCGGATCTCGCCCGCCTGATAGGTATAGCCCAGGCTTGCCTGCCATTGAGAAGTGAAGTGTCCATTGAGGCTCGCCTCGATCCCGCGTGAGCGGCTGCTGCCGGTCAGCACCCAGAAACCCGGATTGACCGGATCGGCGACGCGGCTATTGCTGCGGTCGAGCTGGAACGCGGCGGCGGTCAGGCTGAGGTCGCGCGCCAGGTCCCACTTCACCCCCAGCTCTAGGTTGCGGAACGCCTCGGGCTGGAGTGATTGATAGGTCGGGTCGAGCGTGGTGAACTGGTCGCCCGATTGCGGCAAGAAGCTTTTGGCGTAGCTGGCGTAGACCGAAATATTCTGCAGCGGCTTCAGGACCAGCCCGAAACGCGGCGACCATTTGCCGTCGCTGCGTCCGCTGGACACATTGTTGATCCGGTTCAGCGCGCCGATCTCGAAACGGTCATAGCGCAGTCCGCCGATCACCTGCAGCCACGGCGCGAGCTCGATCTGGTCTTGTAAGTAAGCTGACTTGCTGGTGACACGGGTCGTGCTCGCGGTCCTGGTGCCGCCAAAGGTGGTGGTCGGCAGGGTCAGCACCGGCGATAGCGCTGCCGTTGCTGCCGCTGCGCCGCCCAGTAGCGCATTGTGGCGCAGCGAATCGGTCGACTGATCGCCGATTTCCATCCCTGCCAGCAGGGTGTGGCCAATGGGTCCGGTCCGGCCCTGCCATACCAGGTTGGCCTGCCCGATCCAGTTGTCGCGGGCTTGCGCGTTATTGTAACCGCTTAGCGAGACCGTGGTTGCGGAGGCGACGCCGGGGACGACGTTCTGGTAGAATTTGTCGTAGTGCGCAAACTGTCCCGAGACGTCGAGTTTGAACCCGTTGGCCAGTTCCCGCTCGACCCGCACCCGCCCGACATGCGCGTCGACCTTGCTCTGGTTAAGCGCGGGACTGCCAAACAGGGTGTGGTCGTACCCGCTGATCGGCACCCCGCCAAGCGAGGGAATGCCGCGGTCTGCCAGCCGCTCGTCGTGGTCGTATTCGTAGGCAAAGGTCACCCGGGTGCGGGCATCGGGGGCAATGAGCAGCGTCGGTGCGGCGCCGATGAAGTGGCCGCCGAAGAAATCGCGCTGGTTGTCGAGGTTCTCGTGCGTCGCATTGAAGCGAAGCGCCGCGCTGGCCGACAGCGCGAGGTTGAGGTCACCCGAACCCGACCAGGCGCCGAACGTGTCGATCCCGGCGGACAGGGTAGCGCTGCTGCGCCTCAGGTCCGGGCTCTTCGAGACCCGGTTGATCACCCCGCCGCCGCCGCCCCGGCCGAACAGCAGTGCGTTGGCACCCTTGAGCACTTCGACCCGTTCGGTGTTGTACAGCGGGCGGTAGTATTGCGCATCATCGCGCAGGCCATCGAGGTAGAAATCGGCCGTCGTCGGCTGGCCGCGCAGCACCACCTGATCGCGGTTGCCTTCACCCAGACTGAGCGTCACTCCGGGGACATAGCGCAACGCTTCGCCGAGCTGCTCGACCCCCTGATCGTCGAGCCGTTCGCGGTCGATCGTCGTCACGCTTTGCGGGGTATCGCGCAGCGAGGTGCCGGTCTTGAGCGCCGCAACCTCGGGTTCGCGAACCCGTTCGCCGGTGACCACAATCGGGGCTAAGCCATCGTCGGCGAGCTCGTCCGCCTTTGCGATCCCAGACCAGGCCAGTGCTCCCAGTACGAGCAACGAAGCGGAACGGAGCAGGGAGGCGGTCATGGCGATCCTTATTGATAATAATTCTCAATACGAAAGCTGCCGCTAATGCGAATCGTTCGCATTGACAAGGATCAAATTGCCGGTGGGGAGATTTGCCGATAGGCAGATGAGGTTCTTTCAACCATCCGAGACAGCCCATGAAAGCTACCATCTGGCACAACCCTGCTTGCGGAACCTCGCGCAAGACGCTGGCGATCCTCGAGGAAACACCCGGGGTCGACCTCACGGTCGTCGAGTACCTCAAGCATCCGCCCGGTGCCGATAAGCTCGCTCAGCTGTACCGCGATGCGGGTCTCACGCCGCAGCAGGGACTGCGCCTGCGCGGTACAGATGCCGAACAGCGCGGCCTGCCTGAGGCGAGCGACGCGGCAGTTTTGGCTGCCATGGCCGCCGAGCCGATCCTGATCGAGCGCCCGCTGGTTGAAACCGAAAAGGGCGTGCGGCTGTGCCGGCCGCAGGAAGGGGTGCGTGAAATTCTGTAATTCCGCAGCCAAATCGGCATAGGCAAGTGGCGCGGTGTAGGAAAGTTGTCAGTCGGTGGAGCGGTGCATCAGGCTTTCGTCGCTCGTCATGCCTTTGATGCCAAAGATAACAACCCCGGCGCAGAGCGCGAGGATCGTCCCGAAGCCGATCCAGGGATTGTGCCCATACAGCCAGACCCCAATCGCCGGCGCGACGATATAGCCAGCGCCGTTGACCGAGGCGACGATCCCCGCCGATTGGCCCTGTTCGGCGCGGTTCACCGCCAGCGATGCGCCCGAAGTGAAGCCGGGGCGGAACAATCCAAAGCCGAGCGAAACCACCGCAATGCTCACCGTGATGGCATGCAGCGTGAAGGCAAAAGCCAGCGCCGCGACCCCGGCGGCGCCAATCGAAATGCCCCACAGGCAGGATGCGCGCGGACCCAGCCGCAAGGTCGGGATCACCCCCCACTGCGCGAACAGCGTTGCCGCAGCACCCGCGAACATGACCACCGCAATGTTCTGCGCGCCCGCGCCCGGATCGCTGCGCAGGCCCAGCCGGTCAAGCACGAGAAACCCGACCAGCCCCATGGTTGCCGCCTGCGCATGGCCGCCGAGCAGTCCGGCAACCATCCACGGGCGCAGCCGCTCGTCAAACCAGCTGACTTTGGCCACGTCGCCAAACAGGTCGGGCTCGGTTTGGCCCTCTTCGCTCGCGCGCGGGCGCGAATCGGAGCTGGCGCTGAACGGGGCCGCGATCACATCGCCGCGCGCCGCATAGGCGGGCGAATCGTCGGGCAGCCGCAGCCGCAGCGCGATCAGCACCACCACCGCGATCACCGAGAAGGCAGCGAACGGGCCGACCAGGCCGATCCCGGGCAGGATAAAGAACGGTGCCAGGGTTGGCCCGATCACGGTCCCTAGGCCAAAGCTTGAGGAGATCAGCGACAGCGCCTTGGTCCGTTCCTCGCGGCTGGTGCGGCTCGCGACATAGGCCTGCACCGCCGGCGGCGCGGCTGAGCCGAACCCGCCGTAAAGCGAACGAAACAGCGCGAAAGTTAGCAGCGTGCCGATCCCGGAGAGGAAGCCGTTGAGCCCAAGCCACAGTGCCACGCCGCACAGGCTGAAGCTGGCGATGAAGCCCATGAGCCCGATCGCCATCATTTCCTTGCGTCCGCGCTTGTCGCTCTTGCGCGCCCACAGCGGGGCACAGATCATCCACAACAGCGCCGACCAGGTGTAGGCCAGGCTGATCCAGAAATCGTGGACGTGCAGCGCGGTGCCGATCGACGGCATGACCGATTGCATCGCGGTATTGCCCGCGGCGGTGACCAGACTGACCGTGAACAGCAGGGTCAGCCGCCCCAGCGGCAGGCTGGAGGTGCGGCCTTCGGCCTGCTCGGCGAACTCGTCTGGATCGTCGCGTGACATCGGTTCGTCGCTAGTCGCCTCGCACTCGCCTTGCAATGCCGAGGCAAATTTGGGAAGGCCGGGAACCCTAACGGAACTCAGGACTTATATCCCACATGACCACTTCCGAGCTTGCCCAACGTAGCCTGGGCCAACGCGCACTCTTGGGCGCGAAGCGGCGGATCATGCGGGCCATGGGTCCTTGGGGCGTGTTCCTGCAAGGGTTCATCGAACACCCGGTAATGGTCGGCTCGATCATTCCGTCCTCGCGTTTCACCATCCGCAAGATGCTCGCCCCGGTCAACTGGGAGACGTGCAAGCTGTTCGTCGAATACGGTCCCGGGGTTGGCACTTTCTGCCGGCCAGTGCTCGAAAAGCTGCGCCGCGACGGCCAGTTGATCGTGATCGATACCAACCCGCTGTACATCGATTATCTCAAGGCCACGATCAGCGACAGCCGCTTCGTGCCGGTGCTCGGCTCGGCGGCGGACGTTGAATCAATTGTGCGCGCAAATGGCCATGACCATGCCGATTACGTGCTGTCAGGCCTGCCATTCTCGACCTTGCCCGACGGCATCGGCCCGGAAATCGCTGCGGCTACGTACCGCGTGCTGCGCCCCGGCGGGGCGTTCCTGGTCTACCAGTTCAGCGCCAAGGCGCGCGACTTCATGGCCAAGCACTTCAAGCACATCGACGCCGGGTTCGAAGCGCTCAACGTGCTGCCGTGCAAGCTGTTCTGGGGCTGGAAGGACTGAGCGCTGGTTCTTCCAGCGCCATTTAGCGCGGCGACCCGGCCTGACGATAGCTTGAGGCCATAACCGCGACGAAGGCCGCCGCCAGCACGCCCTGCATCACGCTGCCGACCAGGTTGCCGATCAGGAGGCCTCCTGCGGTCCCCGCGACGAGGCTGACCAGAATGGCAAAAGCGCCCTGGAGCAACCACCCGACCAGCGAAAACGCGAAGTAGACCAGCAGCAGAAAAACCAGCAGCTGCCAGCCGATTCCCTTGGTGGCCAGAAACGAACGGCGCAGCACCTCAATCGGATTGCGCACCCCGCCGAGCAGCACGATCGGCCCGATGAAGGCAAACCGAACCATCATGTAGAGGATGAAAACGCTGCCCATCACAGCGGCGACCTGCGTCAGCAGCAAGGATTGCAGCAAGGCAATCACGATGACCGGGACCAGTCCGGCGAGCAGCGCCACGCCGTGGGCCCCGATCAGCGCGGCGAGGAACGCAGGCATCGCGCGGCCGGCCTGGCGGATGGCCTCGCCGACCGTTGGCCGGGCCGGATCAGCCAGCAGCGCCAGCGCGACCAGCATCCCGAACAGTTCGGCCAGCAGCCCGGCCAGGAACGGCAGCCAATAAGCGTCGAAATACTGACCCCAGCGTTCGAGCAGCTGCGCCGGGGCCTGGCCCTGCACCGGCTCCGGCAAGGGCAGAAACTGGGCGAGGGCAAACACCGGCAGGATCGCAAACACCCCCATCACCGCCAGCAAAACTTCCCGGTTCGCCAGCAATGCCGCCGCTGCCTCGTCCCAGACTTTCATCGAATCGAAGCGTGAACGGGTGCGGCGTTCGACCTGCGGGGGCGGGGTTGGTTCTGACGGGCTACTCATGCCCCCTTGATAACCACAGCATTTGTCGCCACGCAAACAATCGATGGCAGCCAGCGCCTCCTTGCAGCCCGAATGGCGGATCGACACCGCGCCGGTGCCCTATCGCGCCGCGCTCGAAGCGATGATTGCGCGCAACGCGGATATTGCCGAAAGCCGCGCCGAAGAACTGATCTGGCTGCTCGAACATCCGCCCGTTTACACCGCCGGAACCAGCGCTGTGCGCGTCGAACTGCTCGATCCGCGGTTTGAGGTGGTCGAGGCCGGGCGCGGCGGGCGTTATACCTATCACGGACCCGGCCAGCGGATCGGCTACGTCCTGCTCGATTTGAAACGCCGCGCGCGCGATGTCCGCGGGTTCGTCCATGCGCTCGAAGGCTGGGTAATCGCCACGCTGGGCGATTTCGGCGTGGAAAGCTGGCGCGCGCCGGGGCGGATCGGGATCTGGACCACCGACATCGATGGGCGCGAGGCCAAGATCGGCGCGATCGGCGTGCGCATTCGCCGCTGGGTGACGATGCACGGCTTTTCGGTCAACCTCTCGCCCGATCTGTCGCACTTTGGCGGGATCGTGCCGTGCGGGATCGGCGAATTCGGGGTGACCAGCCTTGCGCGGCTGGGAATTACAGTTGATTCGGCGGCATGGGATGCGGCATTGCGGCTGCGCGCGGGCGATTTCCTCGCCGCGCTCGAACGCCCCTGCGGCGAGGAGGCTGCGTGA
>JANXUP010000118.1 GCA_025356175.1 Sphingomonadaceae bacterium | reverse complement strand
CGCCGGACCTCTTCCTGGCCCTTGCGGACTTCCTCGATCACCCCGGCGAGTTGGCTGAAACCTTCGACCCGCTGCTTTTCGAGCGTGGTGACCTGCTCCTCATAAGCCTTGAGCCGCTGGTCGACCGGCGCGAGCAAAGCCTTCAGCCGTTCGGCGCTCTTTTCCTCGGACTGACTCATCCGTTCCTGCGCGCGGTTCAACAGCGTCTCCTGCGCCTGCGCCAGGATCTTCGCGCCCGCCGCGGCGAATTCCGCCTTGAGGCTCTCCTGCGCAGTAAGCAGCCCGGCCTTCTGCTCATCGAAATTGGCGGCATTTGCCTTCAGCGTCGCCAGTGCGATCTGCGCTTCGCCAAGTTCGGAGATCGCCTTGCGAAACTGAACGCCGCTCTCTCGCACTTCCGTCTCGCTCGCAGCAAGCCGATCGCGCAATTCAGCCGCCGGGCGCGAACCCAGCAACCAGCCAAGCGCAAGGCCGCCCGCCAGCGCCAGAATGATCACGACAAGGGAAACCAGACTACCGCTCATCAACGCAGGCTAACCGGAACGGAGCAAGAACGCCAGCGCTTTTGCGCGCGGCCGCTGCTCACTCCGCCTTGCGCAGCTTTTCCAGCTTCTTGAGCGCCATCTGCCGCTTCAGGCGGCTGAGATGGTCGATGAACAGGATGCCTTCGAGATGGTCCATCTCGTGCTGCAGGCAGGTGGCCAGCAGGCCGTCGATCGCTTCTTCGTGAACTTTGCCGTCAAGATCCTGCCACCGCGCGCGGATCTGCGCGGGGCGTTCGACGTCGGCGTATATTTCGGGGACTGACAGGCACCCTTCGGAATAGACCGCGTGTTCCTCGGAAGGATCAAGGATTTCTGGGTTGATGAACACCCGCGGTTCCTTTTTGAGCGGCTGGTGCGAGTGCGAATGGCCGCCATGCGCAGAACACTCTTCAGGCTCGGCTTCCTCGTCTTCGGGTTGAAGATCGATCGTCAATACGCGCAGCGGTACGCCGACTTGCACCGCAGCGAGGCCGATGCCGGGGGCTTCGTACATCGTCTCGAACATGTCGGCGACCAGCGAGCGCAGCTCGTCATCGAACTGGGACACGGGCGCGGACACCTGCTTGAGGCGCGGATCGGGAACTTCGAGGATTTCGCGTAAGGCCATGGTGAGGCACATAGTGTGGGGCTGCGCGGGGTTCAAGCTCGCGATTTCTTGGTTCGTGTGAACAATCTATGCCATCGGCCGCCGCGCGCGCAAAGCTTGCGCCAGAGTGCCTTCATCAAGATAATCGAGCTCACCACCCACCGGCAATCCGTGGGCCAGTTGAGTCAGCCGGATCGGATAATTTTCCAGCCGCTCGGCGATGTAATGCGCGGTAGTCTGGCCTTCGAGCGTGGCGTTCATTGCGAGGACCACCTCGTCGATCCCGCCTTGGCTGACGCGCTCAATCAGCTTGCCGATGGTCAGGTCTTCGGGCCGGACCCCATCGAGCGCCGAAAGCCGCCCGCCTAGCACGTGATAGCGTCCGGCGAACAGGCGCGCGCGATCGAGCGCCCAGAGGTCGGCGACGTCCTCGACCACGCACAGCGAGCGGGCGTCGCGGCGAGGATCAGCGCAAATGCCGCAGGGGTCGGAGGTATCGACATTGCCGCAAGTCTGGCACTCGACCAGCCCCTCGCGCACCGCATCGAGCGCCGCGAGCAACTGCACCAGCGCGCCTTCGCGCCGCTTGATAAGCCACAACACCGCCCGCCGCGCCGAGCGCGGGCCAAGGCCGGGGAGACGGGCCAGTGCGGCGGTTAGCGTTTCGATCTCTTGCGATGCCATCGCGCCCCAGATAGGGGGCTTTGCAAGAGAAATGAACCGAAAACCCTCTCCCCTTGCGGGAGAGGATACGAAGGCTTGAGAGCGGAGCGAACTAGCCGTAGTTGGAGAGGGCGGCGAGGCTCGCGCTGACTCACTCCCCTCTCCAAGCTGCGCTAGCTGCCAAGGCAGCAAGCTACGCTTTCCTCTCCCGCAAGGGGAGAGGAGTTATTGAGGGAAATACCCACTAATGCGCATCGTCTTCATGGGAACCCCGACATTCGCCGTGCCGGCGCTGCTGGCGCTGGTCGAGGCGGGGAATGAGGTCGTGGCGGCCTACACTCAGCCGCCGCGCCCGGCCGGACGAGGCAAGCTGCTGATGCCCTCCCCCGTCCAGCGCGAAGCCGAGCTGCTGGGGATTGAGGTTCGAAGCCCGCGCACTTTGCGCGATCTTGAGGCGCAGGCGGACTTTGCGGCACTGGACGCGGACCTCGCGGTAGTCGCCGCCTATGGCCTGATTCTGCCGCAGCCGGTGCTCGATGCCCCCAAGCATGGCTGCATCAACATCCACGCCTCGCTGCTCCCGCGCTGGCGCGGCGCCGCGCCAATCCACCGGGCGATCCTGGCGGGCGATCCGGTGACCGGCGTGACGATCATGCAAATGGAAGCCGGGCTCGATACCGGGCCGATGCTGGCGACCGCGCGCACCCCGGTCGAGGACAAGACCAGCGCCGAACTCAGTGCGGAGTTGGCCGAGCTCGGCGCGCGGTTGCTGGTCGAGGTGCTGGCCGACTTGCCCCGACACGCCGCTGCCCCGCAGCCCGACCTTGGCGTGACTTACGCCGCCAAGATCGACAAAACCGAGACCCGGATCGATTTCACCCGCGCTGCGGAACACACCGAACGCCAAATCCGCGCTTTTGCCCCGGCACCAGGGGCATGGTTCGAACTGGACGGCGAACGCTACCGCATCCTCGCCGCGCAAGTTGTCGCGCGCGAGGGCGCTGCCGGGACCACGCTGGACGATGCGCTGACCATCGCCTGCGGGCATGGTGCTTTGGTACCGACGCTGATTCAGCGCGCCGGACGCCCGGCGATGACGGTGGAAGAACTGCTGCGCGGGCGAGCGGTGCCTGTTGGGACGAAGTTGGGCTGATGTTGACGCGTGGGCTTCGACGGGCTCAGCCTGAGCGGGTTTTGTATCTGGCCCCAAGGTCCGCTCAGCCCGAGCCTGTCGAAGGCCGCGCGCAAAGCTCCGCGCAATGACCCGCTTCGCGCTCACCATCGAATTCGACGGCACGCCATTTATGGGGCTGCAGCGCCAGCCCAACGGACCCACCGTGCAGGGGGCGATTGAAGCCGCGATCTTTGCGGTCACCGGTGAGGCCGCCACGCTCCACGGAGCGGGCCGGACCGATGCCGGAGTCCACGCGCTCAGTATGCGGATGCATGTCGACATCGCCAAGGCGATCACCCCGTTCCGGCTGATGCAGGCGCTGAATGCGCTGGTCCGCCCCGCCCCGATTGCAGTGCTGGATTGCGTGGAAGTGGCTGACGACTGGCACGCACGGTTTTCGTGCACCGGGCGCGAATATCTGTACCGGATTACCAATCGCCGCGCGCCGTTGACGCTGGAACTCAATCGCGCCTGGCACCTGACCCAGCACCTCGATGCGCCGTTGATGCACCGCGCGGCGCAGCTGCTGGTCGGGAGCCATGATTTCACCACCTTCCGCTCGGCAAATTGTCAGTCGGCCAGTCCGGTCAAAACGCTCGACCGGCTAGAAGTGCGGCGCGAGAACGATCATGTCTTCATCGAAGCCGCCGCCCGCAGCTTCCTTCACCACCAAGTCCGCTCGATGGTCGGATGCCTGGCGATGGTCGGGATGGGCAAATGGAGCGAGCAGGACCTGTCCGACGCGCTCGAAGCCCGCGACCGGCAGCGGCTCGGCTTCAATGCGCCCCCGCACGGCCTATATTTCGTGCGTGCGCTTTACCCCGGCGAATGAATGCCTAAGTTGCAATCTGCAACGCCACAACGGCGCAACGGATTCGGGAGACGACCATGACTTACACTGGCAAACAGCTGACCACCCAGCTCGACGCGGATGGCACGCTGACGCTCCAGCTCAACGACAAGACCTGGGACGCGCCCAAGGCCGGACAGGTGCTCGTCAAGGTCGAAGCCAGCCCGATCAACCCGTCGGACCTTGGCCTGCTGCTCGCCTCGGCCGATACCGAAAACGCGCAATATTCGCCGGGCAAGATCGTCGCCCGGATGCCCGATAACGCCACCCGCGCAATGAAAGCGCGCCACGGCATGGCGATGCCTGCTGGGAACGAAGCCGCCGGTACAGTGGTGGCCGCTGGTGCTGGAGCCGAAGCCCTGCTGGGCAAGCGCGTTGCCTGCGTTCCCGGCTCCGCTTACGCCAACTACGCCTATGCCGATGCTGCGATGTGCATGCCGGTCGAGGCGAGTGCGGCGCAGGCGGCATCGAGCTTCGTCAACCCGATGACCGCGCTGGGCTTTGTCGAAACGATGAAGCTCGAAGGCTTCACCGGCATCGTCCACGCCGCAGCGGCTTCGAACCTGGGCCAGATGCTGGTCAAGATCTGCCTTGAAGATGGCGTCCCGCTGGTCAACATCGTGCGCTCCGACGATCAGGTGAAGCTGCTTAGGGATTTGGGCGCAACCCACGTGCTCAACATGACTGACTCCGATTTCATGCCCAAGCTGATCGACGCGATTGCCGAGACCAAAGCGATGATCGGGTTCGATCCGATCGGCGGCGGCACGCTGTCCAGCCAGATCCTCACCGCGATGGAAGCCGCCGCCAGCCGCGGCGCCGCGTTCAGCCGCTATGGCTCGAGCGAGGCCAAGAAGGTCTATATCTATGGCGCGCTCGATCTCGGACCGACGATCCTCAATCGCGCGTTTGGCTTGACCTGGGACCTCGCCGGCTGGTTGCTCACCCCGTTCATGGGCAAGGCCGGGATGGAAGTGGTCGGCCGCATGCGCGCGCGCGTCGCCAAGGACCTGACGACGACTTTCGCCAGCTATTACAAGGCCGAGGTCAGCCTCGAAGGCATGCTCACCAAGGAAGCAGTCAGCGAATACAATGCGCGCCGCACCGGAGAAAAGTACCTGGTGGTGCCGACCGCCTGATCTTGCGGGAACCGCAGGGCGCGGAAATCGTTTGAAGGGAAGCCGCACTGGAGGGTGCGGCGTTCCCCTTCCAACGAGGACCAGCGCCATGGCGACCGCCGCGAAAAATCCCGACAAAGACTTTACCGACGTCAAGACGCTGCGCGCAAATGCCCGCAAGAACATCGACGACGGCGCGGTGACCAAGTCCTATCCGGCCGACCGCGAGACGATCGTCAGCAAGCTCCAGGAATCGCTGGCGACCGAATGGGTCTGCGTGTTGCGCTATCTGCGCCATTACCACACCGCGACTGGCCTGGTGTCCGAACCGATCAAGGCGCACTTTCTTGAGCATGCGAATGAAGAACAGGCGCACGCGATGTTGCTGGCGGAGCGGATCGTTCAGCTGGGCGGTGAGCCCGACCTGAATCCCGACAACCTGACCAAGCGAAGCCACGCCGAATACCGCAAAGGCAAGACGCTCAAGGACATGGTCAAGGAAGACCTGATTGCGGAGCGAATCGCGATCGATTCGTATCGCGAGCTGATCGACTACGTCGGCGACCGCGACACCACCACCAAGAAGCTGCTGGTGCACATTCTCCAGCAGGAAGAAGATCACGCGGACGAGTTCAGCGACCTGCTCGATGGGTGGGAGGGCGAATAAGCCCCGCCGGACGTTCAGGTCTTGCGAAACCCGCGGAACCAGGCAAGCATTTTGGCGGTTCCGCGGCTTTCGGCATTGCGCCAGCTGACCGCGTCCTTCTTGCCGTTGAGCAGCTTGCCATCGCCGCGCAGCACGAACATCGCCGGCGTGCTCTTGAGCGCCTTTACCCCCAGACGTTTGACCAGATCGAGATTGCGACCTTCACCCGATTGTGGGCGGCCAACATCGATGAAGCTCACTTCGAAACGGTTGCCGAATTCGGTCTTGAATGCGTCCGAGTTTAGCACATCGGCCAGCGCGCGGCTGTCATGGCACCAGTCCGCGCCGAACACGATGACTGCGCGAGCGTTGTCGGCAGCAGCCTTGGCCAGTGCCTGATCGTAGATCTTCGCCGCGTCTGCCCCGACCGGGTAGTACAGCTTGCGCGGCTGCTGAGCAGAGGCAGGTTCCGGAGCGGGCGACACGCTAGCCTGCCCGGCACCGAGCGCCAGCAGCAGCGAGGCCGCGAGCTTCAGCATCATGCTTTGGCGACCACGCTTTCGGGCAAGTCAGTCCCGAACACCCGCTGGTAGTATTCCGCGACCATCATCCGCTCGGTCTCGTCGCACTTGTTGAGGAACGAGAGGCGGAAGGCAAAACCCGGATCCTTGAAGATCGCGGTGTTCTGCGCCCAGGTGATTACGGTACGCGGGCTCATCACGGTGCTGATGTCGCCATTGATGAAGCCCTGCCGGGTGAGATCCGCGACCTTGACCATCTGGCCGACCAGTTCGGCCGAAGCACCTTCAGACTTGCTCAGCACGATTTCGGCTTCAACCGCGGCGGGCAGGTAATTGAGGCCAACCACGATGTTCCAGCGGTCCATCTGGCCCTGATTGATGGCCTGGGTGCCGTGATAGAGCCCGCTGGTATCCCCAAGCCCCACCGTGTTGGCGGTCGCGAACAGGCGGAAGAACGGGTTGGGCCGGATCACGCGGTTTTGGTCAAGCAGGGTCAGCTTGCCCTCGGTTTCGAGCACGCGTTGGATCACGAACATCACGTCGGGGCGGCCAGCGTCGTATTCGTCGAACACCAGCGCGACCGGGTGCTGCAAGGCCCACGGCAGCAGACCTTCGCGGAATTCGGTGACCTGCAATCCGTCGCGCAGCACGATCGCATCGCGTCCGATCAGGTCGATCCGGCTGATATGCGCATCCAGGTTGATGCGGATGCACGGCCAGTTGAGCCGCGCGGCGACCTGTTCGATGTGAGTCGACTTGCCGGTGCCGTGATAGCCCTGCACCATCACCCGGCGATTGAAAGCAAAGCCCGCGACGATGGCGAGCGTGGTATCGGGATCGAACACGTAGCTGCCGTCGGTATCGGGTACGCGTTCATCGGCTTCGGAAAAGGCCGGGACCATCATGTCGATGTCGATCCCGAACAGTTCGCGCACCGAAACCTGGCGGTCTGGTGCGGGAAGGATCGTGTCCGAGGCGGTGCCGGGCTGCGTGTTGGGTATGTCGGTCATGTCGATGGTCCGCCTATACGCGCGCGAACGGCGGTGCAACATTGTTTGCGCTGCGAATTAAGCGGCCGGTTGAATTTTGCCCGGCGGGACGCTTCAGGCGACCTTGGCGGCGCCAAAATGGGTCGCGCGACAAGCCCGGTCCCGGCCATCGGCCTTGGCGCGGTACAAGGCGGTATCGGCCAGTCGGTACAGCCGTTTCCAGTCGTCCTCGCTGGTTACCTTGCCATCGACAAAGCCGATGCTGACGGTGACCTTCCAGCTCATCGGCATCGCGCGCTGGCGGACCGCGTCGAGCAACAGTTCAGGAGGGCACCGGGCCTGCGCACGGCGCGGCACCAGCAGCGCAAACTCCTCGCCGCCCAGCCGCACGGCAAGGCTTCCCTCAGGCCGGCACCCCTGAATCGCGCTGCTCACTTCGCGCAGCACGTCATCGCCTGCGGCATGCCCGATCCGGTCATTGATGGCCTTGAAATGATCGATGTCGATCAAGAACAGCCGATGCTCCTCCTCCCTGCCGATGGCATGCTGGATAAATGCGCGGCGATTGAGCAAGCCGGTGAGCGGATCGGAATTGGCCAGGCGCAGGGCGAGCTGCTCACTGGCCATGGCCTGATCGCGTTCGGAGTAAAGGTCACGCATGCGCGCCACGATCAGCATAGTCGAAAGCAGGGATTCGATCGAAAGAGCGATCAAGTTGCCATTGTCGAGCCAAAAGCTGTAATCCAGAAAGCCCATGCCATAGGCCACCCGGGCAAAGGTCACCGCGATCGGAGCCGACCATGCCACTACGAACAAGCCAAGGTTGCGCGCCTTTGCTCGCCAGGCTGCGTGGATGATCGGGATCACTACCAGCAATGCAGCTGCGCCTGAGATGAAATACAAGCGGTCGAGCCAGTAACCCTGCCATGGCGCAAGAACGGCAAATGCAATGGCGCTGATCAAGGCTGCGGCGCACAATGCCGAAGCAAATTGGCGCAATTTCGGCTGGAAGGCCTTGTCACCAAAGTAGTCGAACATGAACCGGATCGCGGCTACGGCGGCAAGGGTCAGGAAGAGATAGTTGAGCCGTAGCCGGTCGTTGTTGGCGAGCGAGGGGATCAGCAGCATCGCAATGCTCGACGAGGTGAAGGCATAGGCCATCAGCGCGCCGACCATTGCCGCGTAGGACAGTTGGAAACGGTGCTTCAACACGGACCAAAGCGAGAGATTATAGGCCAGCAACGCCAACGACAGTCCGCCGAACGCGGCATAAAGCGCAACCAGCCACGATTGCAGCCGGTAGCTTTCGCTGGCGGTCACGAGGTGCGCGCCGATCACCACGCCGCGCCAGTTCGCGCTGTCCTGCACTTCGATGCGGATCCCGCTGAGCGGTGCTGCGCGCGCAGGCACCGGAAATTCATAAATCGCCCCGATCGTCATGTAGGGCCGCGAATTTCGCGAGTTGAAGGCCAGCTCGGAACGGGTGCCGTCAGCGTATCGGAAGATCACGCGCTCCGCATCCTGCCAGACGCTGGAAGTGCGCAGCACCAATGGATCGGCGGTGCGTGACAGTATCGGTGCAAAGCGCAGATCGACTGCAAAGTTCCCGCGACCCAAACGGTTTTGCGCCTTGCCGCAATCGAACGCCGCAGGATCGCCAGCTTTGGCCAATGGAGCCACGCAGGTTTCAACCGGAATACTGGCATGCGCCAGCGCAGGCGCAGCCAATACGACCATAAGTGCGGCGAATAATCGCAGTAATTGGTGCCCGATAGTCGACATCTACGGTCACGATACGGGACTTGGGCGAATTTACCGTTAATTTTGCAGTGGTCTTGTCAGCATACCAACCGGTTGGTATGCTCTTGGCATGATCCCGAATCACCCCTTCCGCCCGGCCCCCTTGATTGCGCGCGACAGACTGCTCGAAGCGGGCGTGAAACTTGTCCGGCAGCATGGCTTTGCCGCAACTTCGGTGGACCAGTTGTGCGGTGAAGCAGGGGTCACCAAAGGCGCTTTCTTTCATCACTTCGCCTCCAAGGAAGCGCTTGGCGTGGCGCTGGCGGACTATTGGTCGAGCTCAACCGGTCAGTTTTTTGCGGCCGCGCCGTTTCATCAGCATGCTGATCCGCTCGACCGCGTGCTGGGTTACATCGATTTGCGGATCGCGCTGATTTCGGGTCCGGCCGAAACCTTCAGCTGTGTTGCCGGAACAATGGTGCAGGAAGCTTTCCGGTCGAGCGATCCAATCCGTTCTGCGTGCAATTCCAGTATCTTGGGCAACGCCGCAGCTTTGGAAGATGATCTGGCCGCAGCCCTTGCCCGGTCCGGCGCAAGCGGGGTGACGGCAGCTTCGCTGTCGCGTCACATCCAAGCCGTAATCCAGGGAGCATTCGTTCTGGCCAAGGCCGCAGGTCCGGCAGATTCCGCAGCCGCAGCGCGTGAACACTTGCTGCATTTGCGTCGCTATCTCGAACTCCTCCTTGCTGGCGAGATGATCCATGCCGATTGATCCCAAGTCCCCGATTGAAGTCACCGCTTTTGGTTGGGTTCCGGACTTTGCCCGCGGCCAAGTGCGCGATCTGCGTGTGCGCTGGGCGCTGGAGGAACTGGGCCTGAACTATCGGACGCGCCTGCTGATGGGGGAGCGCCCGGCGAGCTATTACCGCGAACAGCCGTGGGGGCAGGTGCCGGTCTACAAGGAAGGTGCGGTCGAACTGTTCGAATGCGGAGCGATCGCGCTGCACATTGCCGAAAAGAACGAGACATTGCTGCCCGCCGACGAGCTGGGCCGCAAACGCGCCATTGCCTGGCTGTTTGCGGCGCTCAACAGCATTGACGGGCCGGCCATGGCTTACGTTTCGGCAGCATTCTTCCATGTTGATCAACCCTGGTCAGCAGGCGCGTCTGCCGCCTTTGGCGAGCACCTGACGCAGCGGCTCGCGCGGCTGGGCGATTGGCTTGGAAACAAGGAGTGGCTCGAAGATCGCTTCAACGTGGGCGACCTGATGATGGTCGCCACCATTCGCGGGTCTGACATTCTCAAACACGCACCAGACAACCTCGTTGCTTATGTCCGCCGCGGCGAGGCTCGTCCGGCGTTCCAGCGGGCTCTGGCGGCGCAACTCGCCGATTTCGCGCCCGACCCAGCTTGAAGATAGCGATAGAGGAGAGACAGCATGCCCAAGAAGGTATTCATCAACCTGCCGGTCACGGACCTGGCCAAGTCGCTGGCGTTTTACAGCGCGCTCGGAATGGAGCGAAATCCCAAATTCAGCGACGATACCGCCGCCTGCATGATCCTGTCGGACACGATTTACGTGATGCTGCTTACCCATGCCAAGTGGCAGGGCTTTACCACCAGGCCGATTTGTCCCGCCGGATCGAGTGAAGTTTCGCTGGCGCTGGCCTGCGAGGGCAAGGCCGAGGTTGACCGGCTGGTGGCAGCCGGTGGCGCGAGCGGCGGCCAGATCGACGTCAACCCGCCCGAAGACCACGGCTTCATGTACCAGCGCACTGTCGCCGATCCCGACGGCCATATCTGGGAACCGTTTTGGATGGACCCGGCGATGGCTGAGGCCGGCGTGCACGAGGAGGCTGCATCATGAGCTACATCGACGGATTCGTGATCGCGGTACCTAAAGCCAACCGCCAGAAATTCATCGATCATGCCACCCATGCCGACCCCTTGTTCATGGAAATGGGCGCGCTGCGGGTGATCGAATGCTGGGCCGACGATGTGCCCGATGGTACGCAGACCGATTTTCGCAAGGCGGTGCAAGCGACAGCCGACGAGGACGTGGTGTTCAGCTGGATCGAATGGCCTGACAAGGCTGCGCGTGATGCCTGCTATGCCAAGATGATGGATCCAGCCAATCCCGACCCGCGAATGGACCCGGCAAAAAACCCCATGCCGTTCGATGGCAAGCGGATGATCTGGGGCGGGTTCGGCCCGGTGGTCGATCTGAAGGCTTCAGGAGAAACACGATGAGCACCCTGCAAGGCAGCTGGATCTGGTACGAACTGATGAGTCCCGATCCCGAGGGGTCAAAGGCATTTTATGAAGCAGTGATCGGCTGCTCGATGGCCACCGGCCACGGCGAAGGCAACACCGACTACGGCTTCGTTACGGCGCCCGACGGGGCGATGGTTGGCGGGCTGCTGCGGCTCAGCGCCGATATGCAGCAACACGGCGTGCGGCCGTGCTGGCTTGGCTATGTCGGGGTCGACGATGTCGATGCCAGCGCTCAGGCGATTGAGGCCGCAGGCGGAAGAGTGCTGATGGCACCGTGGGACGTAGCGATGGCCGGCCGCGTCGCGCTGGTTGCCGATTGCTGCGGGGCGCCGTTCTATATCATGACCCCCACCCCGCCCCCCGGCGGCGGAGCCAGCACCGCATTTTCGGCCATGCCCAATCCCGGCCACTGCGGCTGGAACGAGTTGGTTGCAGACGATCCGGCCAATGCAATCGCCTTCTACACCGAGCAATTCGGCTGGACCCTGCCCGAACCGATGGACACGGGACCGATGGGCAAATACCAGTTCATCGCGCACGACGGCGTGACGGTCGGCGCGATCATGGGCAAACCGCCGCAGGTGCCGGTTTCGGCTTGGGCGCCTTATTTCTGGGTGTCCAGCATCGACGCGGCACAGGCGGCAGTAGCCGCGAACGGGGGCACGGTGATCAACGGCCCGCATCAGGTTCCCGGCGATCTATGGGTGATTCAGGGCACCGATCCGCAAGGCGCAGTATTCAGCCTGACCGGGCACAAGTAAACGGCTTGACCGGCATTGCCGGCGGGTTAGAGTTCCTACTCTGTTCCCCGATCAACAGGAGTCCCCGATGGCCGACTACACCTTGTTCACCAACCCGATGTCGCGCGGCCAGATTGCACGCTGGGCACTGCATGAGGCCGGGGTCGAATACGATCAGGTGCTGGTCGATTGGACGGAGAAACCCGCTGCGCTGCTGTCCGCCAACACGATGGGCAAGGTCCCGACGCTGATTCATCGCAGCGAAACCGGGGAACGCGTGATCACAGAATGCGCGGCGATCTGCGCTTATCTTGCCGAGGTCGAGCCCGAAGGCAAGCTGCTCCCCAGCGATGCTGAGCTGGCGGACTATTACCGCTGGATGTTTTTTGCCGCAGGGCCGGTCGAGCAGGCAATCGTCGGCCGTTCGATGGGCTGGGAAGTGGCCAAGGAGCGCGAGGGCATGGTCGGGTTCGGCAGCCTTGAACGCGTCCTGGACACACTCGATAGCCATTTTGGCGATCATGATTTCGTCTGTGGCCCGCGCTTCACGATGGCCGACGTGTATGTCGGCAGCCAGATCGATTGGGGTCTCAACTTCGGCTCAATCCCGCCGCGCGAGAGCTTTGTCGCCTACGCCGAACGGATCCAGGCGCGCGATGCCTACAAGGCCGCCAAGGCGATCGACAATCAGCTCATCCAGGAGGCGAAGAAATGACTGCCGCCAAGAACACGATTTGCTTGTGGTACAATAAGGAGGCTGAGGAAGCCGCGCGGTTTTATGCCGCCACTTTCCCGAACAGCGAAGTGCTGGCAGTCCACACCGCGCCAAGCGATTATCCGAGCGGCAAGGCGGGCGACGTTTTGACAGTCGACTTCACCGTTTGCGGCATTCCCTGCATGGGCCTCAACGGCGGCGACTATGCGAAGCATAGCGAGGCATTCTCGTTCCTAATCGCGACCGATAGCCAGGAAGAAACCGATCGCTACTGGAATGCCGTTGTCGGCAATGATGGAGCGGAAAGCGAATGCGGCTGGTGCAAGGACAAATGGGGCCTGTCATGGCAGATCACGCCGCGCGCATTGACCGACGCGATGGCGGCGGGTGGGGCAGTTGCAGAGGCCGCCTTCGGCGCGATGATGACGATGAAGAAAATCGACATCGCCAAGATCGAAGACGCCGTGGCTGCGGCCAAGCCCGATGCGTAAGATTGTCGGCGCGGCTTTCGTCTCGCTCGACGGGGTAATGCAGGCTCCGGGCGGGCCCGACGAAGATCCCAGCGGCGGCTTCAGCGAGGGCGGATGGCAGTTCAAATTTCCCGATGCCGCTGGCGGCGAAGCGATTGGCGACATGCTTAGCGGCGACTACGACTTGCTGCTTGGACGGCGTACCTATGATATTTTCGCCGCCTACTGGCCCTTCGTCCAGGGCGCGGAAGCCGAGCTTGGCAAGGCGTTCACTCGTGCGCGCAAATATGTGCTCACCCGCGGCGATCAGGACCTTCCGTGGGAGAACAGTCATCGCTTGCCGAGCATCGAAGATGTTGCCGCGCTCAAGCGAACCGATGGTCCGGAACTGCGGATCTGGGGCTCGAGCACGATCTATCCGGGACTGCTCGCCGCCCAGCTGGTCGACCGGCTGCGGCTGCTGATCTATCCGCTTACGCTCGGCAAGGGTAAGCGACTGTTCGGCGAAGGCACACAGGCCGAGGCCCTGACGATGGTCCACCATCAGGTTACACCCCAAGGTACGGTGATTGCCGATTATGAGCCTACCGGCGCGATGCCGAAAGGCGAATTTGCGGCGCCGGAACGCGTGACAAATGATCGCGAGCTTGATCGGCGGCGCCGCATCGCGGAAGGAACCTGGTGATGCTGGCACTCTATGGGCATCTGTTCTCAAGCTACACCTGGAAGGCGCTGATCGCGCTTTACGCGAACGGCACCCACTTCGAATTCCGCGCGCTCGATCAGGATCACCTTGATAACGGCGCGTTCGTGGCCGCCGCCAGTCCGCAAGGGCTGTTTCCGGTGCTGGTCGACGGAACTGAAACGGTAATCGAGGCAAGCTCGATTGTCGAATACCTCCACCTCAACCATCGCGGCCCTGCCCCGCTGTTGCCTGACGATCCCGTTGAAGCAATTCGCACGCGGATGATCGACCGGTTGTTCGACAACTATATCATGGGGATCATGCAGCAATCAGTGTTCGAAGCGATCAGGACAAGCGGAAACCCCGACCCCGAGGTGCTCGCCGCCGTCGCCGCCAAGCTTGATCGCAGCTATGCCTGGCTTGACGCATGGCTCGCCGAATACCTCATGACCGACCGGATCACGCTGATCGAATGTGCCGCAGCACCCAGCCTGTTCTACGCCGACTGGGTTCACCAGATTCCCGAACAATTCGCCCGTCTGCGCGCTTGGCGAGCGCATCTGCTGGCGCTGCCGCCGGTCAAGCGGTGTGTGGACGACGCCCGCCAATTCCGCCACTACTTCCCGCTCGGCGCGCCCGACCGGGATTGAGGAGAACACTTTAATGTACGAACTGTCCGTCACCCGTCTGATTGATGCCGCGCCCGACAAGGTCTGGGAAGTCATGACCCAGCGCACCAATGAATGGTGGTGCCCCAAACCGTGGCGCGCCGAAGTTAACTGGGGGCCGCGCACTCCCGGCGGCAGGACCCACACCACGATGTACGGACCAGAAGGCGAAAAGAACGAACACCCCGGCTTCATTCTTGCCTGGGATGAGGGCCGCCGCATTTCGGTGACCGACGCGATCGATGGTGATCTTGAACCGTCTGGGCCGTTCATGCTCGGCATCTGGGAAATCGCTTCCGAAGGCAGTGGCACCCGGTACACCGGCCGCGCCCGCCACTGGACGAGCGAGTCCATGGCGCACCACAAGGAGATGGGCTTTGACGAAGGCTGGGGTATCATGGCCGACCAGTTCAAAGTGCTGTGCGAAGCAGGGTGAGCGGCACTCGCCAAGTCTGGCTCAAGGCGTGGCTTGTCTGCGGCGCGCTGGATGCGCTGTGGGCAAGCGTGCTGACCGTGGTGCGCGGCGGCAAGTTGGCAGAGGTATGGCTGTTTGTCGCCTCGGGTCCGTTTGGAGACCGCGCCCTCGATTGGGGCCTGCTGGGCGTGCTGGCGGGACTGGCGGTGCATTTCGCGCTGATGGCGGTGATGACCGGCACCGGGCTGTGGCTGGCGCGCAAGACCATGCTGGGTCAGGTGGCGACATGGAAGGCAGGGACGCTGTACGGGCTGGTGCTGTATTTCGTGATGTACGGACTGGTCCTGCCGCAGCGCTTCGGAATCCCCTTCCCCGATCCGGACCGGTTCAGGGTCGCGCTCGGCCTGTTCCCGCATATCTTTCTGATCGGGCTGCCCATGTTCACCTTGTTCAGGCGAACGCCGCAGCTTTCCTGAGCAGTTGATAGGCCTCCACCACCAATTGCAGGCGTGCCTCGTGGCTCCGGTCGCCGCCGTTGCGATCGGGGTGAAGCGTGTGAACCAGGTCGGCGTAGCGCATCCGCAGCGCCCGCCGATCCGCATCGAGCGGCAAACCAAGTGTGGACAAGGCCTTGCGCTCATCTGGTGTAACCAGCCGCCCATCATCGCGCTGCGCGGGCTTGCGTGCCCGAGCCCGGCCGCTGATGGCTTCTAGCGGGTCAGCGAAATCAGCCCAGCGCGGCGCCCCGTCGATCCCGGCGGTCGGCGAAAAGGCGCGGGACTGGCGGTCCCAGCCATGCACCGGATGCTGCGCGGCAAGGATTTCCGCGGGGCTCATGCCGGCAAACCAGTTGTACCCCGCGTTGAATTCGCGAACATGATCAAGGCAGTACCAGCGATAATCGCCCGGCCCGTCGAACCCCGATGAGCGTTCACCCGGAGCCCGGAACTGTCCTGCTTCATGGCAGCCTGGCACCTGGCAGTCGCGCCCTGCATCAGCGCTGCGTCCATGGAATCGGTCGTGCTTCACCCCTTCCACATGGCGATTGATCGTCTAGAAGGGAACCCATGTCAGGTTTGCTCGCCCTTGAAATCGAACGCTTGCTCAACGCGGCCTTCGCCCCGACCCGCCTTGCCGTGATCAACGACAGTGCGCGCCATAGCGGACACGCGGGCGATGACGGTTCGGGCGAATCCCATTTCACGATTGAAATCGAAAGCACCGCATTTGCCGGACTGTCGCGACTGGAACGCCAGCGCAGGATCAATCACGCGCTGGGCGACATTCCGGGCCAGCGGGTCCATGCTCTGGCGATCAAGGCCCGGGCTCCGGGCGAATAGGAGGGTACCATGCCCGCAGTTTTTTCGAGTTTCGGCCTGTTTATCGGTTTCATCGTGGTGCTGCTCGCGCTCAAGAGCTTTGGCATCAACCAGGAATACCAGCGCGGGGTCGTGTTCCGCCTCGGTCGGCTCAAGGAAACCAAGGGCCCAGGCTGGTTCTGGCTGATCCCGTTGATCGAACGGGTGGTGAAGATCGATCTCCGCGTCATCACTTATGCGCTGGCGACGCAGGAAACCGTGACCCGCGACGGGGTGGCGGTAAAGATCAACGCGGTATTGTGGTTCCGCGCGGTCGATGCGGCCAAGGTCGTCACCACGGTGATGGACTGGACCAGCGCGGTGATTCAGGCCGCCGAAACCGGCTTGCGCGATGCCATCGGGCAAAGCGAGCTCGACCTGATCCTCAAGGATCGCACCTCGATCAATGCGCGGCTGCTTGAACTGCTTGGGACCACTGTCCAGCAATGGGGTGTCGCGGTCGACGCGGTCGAAATCAAGGATCTCGACATTCCCGAACAGATGCAGCGCGCAATCGCCCGCGAGGCCGAGGCGATCCGCGAGAAGCGCGCGCGGATCATCAAGGCCGAGGGTGAAAGCGAGGCTTCGGCCAAGCTCGCCGATGCCGCGCGGACCATCGGCGAAGTGCCGGGCGCGCTCGAACTGCGCCGCCTCCAGACGCTGAGCGAGATCGGTGTCGAGCACAATTCAACGATCATCGCGATGTTCCCGACCGAGCTGCTGGCAGCGGCCAAGCAGCTCACCGGCAAGAACGACAAGAGCTGAGCCGCCGTGCCGATTGAAGCGACGATTCACCCGGTTACCCATGATCTCGGTGCGTTCCAGGTACGGCGGGCCTTGCCCTCGCCGCAGCGAGTCATGGTCGGGCCGTTCATCTTCGTTGACCAGTTTGGCCCCGCGCATCTGCCTCCGGGCCACGCGATGGACGTGCGGCCGCATCCGCATATCGGTCTCGCCACGGTGACCTGGCTGTTCGAAGGCGCGATTGATCACCGCGACTCCATCGGCAGTTTCGCCACCATCCGCCCCGGCCAGGTGAACTTGATGACCGCCGGCAGAGGCATCGTCCATTCCGAACGCTCACCGCAGACCGAACGGGCGGGCGGACCACATCTTTACGGAATGCAGACCTGGCTTGCCTTGCCCGACGGCCAGGAAGAGATCGCGCCTGCCTTCGAAAGTCTCGCTGACTTGCCGCTGGTCGAGGACAATTGCGTGTCAGCCCGCGTGATCATGGGTTCGCTTTGGGGGCGAACCGCGCCGACGACTCAACAGGCTGAAACGATATACGCCGAGATCGTGCTTGCGCCCGGCGGGACCATCCCGATCGACGCCGAAGCGGACGAGCGCGCGGTGATGCTGGTTGGCGGTGAAGCAGCGATCGATGGGACGGAGCTTGAGCCTTACGCATTGGTAGTGCTCGCTCCGGGCTATGCGGCAAAGCTTGGCTCGACGCTCGGCGGGCGCGTGATGCTGCTGGGCGGTGAAGCGTTCAGGACGCCGCGCCACGTCTGGTGGAACTTCGTCTCAAGCTCGCGTGAGCGGATCATCCAAGCCAAGAGCGATTGGCGCAGCGGCGCTTTCGGCACCGTGCCGGGGGATAGCGAGGAATATATCCCGATCCCCGCAGTACCACTGACCAACAGCGATTCAGGAGAGCACGCATGACATTTGCAGGACAGGCCGCGTGGATCACCGGGGCTTCATCGGGGATCGGCGCAGCGCTGGCGCGGGGTCTTGCTGCGCAGGGCGCGCGGCTGGTGCTGTCAGGGCGCAACGTCGCAGCGCTTGATGCCGTGGCGGCCGATTGCCCCCAGGCGCTGGTGCTGCCGTTCGAGACCACCGACTATGCCGCAGTCGCCCCGGCGGTCGAGCAAGCCTGGGGATGGGCCGGCGGGATCGACCTGCTGGTCAACAATGCCGGGATTTCCCAGCGTAGTCTGGCGCAGGAAACAGATTTCGCGGTCTATCAGAAAATCATCGACGTCGACTTGCTCGCCCCGATCGCGCTGACTCAAGCGTTGTTGCCGCTGATGGTGGCGCGCGGTTCTGGGCGAATCGCAATGATTTCGAGCATCGCGGGCAAGGTCGGGGTGCCGATGCGCACGGCCTATTGCGCTGCGAAATTCGGTCTTGCCGGCTACGGCGATGCTCTGCGCGCCGAAGTCGCTCATCTTGGGCTGCAGGTTCACAATATCTATCCCGGCTCGGTCGCGACCGATGTCTCACGTAACGCGCTGACCGCCGATGGCGGCAAGCGCGGGGTAAGCGACAAGGTCATCGACAACGGGATCCCACCGGCCGTTGCGGTGGCGCAAATGCTGGAAGAAATGCTTGCCGGGCAGCGCGAAATCATCGTGGCCGAGGGCGCGGAAAAGGCCATGGGCGAAGCGCGCCGCACGCCCGATGCCCTGCTTGACCAAATTGGCGCGTTCATGGCCGCAGGCTACGTGGCGCGCATGAACGACGGGGCCGAATGATGGAGCAGGTCCGGGTCAAGCTGGCCAACGGGATCGAGCTCGACGTGGTCGACACTGGCCCGCGCGATGCCCCCGCGCTGATCTTCCTGCACGGATTCCCCGACAGCCACCGCACCTGGCGCCACCAGATCGCGCATCTTTCGAATCGTTACCGCTGCATCGCGCCGGATCAGCGCGGTTATCGCGGTTCATCCAAGCCCAAGGGCATCGAGAACTACACCCCTGACAAGATGATCGGCGATGTGTTCCTGCTGGCCGACGCACTCGGGATCGACCGGTTCACCGTGATCGGCCACGATTGGGGCGGCGCGATTGCCTGGGGCGTGGCGATTACCGGACAGATGAATGGCCGCGTTCCGCGCGCGGTCATCCTCAACGCGCCCCACCCGGTGCTGTTTCCGGAACTGCTCTACACCAATCGGGTGCAGCGTCAGGCGAGCCAGTATTTCCGCATTTTCCGCGATCCCGCCAGCGATGCCCTGGTCGAACAGTTCGGCCTGGTCGGGGTTTTGTTGAAGGCCTTTGGCACCCCGGCCGAGAACCCCAAGATGGAACCGGATGAGCGCGCCGCGCTGTTGGCCGACTGGGAAAACCGCGAGGCGGCGATCGCGATGCTCAATTGGTACCGCGCCAGCCCGGTCGCCGTGCTCGATATGGACGCGCCGTTCGAAGTGCCCGCAGACTGGCAGCGTTTCCCCTTGCCCAAGCAGACCATCCCGACGCTGGTAGTCTGGGCGATGGACGATCTCGCGCTGCCACCAGAAAACCTTGATGGGCTCGACGAACTGATCGATGACCTGACCATTGTGCGGGTGCCCGGTGCGGGCCATTTCGTGCAATGGGAAGCGCCAGAGGCGGTCAACGCCGCGCTCGACCAGTTCCTGACGCGCACCGATGGCGACTGAGCCCCGGCGCGGCGGGATGGGCGCTGCGGTGGTCGCCGCAGCGCAGGCCGCGCGGCGCTCACTGCTGCGCAATCACGGCGGCGGCCATGCCCCGGTCAGCAACCTCGAGCTGTTTTTCGACCTCGTTTATGTTTTCGCAATCACGCAGATATCGGGCTTCGTCCACCACCACCTCGATCCGCTTGGCCTCGCCGAAGGGGCGTTGCTGTTCCTCGCAGTATGGTGGGCCTGGATGTACACCACCTGGGCGGCGAACTGGCTCAATCCCGAACGGATTCCAGTGCGGCTGCTGCTGCTGGCGCTGATGTTCCTGAGCCTGGCAATGGCCGTAATGCTGCCGCGCGCCTTTGCCGACAAAGGCCTCATGTTCGCCGCGTCATACGTTGCCTTGCAAGTCGGGCGCAGCGCAATCGTCGCGCTGATGTTTCGCAGCGAAGGCGCACACAACACCGTCAACATGTGGCGGATCACTATCTGGTTCTCCGCGTCAGGCCTGTTCTGGATCTACGGCGGCATGGCCGGGCATTCCACGCAGCTGATCTGCTGGACTGCGGCGCTAGCCATCGAATACGCCGGTCCCATTGCGTTATTCAGGGTACCCGGGCTCGGTCACTCGACGCTTAGCGACTGGAACATATCCGGCAGCCATATGGCCGAACGCTGCTCGCTGTTCATCATCATAGCCCTTGGCGAAGGGATCGTTGTGACCGGCGCCAGCTTTGCCGGCTTGCCAATGGAGATGGGCCGGGTGGCGGCGCTGGTGGTCGCGTTCATTGGCTCCGCACTGATGTGGTGGCTGTACTTCGATCTCGGCGCCGAGCGCGGTGCGCGGATGATCGCCGGTCATGCCCAGGCGGGCCGAATGGCGCGCAATGCCTATACCTATTTGCACATGCCGATCGTGCTGGGCATCGTGATCTGTGCCGTGGCCGATGCGCTGCTGCTGGAGGAATGGGAACAGGCGGCCTCACGCACCTTCGTCGCAGTCCAGGTCGGCGGGCTATTGTTGTTCCTTATCGGGGTCGGCCTGTTTAAACGCTCGGCCAATTCGCTCGGCAACTTCCCGTTTTCGCACCTCATTGCGACAGGGTTGATCGTGCCGCTGGGGCTGTGGAACTGGTGGCTGCCGATGAACACGTCCGGGCTTTCGCTCGCTTGCACAGCGGTGCTGCTCCTCACCGCGTACCAGGAATGGATTTCGTACCACGGCGGCTGGGTCGAGCGTTGGGAGGCGCGCGGCTGGCGCATCGGCACCTGGGCGCGGGTCCGCAACGAACGTCGCCGCGAACGCCGTCTGGCGCGCGAGGTGGCGCGGGAACTAGGCCGTTAGATCGTCCGGTCGCTGCCAAGCCACCCAAGCCACGCCCCGTGCGGGTGGGCGCGGGTGACAACCACGCCTTGCTCCCCGCCCGGCCAATAGCGCACCACCATCTCATGGATGTGCAACACCCGGTTGGCCTCCAGGGCCACCCAGGCGAGCGGCCGCTCAGGCGTGGCATGCGCACCTGCCGCTTCCATCGCTGCGGTGACCCGCGCCTGCTGGTCTTCGGGCACATATTGCCAGACGATCGAATGCATCAGCATCCGGGTGGTCCCGGCCTCTTGCGGCTTGGCCAGTTCGGCCTCGACGAAATCGGCAGCGTTCATCCGGATGAGGTCCGGTGCGCGCTTCGCTGCCTCGGCAATTGCGGCTTCCATCCGCTCGAACCGGACGCCATGCTCGGGCCAGATATAGGCCTTGAGCCGGGTTGCCTGTTCGGGATCGGTGAGGTCAACCGGGGCGACATCGCAGCCGCGGGTCGAGGCGATTTCGATCTGCTTGTTGGGCGGCGCGTCGCCTTGCCATTCGGGCTGGAACCGGATCGCCCCGGGTTCAGGTCCAACTTCCACCCCGCCCAAATCATAGTGATAGCGATCGAGCATCAGGTTGATCCCAGCGCTCGATCCGATTTCGAGGCACTCGAAGCGCGGCGGCAGGCCCTGATCGGCCAGCCACAACATCGCGGCAATGAAGTTGGCCGAACGCCCGGCTTCGTTGGTCTGCGGCGGACCATCCAGCCAAGGAAGCAGGTCGGCCTCGTGCGCGCGGATCGCTGCGGCGATCACCGCCGTGGCATCGATCCCCTCACGGCCGGCATATATATCGGCCAGCGCGGGTTCGACGCCCCTCAGCTGGAGTGAATGGATGCCGCCGACAATCCGCAGCGGCAAGGCATCAGCCAGTGGAGCTCCTGGCCAGCTGCGAATCCGGTCGAGCAGCGCGCCGGGTTCGTCGTTTTCGATCAAATCGTGCAGCGCCGCGACCACGCGTGCGGTGACCGTCGCCCCGGACGAAGTGCAATAGACCACCTGGTTGTCAAACGCCGCGGCGATAATCCCCGGACCGCTGGCGTTGATATCGATGAATTTATAAGGCTCGGTCATGGCCGTCCCTCCTGCTGCTTATTGTTGCAGATGCGAATGGCATGCGCTTTTTTGCTGCGTTGCACAAGATGCCGCCCGCGCGGTTCTTGCCCTTTTGTCAGACCCGCCCTAAGGCCCCCGTCCTATGCCGCAGCCGCTGATCTTCGCCGTCCCCAAGGGCCGCATCCTCGACGAGGCGCTGCCGCTGATGGCGCGAGCCGGGGTGGTGCCCGAGGCCGCGTTTCACGACAAAAGCAATCGCGCGCTGTCGTTCGGCTGTGAGGGCAGCGACATGCGGATCATCCGCGTCCGCGCCTTCGATGTGGCGACTTTCGTGGCCCACGGCGCGGCCTCGGTCGGGATCGTCGGCTCCGACGTGGTTGAGGAATTCGCTTACCCCGATCTCTACGCGCCGGTTGACCTCGACATCGGGCATTGCCGCCTGTCGGTCGCGCAGCCGGCCGGACAGCCGTCCGCCAGCGGGCATTCGAGCCACCTGCGCGTCGCGAGCAAGTACCCGAACCTGACCCGCCGTCATTTTGAGCGGCAGGGGATCCAGGCCGAAGTGGTCAAATTGAACGGCGCGATGGAATTGGCACCGGGCTTGGGCCTCGCGAGCCGGATCGTCGATCTGGTCTCTTCGGGACAGACGCTCAAGGACAACGGCCTGGTCGAAACCGCGACGATCCTGCAGATCACCGCGCGCCTGATTGTCAATCGCGCCGCGCTCAAGACCGACGAGCGGGTTGCGGCGCTGGTTGAACGCTTCCGCGCACTGGTCAGCGAAGCGAAGGCCGCCTGATGCTCCGGCTCAATTCGCGCGATCCGGGTTTCGAGCTCGCTTTCCGCCGCCTCGTTGCTGACCGGCGGGAGTGCGACGAGCATGTCGCGCGCGATGTTTCGGTGATCCTGAGTGACGTCAAGATCCGCGGCGATGCGGCGCTGGTCGACTGCACCGCAAAGTTCGATGGGCACGTCCTGGCGGATGACACCTCGTGGCAGGTCTCGCTCGAACTGTGCCGCGAGGCGTTCGACGGCTTGAAGCCTGACTTGCGCGCTGCGCTCGAACTTGCCGCGCAGCGCATCCGCGCCTTCCACGAAAAGCAGCTCCCCAAGAACCGCGACGAGACCGACGAGGTCGGCGTCCGAATGGGTGCGCGCTGGCGGGCGGTCGATGCAGCGGGACTCTACGTGCCGGGCGGCCGCGCGGCCTATCCCTCGTCGCTGCTGATGAATGCGATTCCCGCCAAGGTGGCCGGGGTCGAGCGGCTGGTGGTGGTGACCCCCACTCCCAAGGGCGAAGTGAACCAGCTGGTCCTGGCGGCCGCGCATCTGGCCGGGGTGGACGAAGTCTGGCGCATCGGCGGTGCCCAGGCAATCGGCGCGCTGGCTTATGGCACGCAGCGGATCAAGCCGGTCGACGTGGTGGTTGGCCCCGGCAACGCCTGGGTCGCCGAAGCCAAGCGCCAGCTTTACGGCGTGGTCGGGATCGACATGGTTGCGGGCCCAAGCGAAATTCTGCTGATCGCCGACGGCCAGAACGATCCCGATTGGGCCGCTGCCGACCTGCTCAGCCAGGCCGAACATGACCCGGCCGCGCAATCGATCATGATCACCGACGATCCGGTTTTCGCTGACAATGTCGCCGACCGGATCGGAGTCGAACTGGCCATGCTCCCCAGCGCGCGAGTGGCGAGCGAGAGCTGGAAGAACCACGGCGTAATCATCGAGGTTGCGAGCCTCGACGAAGCGCCAGCGCTGGCCAATGCACTCGCTGCTGAGCATGTCCAACTGTCGGTCGAGGCCCCGGAAAAGCTGTTTAGGCAGATCCGTCATGCCGGCTCGGTGTTCCTCGGGCGGATGACCCCTGAGGCGGTCGGGGACTATGTTGCGGGGCCCAACCACGTGCTGCCAACCGGTCGCCGCGCGCGCTTTTCTTCGGGGCTGTCGGTGCTCGATTTCATGAAGCGCACCAGCTTCATCCAGCTTGACGAAGATGCCCTCAAGGCGATCGGTCCTGCCGCTATCCAGCTGGCAGAGGCCGAGGGCCTCCCGGCCCACGCCCGTTCGATCGAAGTGAGACTTGGCATATGAAGGCGCGTTCCAAAGCCCGCTCAGCGGCGCGGCTCGCCGCCGTACAGGCACTTTACCAGCTCGATATGGAAGCAACGGCGATGGCGCAGTTGCTTGACGAATTCCACCGCCACCGGCTCGGCGCCGAGATCGAGGGCGACCAGTATGCGCAGGCCGAGGTTCCGTTCTTCGACGACGTGGTCCAAGGCGTAAGCGCGCGCCGCGAAGAGATCGACCTCTTGCTGGCGGACAAGCTGGCGACCGGCTGGAAGCTCGAACGGCTCGACAAGACGATGCTCCAGATCCTGCGCGCCGGGGCCTTCGAACTGCTCGCCCGCGCCGATGTGCCGATCGGCACCGTCATCACCGAATATGTCGATGTGGCCCACGCCTTTTTCGAACCGCGCGAGGCCAAATTCGTCAACGGAATGCTCGACTCGGTGGCCAAGGTGGTGCGCAGCTGAGCACCGAAAGCGCCTTCATTTCCGCATTGCGCGCCGTAGCCACGCATCCGGCAGCGCGCGGTCTGAATGATGACTGCGCAGTGCTTGAACTCGGATCAGAAACGCTGGTCATCACGCATGACGCCATGGCTGAGGGGGTGCATTTCCTGTCCGAACAGGATCCCGCCGACGTCGCGTGGAAGCTGGTGGCCACCAACCTTTCCGACCTTGCCGCCAAAGGAGCCGAGCCCGTGGGTGTGCTGCTCGGCTACCAGCTTGGGATGGATAACAGCCGGTTTGTAACAGGCCTCGCCGAAGTGCTGGCGTTTTACAATGTGCCACTGCTGGGCGGAGACACGATTGCGGCCAGCGGGGCTCAGGTCCTCGGACTAACCGCATTTGGCCGCGCGACCCATCGCCCGGTGCCATCGCGCAGTGGAGCGCAGGCGGGTGACGAGGTGTGGATCACCGGACCCGTGGGTGCCGCCATGCTGGCCCTCGAAGCGCTCAAGAGCGGCCATGGCGACAGTCTGGCTTATCGCCGCCCGGCCGCGCTTCTGGCCGAAGGTCGCGCCTTGGCGCCGCTAGTCAGCGCAATGATGGACGTATCCGACGGGCTGCTGCTCGATGCCAGCCGCATGGCCGCGGCATCGGCCGTGACCATCGACATCGAGCGCGGCGCGGTGCCGATCGCCACCCCCGAACACAGGCGCGACGAAGCCCTCCGCTGGGGCGAGGATTACCAGCTGTTGTTCACCGCCTCGCCCGGCAGCACGTTCCCGGTGCCCGTGCACCGCATTGGGCAAGTTCACACGTGCGGCCCGGATGCACTTCTGCTCGATGGCAAGGTACCCACCGGTAAACTGGGATACCAACACGGTTCATACCTCTGCACAATGCGCCGCAACGGCGTTGCATTGCGCCGAATCCACCCTATAGCTTGCCCGCCGCCCCGCTCTACGGGGCTCTGGTTATGAACAGCAACAATTAGGGGGAGCGTCCCGTGAATCTTGTCACGATCGCAATTATTCTGGGACTGACGGCCATCGTTTATGGTTTCGTCACCAGCCGGCAGGTGCTTGGTGCATCGGCTGGCAATGCAAAGATGCAAGAGATTGCAGCAGCCATTCAAGAGGGCGCCCAAGCCTACCTCGGCCGCCAGTACCGGACCATCGCCATGGTTGGCGCAGTCGTCGCGCTGCTGGTGTGGTATTTCCTCGATCATCTCGGCACGCCGATTTCGGCCGGCGGGTTCCTGCTTGGCGCAGTTCTTTCGGGTGCAACCGGGTTCATCGGCATGAACATCTCGGTGCGCGCCAACGTGCGCACCGCAGCCGCGGCGCAAGTCGGGCTGCAGCAGGGCCTGACTCTGGCGTTTCGCGCCGGGGCAATCACCGGTATGCTGGTGGCAGGGCTCGCGCTGCTCGCCATCGCGGGCTACTACGCATTCCTGACCGGTCCGGCCGGTCACGGCGTGGGCGGAGACGACCGGACGGTCATCAACGGCCTCGTCGCGCTGGCCTTTGGCGCTTCGCTGATCTCGATCTTCGCGCGGCTCGGCGGCGGCATCTTCACCAAGGCGGCTGACGTTGGTGCCGATCTGGTCGGCAAGGTCGAAGCCGGAATTCCTGAAGACGATCCCCGCAACCCGGCGGTTATCGCCGATAACGTGGGCGACAACGTCGGTGACTGCGCCGGCATGGCGGCCGACTTGTTCGAAACCTATGTCGTTACCATCGGTGCCACCATGGTGTTGACTGCGCTGCTGCTCAAGGGTGCCAGCAACCTGTCAGAGCTGATGGCACTGCCGCTGCTGATTGGCGGCGTCTGCATCATCACCTCGATCATCGGCACCTATTTCGTTCGCTTGGGTGGCGGCAAGAACATCATGGGCGCGATGTACAAAGGCTTCCTCGTCACCGCCGTCCTTTCGGTCGGGGCGATCTTCTGGGCGATGAATACTGCGCTGGGTGATCTCAACGCAGTCGTCGGCACGCTCGCCAATGGCAACGATTATACCGGCATGGCGCTGTTCGAATGCGCGGTGCTCGGCTTGCTGATCACCGGGCTAATCATCTGGATCACCGAATACTACACCGGCACCAATTACCGCCCGGTCCGCTCGATCGCCAAGGCTTCGGAAACCGGCCACGGCACCAACGTGATCCAGGGTCTGGCGATTTCGATGGAATCGACCGCGCTGCCGACGCTCGTGATTTGCGCCGGCATCATCATCGCCTTCAAGCTCGCGGGCCTGATGGGGATTGCTTACGCGGCAACCGCAATGCTGGCGCTCGCCGGCATGGTCGTGGCGCTCGACGCCTATGGTCCGGTTACCGACAACGCTGGCGGGATTGCCGAAATGGCCGGTCTCGATGACGAAGTGCGCCAGAAGACCGACGCGCTCGACGCCGTGGGAAACACCACCAAGGCTGTGACCAAGGGCTATGCAATCGGCTCGGCCGGCCTTGCCGCGCTGGTGCTGTTCGCCGCCTATACGACCGACCTCAAGGAGTTCTTCCCGGATCTGAACGTCAGCTTCAGCCTGGAAAATCCTTATGTCATCGTCGGCCTGCTGCTCGGTGCGCTGCTCCCGTACCTGTTCGGTTCGATGGGCATGACCGCGGTGGGCCGCGCGGCCGGTGAAGTGGTCAAGGACGTTCGCGACCAGTTCAAGAACGATCCGGGCATCATGACCTACGCTTCGAAGCCCGACTATGCCCGCACGGTCGATCTCGTCACCAAGGCGGCGATCCGCGAGATGATCGTGCCGTCACTGCTGCCGGTGCTCGCCCCGATCGTGGTCTACTTCGTGATCACTGCGGTGGCGGGACAAGCTGAAGGCTTTGCCGCGCTCGGTGCGCTGCTGCTGGGCGTGATCGTGGGCGGCTTGTTCGTCGCGATCTCGATGACCTCGGGTGGCGGCGCGTGGGACAATGCCAAGAAGTACATCGAAGACGGCCACCACGGCGGCAAGGGCTCTGAAGCTCACAAGGCCGCGGTAACCGGTGACACGGTGGGCGATCCGTACAAGGATACCGCAGGTCCAGCGGTCAATCCGATGATCAAGATCACCAACATCGTCGCCCTGCTTTTGCTCGCAGCGCTTTACGCCGCGCGCTGATCCGGCAAGTCCGACACGAAACCACCCCGTCCGGCCGCCTTTCGAGGATTGGCCGGGCGGGGTTTTCGTTGCCACTTCAAGTTCATGCGTTATTCTTCACCGATGAATCGAATTGGGGGAATTTTGATGGGTTCGCGCTTTAATCACCTTGCGTTTTTGGCACTTGCCGGGGGAGCCGTACTGATCACCGGTGCACCCGCAATCGTTTCTGCCGCCCCGCCGGCCGCAGCATCCTCGGCCATGATCGCGCCGGCGGAATTCGTGAAGAAGGTCAACATGCGCAATCCGCGCATTGCTCCCGATGGCAAGCATTTTGCCTATGTAACCGGTGCTGGCGGCAAGGAAGTGCTGGTGGTCATGGATCTGACCGCCCCCACCAAACCTCCAGTCACGGTCATGTCCGCTGCCGAAGCGCGCGAGGCCGGCGAACGAACGATGACCGAGTTTCGCTGGGTCGGCAGCGAAAACATCGTCATCACCGTCATCGCGCGCGAGGATCTAGGCCGCGGCCCAGGTGATTTCCGCCGCTTGGTTGCCTACAATCTGGCCTCCGGCAAGCTCGTCCTGCAGGCTTGGCGCGGTTCGGGCGGCGATGCCGGCCGCATCCTCCACATCGACCATGCCAAGGGTGAATATCTGCTCGAGCGCGACGGGGTGACGCAGGATACCGAATCCAGGGGCCTGCCCGAAGTGGTTCGCGTGAATGTCGCCACGGGCGATTATGTCATGGTGCAGCGCACCAACCCCATCGTGACGGGCGGCTGGGCGGCGGATTCGGACGGCGTGGTGCGCGCCGGTTTCGCCAGCGATGGGGACAACGGCAAAACCCGCATTCTCTATCGCTCGAACGAGAAGCAGCCGTTCCACACCGTCTTCAATCAGGCCGACAAGAGTTTCACCGAAAACATCCCGATCCCGCAGTTGTTCATTCCCGGGACCGATCAGGCCTACGTCATTTCGCGCAGCGATGGCTTCGGCAAGGTCTACAAAATGGACCTTACCACGCTGAAGCTGTCGGCGCCGGTGTTCCAGACCCCGGGCTTTGATGTGCAGGACGTGCTGACCGACTTCGCCAATCGCTCGGTGCTGGGTTACCGGGTTTTCGATGGCAGCGAGCATGCCAGCTATACCGACCCGACCTTCGCAGAAATTCAGGGGTTCCTCGACGAAACCTTTGGCAAGGGTGAAGCCGATATCGTTGATACCGATGCTAAGCAGAACCTGCTGGTGGTGCGCGCTGGTGGCACCTCGAAGGGCAGCGGGTACTTCCTCTACGATGTCGATCAGGCCAAGATCAGCCTGCTCAACTGGACCCGCGTGGCGATCAAGGACGCGCAGCTCAACCCGGTTCATGCCGAGTGGATCACCGCCAGCGACGGGACCAAGCTGCAAGTCATCGTGACCCTTCCGCGTCATCGCACGGGCAAGAACCTGCCGGTGGTGATCATGCCGCACGGCGGACCGTTCGGCATCTTCTCGGCGACCAACGCGCTCGAGCCGTGGAACCAGCCGCTGGCCGAAGCCGGCTATGTGGTGATCCAGCCGAATTACCGGGGCTCGGGCGGCTACGGCAAGGCGTTCGAAAAAATGGGCCGTGATCCCGGCGGCTATGGCAAGCGCATGCAAGACGATCTGACCGATGTTCTCAACGCCTTCGCGGCAAAGGGCATGATCGATCCCAAACGCGCTTGCATCATGGGTTGGTCCTATGGCGGCTTCGCTGCGGCGCGCGGCGCGCAGCGGGACGGTGCGCTGTGGCGCTGTGCCATCGCGGGTGCGGGAATTTACGACATGGCCATGATGAACCGCTGGGATGCCGAGCATCTGGGCAAGTTCAACAGCGGCTTCCAGGCAACCTCGGACGATCCCGACGGTATTTCCGCGGCGCAGCATACCGATGGAAAATGGGCACCGCTCCTGGTCGTCGCCGGGGAACGTGATCAGCGCATCCCGATGGAGCAATCGCGCACGCTGGTTTCTAACCTCAGGCGCTCGGGCAAGGTCGAGAACACCGATTTCCGCTACATCGTCCAGCCGCAGGGCACGCACAATCTGCCTTACGACGATGTGCACGTACAGTGGATCACCGAAGCGCTAAGCTGGCTCGGCCGCTTCAACCCCGCCTATGCTGCGGGCGACAGCGACAAGCCGCCAGCCTGACAATCGTCCAGCGTTAGCCATTCCTTGGCGTTTCGGCGCTAGACCCTCCACCCGGCGGATGTCCCGCCGCGGTGGAGTCAGAGGCGCTTGGCCAGTAGCGCGATTGCAGAAGCGGACCTTGCAGTCCATGCGCCGGCGCACGGCGCGCCCTGCTCGCTCGACTTGCGGGCAGTTAGCTGGCGCACGCTGGACACGCCCGGCGCGCGACTGGCCTGGGATGCCCTCGCCGCCTGCGCTGCCGAGCCCAACCCCTTCCATGAGAGCTGGTATTTGCTGGCGGCGCTGCGCGCCTTCGATCCGGACAGCCAGATCACCATCTTGCGCTTCGAGGCCGGTGGTGAGCTTGCCGGGCTGCTCCCGCTGCATAGGCCGAAGCGTTACTACCGCTGGCCAATCCCCCACCTTGCCAGCTGGGTCCATCCCAACTGCTTCCTTGGCGCGCCACTGGTCGCGCGCGGGCTGGAACGGGAATTCTGGCGGGCACTGCTCAAGTGGGCAGACGAGAACGCGGGACCGGCACTCTTCCTCCATCTCGCGCAGATGCCGCTCTCCGGGCCGGTCTATGCAGGGTTGCAAGCGGTACTGGCCGAGCAGAACCGCCTCGCCGCCACGGTTCACCGCGAAGACCGTGCGATGCTCGCCTCCGACCTCTCTCCCGAGGCCTATTTCGAGGCTTCGCTGTCGGGCAAGAAGCGCAAGGAATTGCGCCGACAGTTCAACCGGCTAGCCGAACTCGGCGAGGTCAACATGACCCGCACCACCGGGGATGAGCATCTCGCGCGGTGGATCGAAGATTTTCTCGCGCTGGAGCATTCGGGCTGGAAGGGCACCAATGGCTCAGCCATCGCTTCGCATCAGTCCACCACCCGGATGTTCAAGGAAGCGCTGTTCGGTGCCGCCACGTCAGGCCGGCTGGAGCGCTTGACGCTGAACCTGGATGGCGAACCGATCGCGATGCTCGCCAATTTTCTCACCCCTCCGGGTGCGTTCTCTTACAAGACCGCGTTCGACGAGCGGTATGCCCGCTATTCGCCTGGGGTGCTGGTCCAGCGCGAGAACCTGGAGATGCTCGGCCAGCCCGAGATCGACTGGTGCGACAGCTGTGCCGCCGCCGACCATCCGATGATCGACCACATCTGGCGCGAACGCCGCCCGATTGGCCGCCTTTCAATCGCAATTGGTGGCAGGGTGCGGCGAGCGTTGTTCGGTCGATTGGTTAAGGCCGAACTGCGGCGCAATCCTGCTGGGAATTAAGGCAGAAGAGCTGTCTCGCGCAAAGGCCGCAAAAAACGCCAAGATGTTGCGCTTGCGGCGAAGCCGCTCTCGATGGCAAACCTCGCGCGGGAGAATTTGGGATTGCCTGCAGCGCAATCCTTCTTTGCGGCCTTTGCGCGAATCATCTTCCTGCCTCCACCCCATTGACGCGTCTTCAATCGCAACGCAAAGCCGCAGCATGGAACCCGAACTTACTCCCGAACGGCTCGTTTCCGGCCTGGTCAAACTGCTTGAAGTGAAACCCCAGGGCGATGACCATTTCGTCGGCCGCAAGAAGCGCGGCGGGGTTGGCCGGGTGTTCGGCGGGCAGGTGATCGCGCAGGCGCTGTGCGCGGCCGAATTGACCGTCGATCCGGCGCGCCCGGCGCATTCGCTGCACGCCTATTTCCTGCGCGGCGGCGCCGAGGAACATGAGACCGACTACAAGGTTGAGCGCGATTTCGACGGCGGCAGTTTCTCCAACCGCCGCGTCGTGGCGAGCCAGCAAGGCCGCCCGATCTTCAGCATGACCGCGAGCTTCCAGAAGCACGAGGACGGCTTGCATCATGTCGACTGTGCAATGCCCGAAGTGCCGGGGCCTGATGAGCTCGAACCCGAAACCGAGGTCCGCCGCCGCTTTGCCGAGCAGGCCCGGCCCGAGGCGCGCCATCACTTTTTTGCCCCGCGTCCGGTCGAAATGCGCGCGGTCGAAGGCCGCCACTGGATGAACCCGGTCGCCGCGCCGCCGCGCTCGCACTCATGGTTCAAGGCGGTCGCACCCTTGCCCGATGACCCGCGCGTGCACCGCGCGATCCTTGCCTTCGCCAGCGACATGACCCTGCTTGGTACCTGCGCCCTGCCTCACGGCCTGAGCTGGGCGCGCGGCGAAGTGGTCAGCGCCAGCCTTGATCACGCGGTCTGGTTCCACGAGCCATTCCGCGCCGACGAATGGCTGCTCTACGCCACCGACAGCCCGTGGAGCGGCGGCGGCCGCGGCTTCAACCGGGGCCGCGTGTTCACGCAGGACGGCCGCCTGGTGGCCAGCGTGGCACAGGAAGGGATGATCCGAAAGGTCGTGCCGAAGGGGTGATCGATCGGCGCACTGTAAAAGCTTGGACCGCTTGGACCACAGTCCTAAGCCGAAAAAACTGAACTATTACCTTGCTTGCAGACGTGCCACTTTGCGCAGGCGAGAGCATCGACGATTTGAAAAAGCGGCGGGCATCCTAACAGGCCGCCGCAGTGTAGGAAAACAGACGGGCAGAAGGCCCGCAAGCCAAGGGAGCGAGCCGCCGATGAACGAAATTGCCGAGCTGACCATTGCGGGCACTTGCACCGACCGCTTCACTGCAGTGCGCGATGCTTTTGCGGCAAACTTCGCGCAGAACAACGAGATCGGTGCGTCGTTCGCGGCGACGATGAATGGGGAAATGGTAGTCGATCTCCACGGCGGCTGGGCCGATCCGGCGCAAACCCGGCCGTGGAACGCCGATACGGTGGTCAATGTCTGGTCGACGACCAAGGGCGTCCACGCAATTTGCTATGCGATGGCGGCGGACCGGGGGCTATTCTCCTACGACCAGCCGGTGGCGGACTTTTGGCCCGAATTTGCCGCGAATGGCAAGGCGGCGGTTACGATCGGCCAGCTGCTTTCGCACCAGGCCGGCCTGTGCGGCTTCACCACCACCGCGAGCGAGCCGGAACTGCTCGAAGACGGCGCGGCGGCACGGCTGGCGGCTCAGGCCCCGTTGTGGAAACCGGGCAGCGCCAGTGGCTATCACGCATTATCGATCGGCATACTCGGCACCGAACTGTTTCGCCGCATCGAAGGCCGCCCAATCAAGCAATTCGTCGCCGAGGAGATCGCCGGGCCGCTTGGGGTGGATTTCACTGTCGGGCTGCCCGCAGGACAGGAACACCGCTGCGCCGAACTGGTGCCGCCGCCCGCATCGCCAGTCGATCCCGCCGCGTTCACCCCGCCGCAGATCGCCGCACTTGGCAACCCGCCTTTGCGCGCTGGTTTCGCCATGACCCCCGAATGGCGCGCCGCCGACCTGCCCTCGGCCGGCGGCCACGGCACCGCGCGGGCGCTGGCGATCGTTTATGCCAAACTGATAGCGCCGCAGGACGGACTGGTTTCACCTGCCGCTTTGGCCAAGGCGACCACCCAGCAAATCCGCAACATCGACCTGGTGCTTGGGATCGAGTGCGACTGGGCCGCCGGCTTCCTGCGCAATTCAAGCGGCGTGTTCGGCCCGACCGAAGCCGCCTTTGGCCACACCGGCTGGGGCGGCTCGTTCGCCTTCGCCGACCCCGAGATGGGGCTGACGCTGGCTTACACAATGAACCGCATGGACGCGAACCTGCGCGACGACGCGCGGGCCAAGGCGCTGATTGCGGCGGTGTATGGGGCGGTTTGAGGGGGGATCGCTCGCGGCAGCGACCGATTACCGCGCCATCGCTGAGACCTGCATCGTCAGCGTCGCCACCAGCCCGGTCGGTTGCCATTCGTAGCTGATCGCGCCACCGAGCGGCCGGGCAAGATTTTTCTGGACCATCCTGCTGCCAAAGCCGCTGAGCTGGGGTTCTGCCGGCACCTCGGGGCCGCCGGTTTCGGCCCAGACAATCGTCAGCGTGTCGTCGTCGCTGATCCCGGAAATATCCAGTGCGCCAGCAATGCTTGAAAGCGCACCGTGCTTGGCCGAATTCGTGGCGAGTTCGTGAAAAATCATGGCGAGCGCGGTGGCGGATTTTTCGCCGACCCCCATTCTGGGAACTGCCACGCGAATGCGGCCGCTGAAAGCACCCTGTGCATCGTACGGCGACACCAGCACGCTCAGCAAATCGCCCAGGAGCGCAGTCGTGCCCTGCGAACCGGGAAGCGGCCTGACCAAGTCATGCGCGCGACCCAGCGCCGACAGCCGATTGATCAGTTCGTGTGCCATGTCTTCGACCGATTGCGCGGACCTGGAGGTGAAGGCCGTCAGGCTTGCCGCGATGGTTAGCAGGTTTTTGACCCGGTGGCTCATTTCGCCGGCCAGCAATTCGCTGCCCTCTTCAGCTTGCTTGCGTCCGGTTACGTCGAGAAACACGCCGAACATGGTGCGATCGATAATGCCGGCATCGGCGCCCTGGCCCCGCGCCGAAACCCAGCGAATTTCATCATGCACGATTATGCGGAAGTCGATTTCGTACGAACCCTCGGCTGATCGGGTCGCCTGAAACGCGGCTCTGACCCGGTTCCGGTCGGCGGGATGGATGTTGGCGGACAGATCTTCAAACCGGACCGACTGTGCATAGGGCACATCCCAGAGCTCATACCCGCGCTCATCCATGTGAAAGGCGTCGTCATCGACATTCCACGACCACAACGCGACGCAAGCGGCCTTGACCGCCAGCCGGAGGTGCGCTTCGCTCCATTGTTCCGTCACGGCGAGACTTGGCACGATGATATGTCTTTCCAAATGCTGGGAAGAATGCGCTGCTTTGACTTGCAAACCATGCACTGGGAACCAGCTTGAAGCAATGCATTTGGACTCATTCATCGGGGTTCAAAAGCCTGCTCCGTCGGCGCTAACGCAGAACTTGCCTCCGTCGCCATGCTCGCCGGAACGATGCTGCGCGCCGCTGGTTATGCAATGGGGCAAACCAGCTTGCCGGATTTCCGGTCGGTTGCCACTCAATCAGCAAGGAATCTGATATGGCGCAAGTAAGTCTGTACGAGCGGCTTGGCGGAGCTTTTGCAATCGCGGCGGTGATCGATCAGTTCAGCGATGCGCTGGTGCAAAATCCGGTCGTCGGTCAGCAATCCGAAAACCCGCAATTGCGCGAATGGCATACCAATAGCCTCGGCAGGCTGCCTGGGCTGAAGTTCATGCGTACGTTATGGGTCTGCAACATTTCAGGCGGTCCGTTTGAGTACACACCGACCCGCCCGGGTCATGACAACCTCGGCCTTGAAGAGGCGCACCGTAATCTGAAGATTTCACCGGCTGAATTCGACGAAGTGGCGGCCGAACTGGGCAGAACGCTGGTTTCCTTCAAGATCCCCGATGCCGAGCAGGGTGAAGTACTGGCGGCGTTCGCTGCGCATAAGGGCGAAGTCACCGCCGGATATATGGCGGTTCGCGAACCAGCCTGAAATAACTCACCCGCCCGGATGATAAAAGTCATACACAGTCTGCGCCACCGTCGCGCTGACCCCCGGCGCGTGCTGCAGGTCTGCCAGACTCGCCGCGCGGACTTTGCTGGCGGTTCCGAAGTGCAGCAGCATCGCGCGTTTGCGGGCCGGGCCGATCCCGGGAATTTCGTCCAAGGGTGACGCGGTAATTGCGCGGCTTCGCTTGTCGCGGTGAGCGCCGATGGCGAAGCGGTGAACCTCGTCACGCAGCCGCTGGAGGTGGAACAGCAGCGGGGCGTTTTCGGGGAGCATTTTTTCGCGCCCGTCGGGGAAATGGAATACCTCGCGCCCCTCGCGCCCATGGCTCGGGCCTTTGGCGATGGCGATCAGCGGCACGTCTTCGATCCCCAGCTCCTCGAGCGCATCCTTGACCGAGGACATCTGCCCCTTGCCGCCATCGATCAGGACCAGATCGGGCCACATGTCGTTATCGCGGTCGGGGTCTTCCTCCTGAGCGCGCGCGAACCGCCGCCCGAACACTTCGCGCATCATCGCGAAATCGTCGTTGGTCTGCGCGGTCTTGATATTCCACTTGCGGTACTGGCCCTTGATGAACCCGTCAGGTCCGGAGACGATCATCGCGCCGAGCGCCGCGGTGCCCTGGATATGGCTGTTATCGTAAACCTCGATGCGGCTCGGCGGTTCGGCCAGTTCGAGAAATTCGGCGAGCTCGCGGTTGAGCTTGCTCTTCGCGCCGCTCTCGGCCTGCCGCCGTTCAAGCGCCTCAACGGCATTGCGGCTCGCCTGCTGGACCAGCCGCAGCCGATCCCCGCGCTGCGGCACCGCGATCTCGACTTTGCCCCCCGCCACGCCGCTCAGCGCCTCCGCCAGCAGCTCGGCTTCGGCCAGCTTGCGGTCGAGCAGGATTGTGCGCGGCGGCGGCACTTCCTCGTAAAACTGGGCGAGGAAGCTGGTCATCACTTCCTCCTCGTTCAGCCCTTCGGTATGGCTGGGGAAGAACGCGCGGTGGCCCCAGTTCTGCCCGCCGCGGATGAAGAACGCCTGCACCCCGAACTGACCGTTGCGGCAAGCGACCGCGAAGATATCGGCGCTGCCCAGTCCCTCGGCATTGATCGCCTGGCTGCCCTGGATAAAGGTCGCCGCGCGCAGCCGATCGCGCAGCATCGCGGCGGTCTCGAAATCTAGCGCGGCGGCGGCCGCTTCCATTTGCGCGTTGAGCTTGGCCTGCACATCGGACGACTTGCCGCCGAGGAAGTCCTTCGCCTCACCAACCAGTTCGCCATACCCGGCCGCGTCGATCCGGCCGACGCAGGGGGCCGAGCAGCGCTTGATCTGATACAGCAGGCACGGCCGGTCACGGCGGCTGAAAAAGCTGTCGGTGCAGCTGCGCAGCAGGAACAGCTTCTGCAGCGCGTTGATCGTGGTGTTGACCGAACCAGCGCTGGCGAACGGCCCGTAATAGTTGCCCTTGGCTCGCCGCGCACCGCGATGCTTGCTGATCCGCGGGAAAGCGTGATCGGCGCGCAGGAGGATGAACGGGAAGCTTTTATCGTCACGCAGCAGCACGTTGTAGGGCGGGCGAAAGCGCTTGATCAGTTGCGCTTCCAGCAGCAGCGCCTCAGCTTCGGAGTTGGTGGTAACGATGGTCATCGCGCGGGTCTGGCTGACCATGCGTTTCAAGCGCAGCGGCAGCCGCTCGACCTGCAGATAATTCGCCACGCGGTTTTTAAGCGCGCGGGCCTTGCCGACATAGAGCACATCGCCGCGCGCATCGAGCATGCGGTAAACCCCGGGCTTGGGCCGCAGCGTGGCTTGCACCTCGCGGATCGCGGCAACCCCGGCCTCGAGGTCGGGCTGGCTGCCCTTCATCGTATAGGTCGCCTTGTCCTCATGGAACCGGTCGGAACCGTTAGGCAGATCGGGGCGGCCGGCTTTGGTCATAATTGCTGCGATACAGCGCCCGGCGGGGGCACGGAAGCGGCTTGTTGACGGCAAGTCGCTTTGTGTTACGCTGCACCGCACAAGCCCGGAATATATCGGACAAAGCGTGGGAGAGTAACGGATTGAGACAGCTTCAGGGCATGGATGCATCGTTTGTTGCGTTGGAAACGCGCAATTCGCCCATGCATATTGGCTCGATCCTGATTTACAACCCTGAGACTGCGCCGGGCGGGTTCGTTCGCTACAAGGATATCCTGCGCTTCTTCCAAAGCCGGATGCAGCTGTCCAAGACCATGCGCCAACGGTTGGTCAAGGTGCCGTTCGACCTCGATTATCCCTACTGGATCGAGGACAAGGACTTCGATCTTGAATACCATGTCCGCCACCTTGCGCTGCCCAAGCCGGGCGATTGGCGCCAGCTATGCATCCAGGCGGCGCGGATTTTCGCACGCCCGCTCGATCTGACCCGCCCGCCATGGGAATTCACCGTGATCGAGGGGCTCGACAACATCCCGGGGGTCGCCCCGGGCAGTTTCGCGATGGTCACCAAGGTCCACCACGCCGCGATTGACGGCATGTCGGGCATCGACCTGATGGAGGCACTCCACACGCTCGATCCGCATGCCCCGCCGCCCAATGAACCGGATACCTGGGTGGGCGAGGATCCGCCCAATTTCGCCGAGCTCATGACCAAGAGCTGGATGAACAACCTCGCCAATCCGGCGCGTCAGATTGATGTTGCAGCCAAGGCGATGCCGGGCCTCGCGCGGACTATCAAGGGTCTGATCAGCAAGGACTTCAAGCTGCACGGCGAAATGCTTGCCCCGCGCACGCGGTTCAACGCCTCGCTCTCGCCCAACCGGGTGGTTGAGGGACGCAGCGTGCCGCTCGCCGACATCAAGATGATCCGCCAGGCGGTTGCCGGGGCCAAGGTCAACGACGTGTTCCTCGCCATCGTCGGCGGGGCGATGCGCAAGTATCTGCTGTCCAAGAACGACCTGCCCGATCGCACGTTGACCGCGATGGCACCGATCTCGGTGCGCGGCAGCGACGAGAAGGGCGACATGGGCAACCAGGTGGCGGCGATGATCGCGCCACTTGGCACGCACCTGGCGGGTCCGCTCGAACGGCTCGCTTACGTCAATTCGCAGACGATCAATTCCAAGGCGATGACCGATGCGATCGGCGCCCGCAACATGACCGAGATGAGCAAAGTCAGCCCGGCGTTGTTCATGGCGCTTGGCGCGCAGCTCTACACCCGGCTTGGCCTGGCCGACCGGATGGGTCCGCCGTTCACCACCGTGGTTACCAACGTCCCCGGTCCGCCAGTGCCGATCTATTCGACCGGGGCGCGGCTCGAAAGCATGATGGGTCTGGTCTGCCTGACCGACGGCATGGGCCTGGGCCATGTGGTGCAGAGCTACGTCAAGGAGGCGACGATCGCCTTCACCGCCGACCGGAAGCTGATGCCCGATCCGGAATTCTACGCGGATTGCATTCAGGAAAGCTTCGACGAACTGCGCGATGCTGCGCGCGCGGTGTTGGCAGACGCCCCTGCACCGACAGCACCCGCCAAGGAACCAAAGCCGGAAGCGCCGGTTAAGACTTCAAGCAAAAACAATCCGGCAGGCAAGAAGAAGGCCGCTGCGAAACCCCGAAAGGTCGCCAAGAAATGACTGCAACCACCGCTTCGCGCGACGCGCTTGAAATCGAAGCGCGCCCGCCGCACCGGCTGCTCGCGCTGGCTGAAGGCCGCGCGGTGTTTGAACTCGCCGCCTTCATCGCCACTCGGCCGATCCTCGGCATGCTATCCAAAGGTGACGGGCACCCGGTGCTGGTGCTGCCCGGATTCATGGCTTCGGACAGCTCGACCAAGCCGATGCGGCGGCTACTCGATGACCTCGGCTACGCCAGCTATGGCTGGGACCTTGGACGCAACGTCCGCGTCGATTTGCAGCGAGTCCATGAAATGGAAGCCTTGCTGCTCAGGATCCACCAGGAGAGCGGGCGCAAGGTCTCGATCGTCGGCTGGAGCCTGGGCGGGGTCTTCGCCCGCGAACTCGCGAAGCTGCAGCCTCAGGCGGTCCGTCAGGTGATCTCGCTGGGCAGCCCGATCCATGATGATCGGCGCCATACCAACGCCTCGCGGCTGTTTGAGTACTTCAATGGCAAGGAGCCCGAGCCGGTCAAGAAGGGGCATTTCACCGGCCTTGAAAAGGCGCCACCGGTGCCGACCACCTCGATCCTGACCAAGACCGACGGGATCGTCCATTGGCGCGGTTCGGTGCAGCATCCGCAGGCGGACAACACCCAGACCGAGAATATCGAGGTCCTGGCCAGCCATGTCGGGCTGGGGGTCAATCCCAGCGTGATGGTCGCACTCGCTGATCGGCTGAAGCAGCCCGAAGGCGCATGGAAGCCCTTCGCCCCGCGCCTGTCACAGCGTTGGATGTTCCCGAAGTCACGCTTGCACTAGGGGGTCGCTTAGTAAGCGCGGCCATCCACCTGAACGTTGCGGATCTGACCGCTGGCATCAACCGAACAGGTGAAGTTGCCGCCTTCGCCGGTGCGTCCTTCAACCCGCCAGCCATCGCCGTCACGGTTGATCGTCTCGACACTGACTTTGCGGTCCGATCCGCGCGATACTTCGTTGCTGCACCGGTTTACGGCACTGTCGACGCTGCCGTTCTGCTGCCATTGCTGGTCATTGTCGTTGCCGTAGTTGCCGCCCTCGCGCACACGCGGATAGTCGCCGTGGTAGCCATCATCGCGGTTATCGCGCTTGTTCTTGCTCACCGCGCTCGCGATTGCAGCAATTCCGCCGATGATCAGCACGCCGGCGATCACGTCGCCCGCGTCAATGTGATCGCGGTGGCGGTGACCGCCCCAACCGCCGCCCCAGCCCTGCGCACCTGCGGGCGTTGCCGCCAGCAAGGCGGCAGCTGCTATTGCAACTACGGCCGCGAAACGCGAAGTCTTGTCGATCATGATATGCCCTCCACCGGACCCGCACGCTTTCGCACAGCCCGCCCTGTCGATACGACTAGGCGGCCCAGACTTTCTCAAGCCTGAACCGCCCGTCGGTGACTTCAATGGCGCGGATCAGAACCCGCGAATACCGTCGATGTCGAGATCGGTGATCCGATTCTGTTCGTACTTGCACTTGAATGAACCGCTATCGTAGCCGCGCAGGTTGTCGTTGTAACCGCGGTAGTCGCCGCCCCAACCCTGACCGTAGCGGTTGTCGCCGCCGCGGTTCCAGCCGCCCTGAACCGCAATGCGGCCCCTGACCTGGTAGCCATAACGCGTGTCCTTGACTTCCCGAATGTCGGTCACGTCAGCGCGCACGCCGCGGCTCGAGGCATAGCGCTCGGCAGCATTGATGCACTGTTCGACCGCCTGACGCGGGTTCACGCGGTACTGATAACGATCGTAACCGTTGCCGTTGTAACCGCCGTTGTTGTAGTTGCCGGTGTTTTCGTAACCGTTGTTGTAGCCGGCGCGATCGTAGTTGTATTTGCGGTCGTAACCACGGTTATTCTTGCTCGCCGCCGAAGCAACCGCCGCGATCCCGCCGATGATCAGCGCACCGGCAATCACGTCACCGGCAGAAATGCCGTCGCGGTCGCGGTGGTCAGCAAATGCCGGGGTGGCCGAAGAAGCAACCATCGCGCCAGCCGCGATGGTTCCGAGCAGGGCTTTGGAAACTGTCTTCATGGTCTTGATCCTTCGAATGCCGGGCGGTTCTGCCTGGGCTTGTTGAGGACGTTCTACCGATTCGGCACTGGCACGAGCCTGAACTGTCTTGACAGGAATTGTTCAGAAAAAGGGGCGCTTTTCTGAACGGTCCGTTTGCCCGATCTTAACCATGGCCGGGCTAGCGCTGCCCGATGGTTTGGCTGGCACATCAACTTCCGGTTTTCGTGGCTGCGGCTGTCTTTGTCGTCCTCGAGCGGCTGGCCCGCGCGCCCAGCACAGACTGGCTGATCAACCTTGCGGCGTGGGGCATTAGTCTGGTTGCCGGAATCAGCGTGGTTCAGCTGGTCAAGGGCTGGCAGGGCGGGTCGCTGATCGACGGCGCCCAGCTGCCGGGCTGGCTCGCTGTGGTTTTGTTCATCCTGGTATCCGACCTTGCGGAATATGTGTTCCACCGCCTGCAACACAAGGTGCCGCTGCTCTGGGCGATGCATTCGCTACATCATTCCGATCCGGAGATGTCAGTGCTGACCACGACACGCCATTTCTGGGCGGAACCACTGTTCAAGACGATCACCGTCTGGTCGGTTGCGGCAATGATCATCACGCCAACCCCGGCCGCGATCGCGGTCTATGCGACGCTCAGCCTGTGGAACTTCCTTACACACTCGCGGCTCAAGATCTATCTTGGCCGCTGGTCATGGCTGATCAACAGTCCGGCTTACCATCGCCGCCATCATTCCAGCCAACCCGCGCATTTCAACAGCAACTTTGCCGCGCTGCTTCCGATCTGGGATGTCATCGCCGGCAGCTATCACCTACCCGATGGCTTTCCCCCTACCGGGCTTAAGGTGCAGCCGCGCAGCGTGAGCCAGCTATTGCTCTGGCCGCTCTATTACCGCCGCAACGCCGACTAGTTCGGCATTCCCAGCCCAGTCCATTGGGCCAGGAAGGCCAGTGTATCGGCACCTTCCGCGACCACCTTGTCGGTCGGTTTGCCCGCCCCGTGCCCGGCGCGGGTCTCGATCCGGATCAGGTGCGGCTTGCCGCCCGGGTCTGCCGCCTGCAGTGCAGCGGCATATTTGAAGCTGTGCCCCGGCACCACGCGGTCATCGGTATCGGCAGTGGTCACCAGCACCGCCGGATAGGCCACCCCCGGCTTGATGTTGTGGTACGGCGAATAGGCGCGCAGCACGCGCCAGTCGGCCTCCTTTGACGGATAACCGTAATCGTCGACCCAATAGCGTCCGGCGGTGAACCGGTCGAAGCGCAACATGTCCATCACGCCAACCTGTGCATTGGCCGCCGCGAACAGATCAGGCCGCTGGTTGACCACGGCGCCGATCAGCAAGCCGCCGTTGGAACCGCCTTGCACTGCAAGCCCGCCTTTGGGGGTGATGCCTTGCGCGATCAAATATTCGCCCGCCGCAATGAAATCATTGAACACGTTCTGCTTGTTGTTCAGGCGTCCGGCATCGTGCCATGCCTTGCCGTATTCACCGCCGCCGCGCAGGTTGGCCATGGCGAACGCTCCGCCCGCCTCAAGCCAGGCCATGCGCGTCGCCGAGAACGCCGGGGTGAGCGAGATATCGAACCCGCCGTAGCCATAGAGCAGCGTCGGCACCGGCTTGTTCGCCAAGGCCACATCCTTGCGCCGGACCAGGAACATCGGGATCTTGGTCCCGTCCTTTGACGGGTAGAAGCGCTGTTCGATCACGTAGTTGCCCGGATCGAAAGTCAGCTTGGGCTGCGCGAACAACGTGCTCGTTCCCGTGGCGGTATCGTAGCGATAGATTGCGCTCGGCTGGTTGAAGCTGGTGAAGCTGTAGAACGTCTCGGAATCGCCGGGCTCACCGGTGAAGCCAGAGGCAGTGCCGATCGCGCTCAGCTCGATGTGCTGCACCGGCTTGCCGTCAAGCGTGACCGCCTCGGCTGTAGAAGCCGCGTCCTTGAGGTAGGACAGGATGATCCGGTTCCCGACGATCCGCGCGCGTTCGAGCGTTTCGGCGCGTTCGGGGACTATGTCATGGAACAGCGGCGACTTCGCTGCCAAATCCACTCGCACGACCTTAAGCTTTGGCGCACCCTTGTTGGTCGCGAAATAGAGTGTGTCGCTCATTCCCTCGATCGGCGTCCAGTCGTTCTCCAAGTCCCCAATTAGGGTGCGCGCAGTCCAACCTTTTTTGCCGCCAAGATTGATCAGATGAACCATGTTGCGGCTGTCGGTGCCGCGAGTGGAGGTGATGATCGCCCAGCGTCCGTCGTGCGTTACCCCAGCGCCGTGACCAAGGTCGGGGTCGCCGGGAGTCGCATAGACCAGCTCATCCGCCGATTGCGGAGTGCCAACGCGGTGGAAACGCACTTCCTGATTCTTGTTGAGTTGCTGGAACGCTTGCCCTTCAACCGGCACCGGGAAGCGCGAATAGAGGAAGCCCTTGTCGCCGATCCATGAAATCCCGGTGAACTTGGCCCACTTGATCTCGTCGGCAATGACCTTGCCGGTGGCGGTGTCGAGCATGCGGATGATCCGCCAGTCGGTCCCGCCGTCCTGCACCGCATAGGCAAGGTATTTGCCGCTCTTCGAGGGTTCCCAATCATCCAGCGCGGTGGCGCCATCCTTGGCCCAGCCATTGGGATCGATCAGCAGCCGCGGTGTGCCATTGAGCCCGCTCCGCACGAACAGCTGCGCCTGATTCTGCAGCCCCGAATTGCGCGTATAGAAATAGAACTTGCCCGCCTTCTGCGGCAGCCCGAAACGCTCGTAATCCATCAGCGCCTTGATCCGCTGGCCGAACCACGCGCGCTGCCCCAGCGTACCAAGATACTGCTGGGTCACCGCGTTCTCGCGGCTCACCCAGTCGGCCACATCCGTATCGGTGCGGACATCATTCTCCAGCCAACGATAGGGATCGGCCACTTTCTCGCCGAACTGCTGTTCGACCAAGTCCTGCTTGCGGGTTTGCGGGTATGTGAGCTTCATCGTTTCAGCCGTAGCAGCAGCGGCGGTCAGGCCCAGTACGAGCCCCGCCAGAAGTTTCATTCGACGCTGCACGGCACTTCCCCCAAATGCAAAAGACGGCGGTCAGGGTAGAACCTGCCGCCGTCTTTGCAATTCGCCGTTCGACGAATGTCAGGGATTATTCTGCGTCGTCGTTAAAGACCGGACCCGAATCCTGGCCCTTGGCCGCAACGTCGCGATCAACCAGCTCGATCACCGCCATCGGCGAGGCGTCGCCAGCGCGGATGCCGGCCTTGATCACGCGGGTGTAGCCGCCTTCGCGGGTGGCATAGCGCGCGGCCAGCACGTCGAACAACTTCACCAGCTGCGTATCGTCAAGCATGCGGGCATGCGCGAGACGGCGATTCGACAGCCCGCCGTGCTTCGCCAGCGTGATCAGCTTTTCCACGTAAGGGCGCAATTCGCGCGCCTTGGGCAGCGTGGTGGTGATCTGCTCGTGCTTGACCAGCGCGGCCGCCATGTTGCGCAGCAGCGCCTTGCGGTGCGAGGAAGTGCGGTTGAGCTTACGCCCGCCAACTTTATGACGCATTGTATAGTCCTCGTTCGTTAGGGGCCCGTATCAGGTAGCCCAGACCAGGTGGCACCAACCTTGGATAACCACCGAAATTGTTCTTAGTGTTCAACCGCCAAAATTATCGGATTCACATTGCTAATCAATTTGTCGCCTGTGAAAACAACTTGATAGCCTTTGCCTGAATGCATTTTGCCATTCCCAGTCATGGGAAGGCTTGGCTCACGGAGGGTTGCCGTGGTGCGGCTACCGTCCTTGTTCAGGAAGATCCAATCGCAATCGATCACCCCAGCAGTTCCTGTTCCAGCTTCTTGGCCATTTCTTCAATGTTTTCAGGCGGCCAGCCGGGGATGTCCATGCCGAGGCGCAGACCCATCGAGCTGAGCACTTCCTTGATCTCGTTGAGCGACTTGCGGCCGAAGTTCGGCGTGCGCAGCATCTCGGCTTCGGTCTTCTGGACCAGATCGCCGATGTAGATGATGTTGTCGTTCTTG
>JANXUP010000079.1 GCA_025356175.1 Sphingomonadaceae bacterium | reverse complement strand
GCAACCTACCGCGTGATGAGCGACCGGATCGAGGCCGGGTCCTACGCCTGCGCCGCGGCGATTACCGGCGGCGAAGTGTTCCTGAAGCACGCGGTGGCGGAGGAAATGGACGCTACCTTGCAGGCGCTGCGCGATGCGGGGGTTCACGTCGAGCCACGCGCGGACGGCATCCAGATCGCCTCGGACGGCAAGCTCAAGGCAGTGACGCTGTCGACCGCACCCTACCCCGGCTTTGCCACCGACATGCAAGCCCAGCTGATGGCGATGCTGTGCCTCGCGCAAGGCTCGTCCGTGCTGACCGAGACGATCTTCGAAAACCGCTACATGCACGTCCCCGAACTCAACCGCATGGGGGCGCATATCGAAACCAAGGGCCGCACCGCGATTGTCCACGGGGTCGAAAAGCTGACCGGCGCCGAAGTCATGGCCACCGACCTGCGCGCCTCGATGAGCCTGGTGATCGCTGGCCTTGCGGCAGAAGGTGAAACCCAGGTCCACCGGCTCTATCATCTCGACCGCGGCTATGAACGGCTGGAAGAAAAGCTGGCGCTGGTCGGCGCGCAGATCGAACGGGTCGGCGGCGACTAACCCTCCAGCGGAGGCGGCGGCGGGGCGTCCCATTCCTGTTCGTATTCGATTGATCCGCCCACGGCCTGCCCGGCGGCGTTGCGCGCGGGCTTGAACTTGAAGCGTTGCAGGATGAGCTGGCAGGTGGTGACATCGAGCTCGTGGCTGCCGCTGGTGCGGGTGACGCGGCATGCGGTGGGACGACCGCTCGCGCCGACCGCGACTTCGGTTACCGTGGTGCCGCTGATGTGCGCCTCACGCAGCGACTTGGGGTAGTCGCTGTTCTTGATCTTGCCGCCGGTCCATTCGGCGTCGCTGCCGCCGCCGTCACCATCGCCGGTGCCCGCGCCTGGACCATTGCCGCCGTTGCCTGAACCCGTCCCATTGCCGAGGCCGAACGCTCCACTGCCGGGCCCGGGCTGGACCGCAGCCCCCGCCTTGATCCCCACCGATTGAGCAGGGACGATTGCTGCGGGAACAGGCCGAAACGGCACGATGATCTGCTCAGGACGTTTCACCGCCGCCGCCTCAGCCTTGAGCGAAGGCGGCGCGGCGCGGCCGTTGTCCGCCGAGGCGCTGGCCTTGAGGTGGCGCTCGGGAACCGGCGGATTGTCGAGGGCGATAGACACGAGACTGGCCGGAAGCTGGGGCAATACCGCCCCAGTTCCGGCCAGACCGTAAAGCAGGAGAGCAGCGAGCAAGACCTCGGTGACTAAGGCAGCACTCGCCGCAGACCTCCGTGGCCCGCCGGGCTGGTACCGCTCGCGCGGAACAGGCCCTGCAGGAACGGGGATCACCGGCTGTTAACGGCTATAGTTACGGCAGCGCTTCTTGGCCGATATCGTGCGGTCGATCGCGCGGCCGGCGAAGGCACCACCAACGGCCCCGGCGGCAACGCCGAGAATCCCGCCGCCGATGACCTTCGAGCCGACCACTGCGCCGGTTGCACCGCCGGCGATCAGGCCAGTGGTGCCGGACGAATGGCGGCAGCTGCGATAATAGGCGCGGCTGTGATAGGTCCTGGTCTTGGCGTCGGCCGAGGCCGCGCCGATGACGGGCAGCGGGGCAGACAGCGGAATGGCCAGCGATGCGGCGCCGAGCGCCAGTAGTAGAGTGCGCATCAGGGTTTCTCCTTGAGTTGGTCTGACAGTGATAATGCAACCCAATAACGCACCGCGCGGCGAATGGTTGCCTAGGCTGCCCCGCTCGCCCGGTTAGCCGAGCCGCGCAGCGAGCCAGGCGACCAGCCAGATCCGCACTGCTCCCGCCAGACCAGGCGGACTGGGCGCCTGGATCCGCTCGGCATCGATCCGCGCCACCAGCGCGTTAAGTGGCAGCGTCTCGGCAACGGCGGCCTGCTTGAGCAGTGCCCAATACAGCGGCTCGAGACTGATCGAGGTCTTGTGTCCGGCGATCTCTATCGAGCGCTTCACCGGCGGGTGGTAAGGCGTGGTCATGGCGCGATGTAATCGATCCCCCCCGTTTTTGCGAAGCACAAACGGGGGGTGGCAGTGCGAAGCACTGACGGAGGGGTTTCGGCGCGAGACCTGACGCCCGGCCCGCGCCCGCAAGTTTCCTACAGGGCGAACTTGTGGCATGGGCTGGTCATCGCAGAAGCAAAGCGGCCACAGGCGCTCCACGGCAGCGCATCCTGCCATCAAGCTATTGATTATATTCAGTATTTTGATTGTCTCTGACCGGCTTGTGCAGCAAATCAACGCGTTGTTGCCCGCGCCTTGCCCCCGCTAGACCGCTTTATGCTGCCTTTGTGCAATGCGCTGCCGAACCAGCCTCAATACATGTGCTGGCCGCCGTTGATGCTCATCGTCGACCCGGTCACGAACCCGCCATTCTCGCTGGTCAGGAAGGCCACCCCGCGGGCGATCTCCTCGGCCATGCCAAGCCGCCCGACCGGGATCTTGGCAACGATCTTTTCGAGCACCGCCGGCGGCACTGCGGCGACCATGTCGGTATCGATATAGCCCGGCGCGATCGCGTTGACGGTGACGCCGAATTTCGCGCCTTCTTGCGCCAGCGCCTTGGTGAAACCGTGGATGCCCGATTTGGCTGCGGCATAGTTGACCTGGCCGTACTGCCCGGCCTGGCCGTTGATCGAACCGATGTTGACGATCCGCCCCCAGCCGCGCTCGCGCATGCCCGGGAAGGTCGCCTTGGCCATGTTGAAGCAGCCGCCGAGGTTGATCCGCATCACCTCGTTCCAGTCCTCGAAGCTCATCTTGTG
>JANXUP010000050.1 GCA_025356175.1 Sphingomonadaceae bacterium | reverse complement strand
CCGGTGATCATCGTCGACCCGCTGGCGACCACGGTGGTCGAGCCGGGCTGGCAGGCGCTGGTCGATCCCGACGGCACCTTGCGTTTGACCCGCGCGATCGCGCGCCGGGCAATGGCGAGCGATACCAGCGCCGATCCGATCCGGCTCGAGGTGTTCAACGGTCTGTTCATGGCGATCGCCGAGGAGATGGGCCTGGTCCTCGCGCGCACCGCATCGTCGGTGAACATCCGTGAGCGGCTCGATTTTTCCTGCGCGGTGTTCGATGGGGCGGGGCGGCTGGTTGCCAATGCGCCGCACATGCCGGTGCACCTCGGTTCGATGGGCGAAAGCGTTGCCGCAGTGCTGCGCGTGCGGGGCGATGGCCGCGATGGTCGCGGGATCAAGCGCGGCGATGCCTATGTCCTGAACGCGCCTTACGCGGGCGGCACACACTTGCCCGATATCACGGTGATCATGCCGGTGTTCGTGGCAGCGGATACCGACACACCCAGCTTCTATGTCGCGGCGCGCGGGCATCACGCCGATGTCGGCGGGATCGCGCCGGGATCGATGCCGCCCGGCAGCACATCGATCCTCGATGAAGGCGTGCTGATCGCGAACGTTTTGCTGGTCGACGAAGGGCGCTTCCTTGAAGCCGAGATGCGAACCTTGCTTGGCTCGGGCCAGCATCCGGCACGCAATATCGGCCAGAACATGGCCGACCTTGCGGCGCAGGTCGCGGCCTGCGCGCGCGGAGCGGTGGGGCTCAATAGCGCCTGCGCCGAGCATGGACGCGCGGTGGTGATCGCTTACATGAACCACGTCCATGCCAATGCCGAGGAAGCGGTGCGGCGGCTGGTCTCGCGGCTGGAGGACGGCGCGTTCCAGCTCGAAATGGACAGCGGCGCCGTGATCGCGGTGGCGGCGCGGATTGATCGCGCCGCGCGTGACGTGACGGTCGATTTCACCGGGACCAGCGCGCAACTTCCGGACAATTTCAACGCGCCGTTCTCAGTCGTGCGCGCCGCGACGATGTACGTCCTGCGCACCATGATCGATGAACCGATCCCGATGAATGAAGGCTGCCTCGCCCCGGTGACGCTGATCGTGCCCGAAGGCTGCATGTTGCGCCCGGCCTATCCCGCCGCAGTGGTCGCCGGGAACGTCGAGACCAGCCAAGCTGTCACCGACGCGCTGTTCGGTGCCTTCGGCGCGCTCGCCGCGAGCCAGGGCACGATGAACAATTTTACTTTCGGCACCGACCGCTACCAGTATTACGAAACCATCGCCGGCGGGGCGGGGGCGGGGCCCGGGTTTGCCGGAGCATCGGCAGTGCAGACGCATATGACCAACAGCCGTCTGACCGATCCCGAGATCCTCGAGACGCGGTTTCCAGTGCTGCTGGAGAGCTTCGCGATTCGCCATGGTTCGGGCGGCGCTGGGCACTGGCGCGGTGGTGACGGCGCGGTGCGGCGGATCCGCTTCCTCGAGCCGATGCAGGCCGGGATCCTCGCCAATCGGCGCCGGACTGCACCGTTCGGGCTGGCGGGTGGCGGCGACGCTTTGCCCGGGATCAACCGCATCGAGCGGACCTCAGGCGAAGCCCAAGTTCTCCCCGCCACGGCCAGCGTGACAGTTGCGGCGGGCGATGTCATGGTCATCGAAACACCCGGCGGGGGAGGGTACGGCAAGCCATGAACCTGTGGGTTCTCTCGGGCATATTGGTGATGGTCGCGGGCTTTGCCTTGAAGGTGAACCCGCTGCTGGTGGTGCTGCTTGCCGCTGCCGCGAGCGGACTCACGGCGGGCCTCGATCCGCTCGCGTTGATCGCCGCGTTCGGCAAGGCGTTCAACGAAACGCGCTATGTCACCGCGATCTGGCTGGTCTTGCCAGTGATCGGGCTGCTCGAACGGCACGGGCTGCAGGAGCGGGCACGGGAGTTTATCGAGGGCATGAAGGGCGCGACCTTGCCGCGGCTGCTGACCGGGTATCTGCTGCTGCGCCAGCTCATCTCGGCGCTCGGGCTGACAACAGTGGCGGGGCAGGCGCAAACTGTGCGGCCTCTGCTTGCGCCGATGGCGCTCGCCGCCGCGAACCCGGAAAGCGAAGACGAAGCCGAGCGGGTCAAGGCGATGGCTGCAGCAACCGACAATGTCGGGCTGTTCTTCGGCGAGGACATTTTCATCGCGATCGGCTCGATCCTGCTGATGAAGGGCTTCCTCGAACAGCAAGGGATCGTGCTCGCGCCGTTCGACCTGTCGGTCTGGGCAATTCCGACTGCCTTCGCCGCCTTTGCGATCCATTCGCTGCGGCTGTGGCGCTTCGGACGGAGGCACCAGCGATGATCGGCCTGCCCTTCGTTTATTGGGTCGCCGGGCTGGTCTTCGCCGCGAGTGGGGCCCTGTCGGCGCGCGATGCGAGCAATCCCAAGCGCTGGGTCAATGCCGCCTTTTGGGCGCTGCTCGCGTTTTCGATGTTTGCCGGCGACTGGCTGGGCGATCTGGGCAACGGGGCGCTGGTTATCGTGCTGGTCGTGGTCGCGGCATTTGGCGGTCTCGGGCGCGCCACCGTGCTGGACGACACCGCCGAGCGGCAGGACCGCGCCGCGCGCCACGGCAACCGGCTGTTCCTGCTCGCGCTGGTCATTCCTGCGACCGCGCTGATCGGAACGTTGGCGTTCAAATCTCTCCCCGAGGTGGTCGATGCCAAACAAGTGACCCTGGTCAGCCTCGCACTTGGCGCATTGCTGGCGCTAGGGATCGGTCTGGTCTGGCTGCGCGACACGCCGGTCAGCGCCATGCAGGAAGGGCGCCGTCTGCTTGATGCGCTGAGCTGGGCGGCAATCTTGCCACAGATGCTCGCCAGCCTTGGCGTGGTCTTTGGCTTGGCCGGCCTGGGCAAAGTGATCGGCACGCTGATGAGCGGAGTGATCCCAGACGGCTCGCGGCTTGGTGCGGTGCTGGCTTACGGGCTCGGCATGGCGCTGTTCACGATGGTGATGGGCAACGCCTTCGCCGCATTTCCGGTGATGGCCGCCGCGATCGGGCTGCCACTGCTGATCCAGCAGTATCATGGCGACCCGGCGGTGGTGGCGGCGGTGGGCATGCTGTGCGGGTTCTGCGGCACGTTGATGACCCCGATGGCGGCCAATTTCAACATCGTCCCCGCCGCCTTGCTCGAACTCAAGGACCGCAACGCGGTGGTCAAGATGCAGGTGCCGACCGCGCTGCCGCTGCTCGCGTTCAACATCGCGCTGCTTTATTGGGCGGCGTTCCGGTGAGCGGGCTGACCGCCGATATTGCTGCGCGGTTCATGGCGCTGACGCTCGGGCATCTGCGGCGCGAATACCCGCACAAGCTCGATCACGTGTTCGATGGACCGCTGGATGCGCAGACCCCCAGCGCGTTGCATCCGATCTTCCACGGCAGCTTCGATTGGCACAGCTGCGTCCACGGCTGGTGGCAAGTGTTGCGGCTGGCGCGGCTTTACCCTGATCTGCCCGAAGCAGCAGCTGTTCGCGCGCGCGCCGCGACCATGCTGACCAAGGCCAATTTCGCAGCCGAGACGGCCTACCTCGCGCGCGCGTCGGCGCGCGGGTTCGAACGTCCTTACGGCTGGGCCTGGGCGCTTATGCTGCACGGCGAGATGGTGCAACATGATGCAGCATGGGCGCAGCATGCAGATGTCTTTGCTGCAGCATTCGCGGCGCGGCTCAAGGCGTTCCTGCCGCTGCAGACCTATCCAATCCGCACCGGCACGCACTTCAATTCGGCCTTCGCCTTGGTGCTGGCGCTTGCTTGGGCCCGGCAGCACGATGCCGGGCTGGCTGCGCTGATCGAAAGTCGCGCGGCGGATTGGTACGCCGCAGATCGCGGCTGCCAGGCGTGGGAACCGGGGGGCGATGAATTCCTCTCACCGGCGCTGTGCGAAGCCTTGCTGATGAGCCGCGTTGTTGGGGCAAGGTTCGCCGATTGGCTCAGCGCCTTCCTGCCCAATTGCGCCCAGGGCGAACCGGCAACGCTGTTCACTCCCGCAACCGTCTCGGACCGCAGTGACGGCAAGATCGCGCATCTCGACGGGCTTAACCTCAGCCGCGCGTGGTGCTGGCGCGAGATCGCCGCGGCCTTGCCGATTGCACATCCGGTCCAGGCCGGGGCGAAGGCGGCTGCCGAGGGTCACCTGGCGGCAGCGCTGCCGCACATCTCGGGCGATTACATGGGCGAACACTGGCTGGCGAGCTTCGCCGTGCTGGCTTTCCAGGCAGCTTCGGACAACGCCGCTGTGTGATTGTTGCAATCTGACGCTGGCACGATCACGGCAATGCTTTGCTGAGCGAGCTGGGTGCAGCGGACCCGTTACGCGCCCGAACCGCTCAGGCGGTGTCGCGGCGGATCAGCTTCGGCTCCATTTCAAGCGAAGCACTGTCATTGCCGGCAATCCGTTCGAACAGCGCCTGAACCATCGCGCGGGCACCGACGGCAATACTCTGGCTGATCGTGGTCAAGCGCGGGATGGTCTGTTCGGCCAGCGGCAGGTCGTCGAACCCGGTGATTGAAATATCTTGCGGCACGCGTATGCCGCAGTCGGCGAGCGCGCGCACCGCGTGCATGGCGATCAGGTCTGAAGCGGCCGAAATCCCGTCCACTTTGGCATGGATGCGCTTGATATGCGCGGCAATGTCTTCCGCCATCACGTCCGAAGCAAGGTGCGTATCGAGCTTGATCGGGGCGGGCAGCCCGGCGGCGGCCGCAGCATCGCACAGCCCGTCGAAACGATCCTTGAGTTCAGGTGCGACCGCTTCACCAAGGAAGGCCAGCCGTGTCCGGCCGGCCTTGATCAGGCATTTGCCGGCCAGCCTGCCGCCCTGGCGATTGTCCACCCCGACCGTGCAATGGGTCTGCCCGGGGCGATGGCTGCCCCAGACGACCATCGGCCGGTACCACTGCGCCACCCGCTCGATCGTTTCGAATTGGTTCGACTGGCCCATCAGCAGCACCCCGTCGAGCATGCCCGAATCGACGATGCGTTCCAGCCAGTCATCGGCATCGGGGATGACGCGGCTGAGCATGATGTCATAGCCATTCTCGGTCAGCGTATCGGCGAGGTGGCCAAGGATCGCCATGAAGAACGGGTCGGACAGGTGCTGGCGCTGTTCGTGGCCAAGCGGCACCACCACGCCAATGACCCGGGTTTCCTGCACGCGCAGGCGCCGCGCCATCTGGTTGGGGCGAAAGCCATGCGCGCGCGCCAGGGCCTGAATGCGCTCGCGCGTGTCCTTGTTGACCAGCGACTTGTTCGCCAACGCGCGCGAGACGGTTCCGGTAGAGACGCCAGCTAGTCGGGCCAGCTCGGCGATATTGCGGATGCGGGCGGGAGTGGAAACTGAGTCTGGCATTGCGGTCGTAAATCCTGAAGTGGATGCTCTTGGCGGCGACCCAGGCCGAAATGGAGTTGGCCTGCGCTGGAGCGACGGCGGGAATAGGCAACTTTCCCCCTTGCTACAAGGCTTTATCAATGCGCAAGCGACATACTGAGGGATGCTGCAATCGATTGAGCAATCTGTGTTGAAATCGAACCGGCCATGCCGAGCAAATCGCCCATATCTGCGCGGCGGTCTAACCGAGCGCGCGCCGCCCCAGCGCGATTGCACCGGTAATCCCGGCTTCGTCGCCCAGCCCCGGGGTGACGATGTAGTTCACCAGCCCCGGATCGAGCTGCGGCGCTTTGATGTAACCGGCAATCCGCTGCTCGGTCGCGCTGCGCAGGGCATCGATCAATCCCGAGGTCTTCATCACGCCGCCGCCGAACACCAGCCGGTCGGGCATGTGCAGCAGCACCAGATTGACCGCGAGCTGGGCAATGTAGTCCGCAATCAGCGCAACCTTGTCGGCCGGACTGCCGAGATCGGACAGGCTCTGCCCCCAGCGTCCCTTGATTGCCGGGCCGGCGGCAAGGCCTTCGAGGCAATCACCGTGGAACGGGCAGAACCCCGCGTAGGGATCGGCGGCGCGGTCATGCGCCACGCCGATATGCCCGCCTTCGTAATGCGAAAAGCCCATCAGTGATTTGCCTTCGCTGAGCACGCCGCAGCCTACCCCGGTGCCGATGGTAGTGTAAGCCAGCGTCTTGCACCCCTGTCCGGCGCCGCTCTGCCATTCGCCCAGCGCCGCACCATTGACGTCGGTATCGACCACGATCGGCACGCCGAATTCACCCAGCACATCGTGGAACCGCGCGCCCGACCAGCCGGGCTTTGGCGTGGTGGTGAACGTGCCGTATGCAGAGGAGGCCGGGTCGATGTCGATCGGGCCGAAACTCGCCACGCCGAACGCGCCGATTGCCCCGTGTTCCCTGGCGGCATCGCGGAAAAACTGCGCGAGTGCGGGGAAGCACGTCACCGGGGTTTCGGTCGGGATGCGCGTTTCGGCAAGCTTGGACCCATCCGGGCGGGCCAGCGCGGCAACGAACTTGGTCCCGCCCGCCTCGATTGCCCCGATCAATTGCGTCGCCATCAAATCACTCCCCGTGCGCTCAAGCCCGCCAGCGCTTCCTGATCGAACCCGAGCGCGCCGTAAACCTCTGCATTGTCGGCCCCCACAGTCTGCGGAGCGGCCCGGCGGATCGCGCTGGGGTTCGCTGACAGGCGTGGCATTGGTGCCTGCATGGTGACCTCGCCCAGCTCGGGATGCGGCACCTGGGCCAGCGCGCCGCGCGCGGCGAAGTGCGGATCGCTGAGCATTTCGCGCCCGGTGTAGACGCGGCTTGCGGGCACCGAATGGGCGATCATCAGCGCTTCGAGTTCTTCGACGGTGTGCTGGCTGGTCCATGCGCCGATCAGCGTGTCGAGTTCGCCTTGCCGTTCGCCGCGCGCGATGTGGGTGGTGAAACGCGGGTCCGCGGCCAGTCCGGGCTGGCCCATTGCTTCGCACAGCCGCGCGAAGACCGTGTCGCCGTTGCCGCCGATCATGTATTCGCCGTCGCTGCACGGGTAGACGTTACTGGGTGCGATCCCCGGCAGGATCGAGCCCGAACGCTGCCGCACCAGCCCCATCGCGGCATATTCGGGCACGACTGATTCCATCACCTGCAGCACCGCTTCATACAGCGCGGAATCGACCACCTGGCCTTTGCCGCTCGTCTCGCGCGCGTGCAGCGCGGCGAGCGCGCCCATGCAGCCATAGGTCGCCGCCAGCGTATCGCCGATCGAGACCCCCATGCGCGATGGCGGCCGGTCAGGATCGCCGACGATCGCGCGCCACCCGCCCATCGCTTCGCCGATGCCGCCGTATCCCGCGCGGTCCGAGTATGGCCCGGTCTGGCCATAGCCTGACATGCGAACGATGATCAGGCGCGGAAAGAGGGCCTGCAACTCCGCTGGACCCAAGCCCCATTTCTCCATGGTCCCGGGCTTGAAGTTTTCGATCAGGATGTCCGCGCCATCAAGCAGGCGGCGCAGCAGGTTCTGGCCTTCGGGCACGCGCAGGTTGGCGCTAACCCCCCGCTTGTTGCGCGCGATCACCTGCCACCACAACTTGTGCTCGCCGTTACCCCAGGTCCGCATCGGATCGCCGCCCCCAGTTCCATTTTGGCCGGGCGGCTCAACCTTGATGACGTCGGCACCCATGTCACCCAGCAATTGCCCGCAGAACGGCCCGGCGATCAGCTGGCCCAGTTCGATTACCTTGATTCCGGCGAGCGCACCGGTGTTGCTAGGGTCTGTCATGCCAGCGCCTGTGGCGGGAAGGGGGCGGCCTTGGCAAGACTGCTCGGCAGTGCTTTGCCCATGATCCCGGAAAGCCAATGCGAAGCCTCAAGCAGCCTGTCCAGATCAAGCCCGGTTGCCACCCCCGATCGGGCAAACAGGTAGGCCACATCCTCGGTTGCGACGTTTCCTGCAGCACCAGGTGCGAATGGGCATCCACCCAGCCCGCCGAGCGACGCATCGACCGTCACCGCGCCCGCCTCAACCGCGGCCCAGGCGTTGGCGACGCCGGTGTTGCGGGTATCGTGGAAATGCACCCGCACCGGCAGCGGCGCGATGGCTTGGCGTACTGCCGCAACCAGCGCCGTCACCTGCGCGGGCACGGCAACTCCGATGGTATCGGCCAGCGCCACTTCGCAAGGTCCGGCTTCGGCCAGTTCGCGGGCCATGGCGACGATATGCGCCGGGTCTATCTCTCCTTCGAACGGGCACCCGAAGGCGGTGGCGATAGTTACTTGCCCAGTGCGTCCCGCTGCCTTGGCGAGCGCGATGATCGTTTTCGCCTCATCCACCGACTGCGCCGAACTCTGCCCCTGATTGCGCACTCCGAACGTATCCGAGGCGCCTGCCACCGCGCCCAGTTGATCGACGCCAGCCGCAATGGCGCGTTCGGCCCCGCGCCGGTTAAGCACCAAACCGATCCGGATCACGCCATCAGGCCGCCCCAGCGCTTCGACCACCGCTTCGGCATCGGCCATCTGCGGGACCTTGCGGGGGTTGACGAAGCTCGCGATCTCGATCCGGCGGGCTCCGGCGGCGATGCAGCGCCGGATCAGCTCGACCTTGTCGGCGGTCGAGACCAGCAACGCTTCGTTCTGCAGCCCGTCGCGGGGGCCGACTTCGACGATCTCTATTGCACGCGCCATTGCTTCAGCCTTGCCCGGCGATCCAGTCGCGTACCAGCGTTGCTGCCTCGTTCACCTGCGCCGCCTGACCAAAGTAATAGTGGTTTGCGCCCGCAATCACATGATGATCGATACTGCACTTGTCTGCCGCTGCCATCAGCCGCGCGGCGTGGCTGGGAGTGCAGGCATCGTCGGCGCTGTTTTCGATCACCAGCATCGGGCTCGCGATCCGCGCCGCGCATTTGAGCCCGTCACCGTTCGACAGATCGTACGACCATTGCGACAGCCACGAGCGCAGCGTGGTGAACCGGGCGAGGCCGACCGGGCCGTCGTTCACGACAAACGGATCGCCCAGCATGCAGTGGCCCGGCTGGCGGTCGTTGGGATCGACCAGCGGATCCAGCCAGCGCGGATCGGCCATCGTCCCCTGCACGGTGAAGCAGCGCTCGTGCTGTTCCAACCCCTGCGCCCTTAATGCCGCCAGTTCGTCCTGCACCCAGGCGGTGATGCGCCGGTTGCGCGCGATCTGGCGCGCGCGATATTCGGCGAGGAAGTCCGCCGAGTAGGGCGACTTGGGGCCGTCCGCCGCATAGAGGTTCCACTTGGGATTGCGTTCGAACGGGCGGCGTTCATCCTCGATCGAGGCGTCCATCCATTCGGTGAGCGTCAGGTTGCGCGAGAGGTGCGCGGCGAGCAGCAGCACGCCGTCAGCGGGGATGAACCCGGCTGCGGTCAGGTCGTAAGGATCGCCTGCCGGGGTATGCGTTACCTTGGGGTCTTGCGCTTCGGCCTGATAGAACAGGCTCTGCGCCCCGCCGCCCGACCAGCCGCCCAGGTAGACCTTATCGTAGCCCAGCTTCTCCTTGGCGTGGCGGATGCAGGCGCCGAAATCCATCACCGCGCGCTCCATGATCAGCGCGGTGTCGTTGCCCCGGTAGCGCGTGTTGCAGTAAATCGTGTGGACGCCCATTCGGGCGAGCACGGTCACCAGCGGCAGCCACGCCCCGCCGCCGATCGGGTGCGAAAAGATTACGACGCTGCCGGAGGGCACTGCGGGCTTCAGGTGCATCGCCTCGACCACGACCTTGCCGATCTGGCCCGCGTAAGTGTCCTTGAACGCGCTCTCCTCGTCATAGATGATCAGGTAGGGAATGCGCTCGAACGGAATCTGGGTCATGCGGGGTCGCCTCTCGGCTTGCAGCTATGCACGAGCCGGCGGGAATTTGAAGCTTGCCGTGACTCGCTGCGTCTGAAACCATGACCGCCAGGCAGGATGCATGCCGGTGGAGAGCGAACGTGGCACATTATGAACTGATTATCCGGGGCGGGACCGTGATCGACGGGACCGGTGCCGATGCCCGCGTGGCCGATGTTGCGATCAAGCTCGGCCGTATCGCCGCGATCGGGACCGAATTGGGCGAGGCGGACGAGGTGATCGATGCCGCCGGCAAACTCGTCACCCCCGGCTTCGTCGACGTGCACACCCATTTCGATGGCCAGGTCACCTGGGACAGCCGCCTCGCGCCAAGTTCCGGCCACGGGGTTACCACTGCGGTGATGGGTAATTGCGGGGTCGGTTTCGCCCCCTGCCGCCCCGAACAGCGCAGCGACCTGGTCAAGCTGATGGAGGGGGTAGAAGACATCCCCGAAGTGGTGATGATCGAAGGCCTGCCGTGGAACTGGGAGACGTTCCCCGAATATCTCGATGCGCTCGCCTTGCGTGAGCTTGACATCGATATTGCCGCGCAAATCCCGCATTCGGCGCTGCGCGTCTACGTGATGGGTGACCGCGCGGTGCGCAAGGAAGCGCCAACCGCCGATGACCTGGCGCAGATGCGCGGATTGGTTGCCGAAGGCATCCGCGCGGGCGGTTTCGGGGTGACCACCTCGCGCAACGTGATGCACCGCACCCGCGCGGGCGACCTTGCGCCCAGCCTTTATTCGGATGTCAACGAACTCTGCGCCCTGGCTGACGGGCTCAGCGATGCCGATGCCGGGGTGTTCCAGATCATCCCGGCACCGGCCGAACCGGCAGAGGTAGAATTCCCGATATTGCGCCAGATTGCCGAACACAGCGGGCGGCCAGTCTCGTTCACCTTGCTTGAAGTTGCAGGACAGGCCGGGGCGGGGTGGCGCTATCATCTCGAAGGTTTGACACAGGCGGCCAAGGACGGCCTGACCATGCGCGGCCAGGTGGCACCGCGCCCGGTGGGGATGTTCTTCGGGCTCGACCTCAGCCTGCACGCCTTCAGCAGCCATCCCAGCTACAAAGGGATTGCACACCTGCCGCTCGCCGAGCGGGTCACTAAGTTGCGTGATCCCGCTTTCCGCGCGGCGGTGCTCGCCGAGCAGCCTGAAGACACCAACCCGACCACCCTTGCGCTGATCAATGCTTTTCGTGCCGCCTACCAATGGGGCGACGAACCGAATTACGAACCGAGCCGCGAGGACCGGGTCGATGAACACGCCAAGGCGGCCGGGCTGACGCTCGCCGAATATGCTTACGATGCGCTGCTGGCGCATGATGGCAAGGCGCTGTTCTACCTGCCCGCAGCGAATTATTCCGCGGGTAACCTCGATGCGGTGCGCGAAATGCTCGGCCATCCCTCGACCGTGATGGCGCTGGCCGATGGCGGCGCGCATTATGGCCTGATCTGCGATGCGAGTTTCCCCACGTTCTACCTCCAGCGCTGGGTCCGCGATGCTTCCGAAGCAGAGCGCATCCCTTTGCCCCACGCAATCGCCGAGCTGACCAGCAAGCCAGCCGAACTGATTGGCATGACCGACCGCGGACGGATTGCGGTGGGGATGAAGGCTGACCTCAACGTGATCGATCTTGCTACGCTCAGGCTCAAGGTTCCGACAATCGCCTATGACCTGCCTGCTGGCGGCAAGCGGATGCAGCAGGGCGCGGAAGGGATCTTGGCGACCATCGTCTCCGGGGTCGTGACTTACCGCGATGGACAGCATACTGGCGCGCTGCCTGGCCGGCTGGTGCGGCGGACCTCGGAATTGCTCGCGGCCTGAACCAGACGACGGTGCGTACGCGGCTCAGCATCTGCGTCAAGAAAGCACGCTATGCGAGCGAGGCTGGCGCGCTGGAAGTGGCCGCAAAGGCCGATTTCCCGCTGCGGCCCTATCGCTGCGATCGGTGCTGGCAATTTCACCTGACCAGCCGGACCAAGGGTAAGCGCATCCCGCGCGTACTGCGGAAACGCGATGTCCAGCCGCCCGCTTAAGCTGTTCTTCGATGGTGGCTGTCGGCCCAATCCGGGCAAGATCGAAGCCGCAGTAGTAGCGCGCGGGGTCAGCTATCTGTTCGATGATCTGGGCCAGGGCAGCAACACGGATGCTGAATGGCTGGCGCTGATCAAGGCGCTCGAACTGGCTCAGCAATTGGGCGAACGTGATTTCGTGCTGCTCGGCGATGCCCGCGCAGTAATCGCGCAGGCGAACAGACAGGCCAAGTGTCGCGGCGCGACCGTGCAAGCGCATTTCGCAAGGTTCGCTGCGTTGATCCAGCCGGGCCATCCTGTGCGAATCCGCTGGATCGCCCGCCAGCAGAATCTCGCCGGGATTGCGCTGGCCGCCCGGCATGAGCGTTGAACCAATTGTGCAGGCCGGAACTTTGGCGTGGTTGCTGCGTTTTAGCGATTGGCGGCGAGTTCTGTGCCGGAACTTTGCCAAGCCTGATTATGACTGAGGGACAGGTTGATCGATGAATGGGTGGCGGACCGGCACGGCACAGGCCGCATCTTGTGCGCTGATCTGCGCCGCGTTCATGCAGCCAACGCTGGTCGAAGCCAAGCCGCTGAAACCTGCGGCAGCTCTGGCCCAACCGGCACCGACCGCCGCTGAGGCGGACACGCCGATTTCGGTCCCGTCGCCGCCGCCGGGCGCCAACCTGCCTGCCGTGGAGCCCATCATCCCGGATGATGAATTCAAGGCGGCGATCCCCAAGCTCGATCCGGCGGACGATCCCGAACTTGCCAAACCGCTTGAATCGATTGGCGATTTTGAACGCCGGATCGCGGCCGAGCAAGCCGGGGCCAAGCCCCAGGAAGGGGCAGCGCCGCCCGCCGGCGATCCCGCGCTGGCCGACCAGCAGCCGGTCGAGACAATCGGCGATGCCCCGATCCGCGATGCCGAACTGGTGAAGCCGCTGCCGCCGCTGGAGGACTTCAGGGTCGAGCCGGTCAAATTCGTCGATGCGCCCGATGATACCCGCAACGTCGAGGTCGCCTACCAGGTCAAGCTGACCGGGCTGGACGAAATGAAGACGCAGACCGGCGTCAACATTCCGGGCCAGTTCAATGATCTGTCCGCGCTTCGCCACGGCAAGGGCAAGGCCGCCAATGCGGCGCAGGTTGCCAGCCGCGAGGGCGAGGATGCAGCGCTGCTCAAGAAGCTGCTCGCGGCCGAGGGTTGGTTCGATGCGCAGGTCGTGACCCGGCTTGACCGCTCGGACGCGACTGACGGTCAGCCTTTGCTCGCGGTGCTCGAGGTCAGCCCGGGCAAGCGCTTTACCTTCGCGACGATCTCCGTGAATGCCGAGCCGACCGTGCCCACTGGGCTGATCCGCGACAATCTGACGCTGAAGATCGGCGAGCCGGTGCGCGCCGAACAGGTGCTGGTCGAAGAGGCCAAGGTTGCGCTGACATTGCCCGAGAACGGCTACCCCTTTGCCGAGGTTGGCCAACGCGACGTGTTGCTCGATCCTGACAGCGGCGGGGCCGATTATACCCTGTCGGTCACAGTCGGTCCGCGCGGCACCTATGGCCAGATCGTCAGTGAGGGAAAGGAGGCGTTCGGCGCCGATCACGTTGCGGTGCTGGCGCGGTTCAAGCCGGGTGAGCTTTATGACAGCCGCAAGGTTGACGATCTGCGCCAGGCGCTGGTGGCGACCGGGCTATTCAAGGGCATCGGCATTGAACCGCGGCGCACCGGCCGGGCCGGGCCCGACGGCACTGAGGTGGTCGACTTGGCAGTCAAGCAGGAAGCCGGACCGCCGCGGGTGATTGCCGCCACCGCTGGTTATGCGACCGGGCAGGGCTTCCGCGCGGAGGCCGGCTGGACGCACCTCAACCTGTGGTCACCTGAAGGTGCCTTGGCGGTAAGCGGCGTGGTCGGCACGCAGGAACAAGGCGCTGACGTCACCTTCCGCCGCTCCAACGCGGGCAAGCGCGACCGGACCCTCGAACTCGCCGCTGACCTCCATCACACCAGCTATGATGCCTATACGGCTTATACCGGGCGGCTGTCGGCGCGGGTCAGCTACGATTCGACCCCGCTGTGGCAGAAGCGCCTGACCTATGCTTATGGCGTGCAGCTTATCGGGACCAACGAAAGCGTCTACGTTCCCGTGCTGGCGGCGCGCGAACGGCGGACTTACGCGATCGCCGGACTTTCCGGGCAGCTCGGTTTCGATACCACCGACAGCCTGCTCGACCCCCGAAAGGGCTTTCGCGTCACCACGCTGGTCGAGCCCGAGGGATCGTTGCAGGGATCGTTTTCGCCCTATATCCGCGTGCGGCTCGATGGCACGGCCTATTACCGCATCGGCGAGAACCTTACGCTTGCCGCGCGGGCGCGGGTGGCGACAATCGAAGGTGCGAGCCTTGACAATCTCGCCCCATCGCGGCGGCTTTACGCGGGCGGCGGCGGCTCGGTGCGCGGTTTCGGCTACCAGCAGCTCGGACCGCGCGATCCCGCGGGCGGCCCCACCGGTGGGCGCAGCCTTAATGAGGCGGCCTTCGAGGTGCGCTATCGCTTCGGCGATTACGGCGTGGTCGGCTTCGTCGACATGGGTCAGGCCTATGCCAGCTCGACCCCGCAATTCGACAATCTGCGCGTCGGCGTCGGGATCGGGGCGCGGGTCTACACCAATTTCGGGCCGGTGCGGGTCGATTTGGCAACGCCGCTCAATCGCCGCACGGGTGAAAGCCGGTTCAACGTCTACGTCTCGATCGGGCAAGCTTTTTGATGGACGAGGCCGAGGCTCTGCTGCCGGAAGAAACAGCGCCGAAGCGCAACTGGGGGCGGATCGCGCTGCGCGGGTTTGTCGGCGCGGTGCTGGCTGTAGTCCTGTTGCTGCTGGCAGTTTTCATGTTTGTGCAGACCGACGCCGGACGCAAGTTCGCCGCGCGGCAGGTTTCAGGCATGACCTTCGGCAACGGGCTGCGGATTGTGGTCGGAAGGATCGACGGCTCGCTGTGGGGCAAGACCCGGCTGCTCGATGTCGTCGCCTATGATACCAGGGGCCGCTTCCTTTCCGCGCCCGAGATCGATCTTGATTGGCAGCCGCTCGCCTACCTCGGCAACCACGTCGATGTGCGCTCGGCCAGTGCGGCGCTGGTCACGCTGGAGCGTGTGCCGCAGTTCAAGGTCAGCACCACCCAGGGGCCGCTGCTGCCCGATCTCGATATCGATGTGGGGCACTTGCAGATCGACCGGCTGGTCGCCTTGCCCGCAGTTTCGGGCGAACGACGCGAGCTTCGCCTTGCCGGCACCGCCAAGATCGCCGGACGCCGGGCGCAGGTTTCGGCGCAGGCGCTGACGCTCGCCGCGCCGGGCGGAATGGCGGGCGACCGGCTCGATCTGGTGCTCGACGCTGCGCCCGAGGCAAACCGGCTGGCGCTCAAACTCAACCTCGATGCGCCGCAAGGCGGGGTTATCGCCGCGCTGGCCGGGCTCGACAAGGCACTGGCTCTACGCCTCGACGGAAGCGGTGACTGGGCCAAGTGGGACGGCACGCTCGCGGCCGATCTCGCCGGGCAAAGGGTGGCCAGCCTCGGTCTGGGCGCCCACAGCGGCACCTTTGCGGTCAAGGGACCGGCGCAGCTTGGTTTGCTGCTCAGCGGAATTCCCGCAGTCCTGTTCGATGCGACCACCCAGGTGGACCTTGTCGCCAAGCTCGACAATCGCCGTGCCGATGTTTCGGGATTACTGAAGTCGGACCAGCTTTCGCTGATGCCAAGCGGGATAGTCGACCTGTCCGACAACAGCTTCGATCATTTCAAGCTCGACCTGCTGCTGCTGCGCCCGGCCGCGCTGGCGCCCAACCTGAGCGGACGCGCCGTTCATGCCGCGCTCGACCTGGAGGGCGCGTTCGCGCGGCCGCTGGTCCAGTACCGCGTGACGGCGGCGGCGCTGAACACCGGCAGCGTCGCGCTTGAAGGGATCGACGCCAGCGGCAAGGCGAGGGTCGATGCTGACCAGATCGTGATCCCGGTGAGCGGCCGGATCGCGCGGATCGGCGGGCTCGACACCGTGGCCGGGGGAGCGCTCACCAATGTGCAGGTGAACGGCGACCTCGCGGTGCAGGGCACCCGGATCCTGTCGGACAACATGACGATCAAGTCGGACCGGATCGATGCCAAAGCCGTGCTGCTCGCTGACACCGCGAAAGGGCTCTACACCGGAGCGTTCGAGGGACGGATCAACAACTACCGGGTCGACAGTGTCGGCACTTTTGCGGTCCAGACCACTGCCGATCTCAAGCACGGGCCGCAAGGGTTCACGCTGACCGGCACGGTCCGCGCGCGTTCGACCCAGCTCACCAACCAGAGCGTCAAGGATTTGCTCGGCGGCAACATGACCGGGTCGAGCCGGCTGGACTATGGTCCTGACGGAATCGTTCACTTCTCGCGGGTCCGCGTGTCCGCACCTGAATTGCAAGTGTTCGACGGGCGCGGGACTTACGACGCTGGCCGGATCACGCTCGCAGCCACCGGCCATTCGCTGCGCTATGGTCCGGTCGCGCTGGAGCTCACCGGCACGCTCGCACAGCCGCGCGCGGTTTTGATGGCGAAGAACCCGGGCTTCGGGATCGGTCTTGCCGGGGTGCGGGCAGAAATTCTCGGCAACAATGGTGGCTACCGTTTCAACGCCACCGGTCAAACCGATTACGGCCGGCTCAGCGCCGATATTACTTTGCTCCAGGGCAAAGCGCTGACCCTGCAGATCAACAAGGGCGATCTGGCTGGAATCGGCTTTAATGGGCGCATCCAGCGCACGCCTGCGGGGCCCTTTGCCGGGCAGCTTGAGGCCAATGGGCGCGGGCTGGCCGGGGTGATCCGGCTGGGCGCGGCTGGGCCCTACCAGGAGGCGCTGATCAATGTGCGCGCCACCGACACCGTGCTGCCGGGCCCGGCGCAGCTCGCGATCGGCAGCGCGATCGTCGATGCGCGGATCGTCCTGTACGACAAACCTTGGGTGGTCGCCGATGTGCAGCTGGCGCAGACCCGGTTCCGCGCCTTCAACTTCACCGCAGCGCGCGCGCAGGTGGATTACCGCGACGGGCGCGGCACGGCGAAGTTCGTTGCCGAAGGGGTCAGCGGCGTCCCGTTCAAGCTCGCCGGCAACGCCCAGCTTGAACCCAACCTGTGGCGCGCCGCGCTCGACGGGCGAGTGCGCGGGATCGCCTTCCGCACTGCCAGTCCGGCGCGGGTGATACCCTCGCGCGCCGGGTACGAACTGCTCCCGACGCGTTTCGATTTCGGTCAGGGCAGCCTGCGGCTCGCGGGGAAATACGGCACCGGGCTCAAGCTCGAAAGCCGGATGGACCGGCTCGATATGGCGCTGCTCAATGCCTTCCTCCCCGGCTATGGGATCGGCGGCAAGGCGACCGGTTCGCTCGATTTCGACCAGCCGAGCCCCGGCGCCTTCCCGCGCGCCGATGCGCGGCTGAGTATCGACGGTTTCTCGCGCACCACCGCCGCGGCGGTAAGCCAGCCGGTTGATATCAACTTTGTCGGCAAGCTGCTGCCCGATGGCGGCGAGGGCCGCGCGGTGATCCGCGAGCGCGGCGCGGTGATCGGGCGGCTGGTCGCCTCGCTGCGCCCGCTGGGGCCGGGCGCGGGCAACTGGGTCAACCGGGTCGAAGCGGCACCGCTCGGCGGCGGTATCCGTTATAACGGCCCTGCCGATACGCTGTGGTCATTCGTCGGCCAGCCAGACCAGGTGCTGACCGGCCCGATCGCGGTGGGTGCGGACTTTTCCGGGCGGCTACGTCAGCCCCAGCTCGCCGGGATCGTCCGCGGCGAGAACCTGACTTACGAGAACCAGACTTACGGCACACGGTTCACCAGCATGGCGCTGGCCGGGCATTTCGCCGGCAACCGGCTCCAGGTGGAACAGTTCAATGCCGTGGCGGGATCGGGCAAGATTTCGGGGACCGGGTATTTCAGCCTGGCCGCGGCCGAAGGTTATCCGATGGACATGAGCTTTGACTTGGCCAATGCGCGGCTGGCCCGCAGTGACGCCTTGTCATCGTCGGCAACCGGCAAGTTGCGGCTAAGCAAGCGGGCGGGCGAGACTGCACTGCTAGCGGGCAAGCTGCTGCTTCCCGAAACGCGCTATGAGCTGGTCCGGCAGGGGGCTTCGGAAGTGCCCGAGCTGACCGGGGTGCACTTCAAGGCGCCGCGTGGCCGCCCGCGGATAACCGGCGACGAACCGGCAGTTCCGCGCGGCAGCCTACTTGAGGGCGTGCGGCTCGATCTTGACCTGACCGCGCCGAACCAGCTGTTCGTTACCGGGATGGGGCTCGACAGCGAATGGCGGGCCGATCTTCATGTGACGGGCACGATCTACGATAAACGTGTTGCTGGTTCGATCGATCTGGTCCGTGGAAACCTCGGTTTTGCCGGACGGCAGTTCGAATTGCAGGAAGGCCGGCTGATTTTTACCGGCGGGATGCTCAGCGATCCACAGATCGCCTTGAGCGCGACCGAGGTGATCGACGATATTGCGGTTACCATCAATGTGGACGGACGCGCGCTCAATCCGCAGATTGCCTTTAGCTCAAGTCCGTCACTGCCTTCGGATGAGGTGCTCTCGCGGATCCTGTTCGGCAATTCTGTTGGTCAGCTTTCGCCGATCCAGGCGATCCAGCTGGCCGCCTCGCTCAATAGCTTGCGCGGGGGGAGCGGCGGGCTCAATCCGCTGGGCAAGCTGCGCGCAGCGACAGGAATTTCGCGGCTGCGCATTCTTTCGCCCGATGAAGCCAGCGGGCGCGGCACTGCGATCGCCGCGGGGCGCTATATTTCGAACAATGTGTATCTTGAGGTGATTACCGACGCGCGCGGCTTTACCGCGACGCGGATCGAGGTAAGCCTGAGCCCAGTTCTGTCGATCCTCAGCGAAGCTGGCGGTTCGGGGGTGACCAGTTTCAATGTCCGCTACCGGAAACGCTATTGATGTCTCGGAAGATTACTGCCCTTGCTCTGGTCTGGGTGGCGGGCTGCCACCGGCAGTCATTCGACGAGCGCTATCAGGACGCGCAGCATAAGGTTGAGGGCAAAGCCGGCAAGATCGACCAGGACCTTGCCGCCGCCGCCAGTGATGCCGCTGCCGCGGGCGTGCTGCCAAGCGGGGACGCGGCGGATGCGGCAACCAACCGCTGACTGCGCATAAGCCGGTTCCATACGAATTCACCGATGCGAGTGCGCAAAATGGCGGTAACGCGAGGGCCAGATTGACGCTGGGGCCGAATGCAGGCAGCGCTGGCGGGACGCGGCGGAATACCGTGGTCAGGGAGGAAGCAGGCCGATGACCCAGCTTTACTGGTTGCATGGGCGCGGCAGCTCGCTGCTCCTCGAATGCGCCGATATGGGCCCGCCACTGTGGCGCTATTGGGGGCCGCGGCTGGAGGGCGATATGCTGCCCGGACCGGCGCTTGGCGAACAGGGCTGGCACTTTGGCTTTCATTTCGATCCTCCGGCCCGGCTCTCGGTCTTTCCCGGCGGCGGGCTCGGCTGGTTCGGGCGCAGCGCACTTGAAGCTCACCGCGACGGGCGGGATTTCGCGCTGGCGCTCCAGACCACGGGAATCGCACAGGACGACAATGCCCTTACCTTCAACCTGGTTGACGAGATCGCCGGGATCAAGGTCGAACTGGAATTGACGCTCGACCCGGCCACGGATGTCCTCGCCTGCCGCACCCGGCTCACCAACCTCGGTACCGCGCCGCTCGACGTGCAGTGGCTGGCCAGCGCCGTCCTGCCGCTGCCACCAGCGGCACAGCGCATTCGTTATTTCGGCGGACGCCACGCTGGCGAATTCGAACCGCGCGAGGACCGGCTCGGCCTTGCCACCTGGTCACGGACCAATCGCCGCGGCCTGACCTCGCACAACGCCTTTCCCGGTGCGGTCGCGGCCGAGGACGGCACGACCGAACATGCCGGCACCGCTTACGCCGCGCAGCTCGCCTGGTCGGGCAATCACGCGCAGGAAATCGAATGGTGCGATGACGGCGGTCGGCAGTGGCAGTTCGGCGTGGCTCTTGCCCCCGGCGAACTGCGGCTGGAACCGGGCGCTTCGGTAGAGGCGCCGCAAGTGCTCGCCACCTGTTCGGTAGAAGGCTGGCAAGGGGCGGCGCGCAACTTCCATGCGGCAGCGCGCGCGATCATCTCCTGGCCCGGTGGGTCGCGCGCGCCGCGCCCCGTTCACTTCAACACCTGGGAAGGCTGCTATTTCGATCACGACGAGGCCGCGCTGCGCGATCTTGCGGATCGCGCAGCGGCGCTGGGGATCGAACGCTTCGTGCTCGACGATGGCTGGTTCCATCGCCGTAACGACGATACCAGCTCGCTGGGTGACTGGTGGCCTGATGCGGCCAAGTACCCCGATGGGCTCCTGCCGCTCGCGCAGCACGTAACCGGCCTGGGCATGAAGTTCGGGCTGTGGTTTGAGCCGGAAATGGTCAACCCGGACAGCGATCTCTACCGCGCGCATCCCGAGTGGGCGCTGCAGCTTGCCGGGCGGCCGCTGCAATTGAGCCGTAACCAGCTGGTGCTCGATCTGACCCGGGCCGAGGTGAGCAATTATCTGTTCGATGCCATCGCAGCGATGTTGCGTGCAGTGCCGGTTACCTACATCAAGTGGGATCACAACCGCGATCTGGTGGCGGCGGGCGATGCCACTGGCCGCGCGGCAGTCCGGCGGCAGACCTTGGCGTTCTACGCCTTGCTGGCGCGGTTGCGCTCGGCTTTCCCGCAGGTTGAGATCGAAAGCTGCGCAGGCGGCGGCGGGCGGATCGACATGGGGGTGCTGCCTTACGTCCAGCGCTTTTGGGCCAGCGACAATATCGACGCCCAGTCGCGGCTCGAGATCCAGCGCGGCTTCCTCCAATTCCTCCCACCCGAAGTGATGGGATCGCACATCGGGGCATCGCCGGCGCACACCACCGGGCGTCGCTCCTCCCTCCATTTTCGCGCGGCAGTTGCGCTGCAGGGGCACTTGGGGGTCGAGCTCGACCCGGCCAAGCTCGATGCGGATGAGACCGCGCGGGTCGCGCAGTGGATCGCGTTCTACAAGGCCTGGCGCCACTTGCTGCACGCCGAAGTGTGGGGCGGAATCTGCGAAGATGGCCTGACCTGGCATGCGGCGGGCAACGCCGAGGAATGGGTGCTGATCGTCTACCGCTGCATGCCCTCGCGCCAGCGCTTTGCGCCGCCCGTCCGGCTGCCATTCGTCACTCCTGCCCGCGCCTACTTGGTCCAGCGGATCGGACCCGACCGGGCCGATGAACGCGAACGCTATGCGGCAAGCTGGCTGGCCCGGCACGGCCTGCCAATCCCCCCCATGCACGCTGAGCGCGCGGTAATTTATCACGGAAAAGCCGATGACCTTTGATCCAGACCAGCATTCGCACCGCCGTTATGACCCGCTGGGTGATGAGTGGATCCTCGTCTCGCCGCAACGCACCCTGCGGCCTTGGCTCGGTGAGGAAGATGCTGGCGGAGGCGGTGCTGCGCCGTCCTACGACCCTGCGTGTTACCTGTGCCCCGGCAACACTCGTGCAAATGGCGAGATCAACCCGGAATACCCTGGGCCGTTCGTCTTCGCGAACGACTTTCCGGCATTGCAGGCCAATGTTCCGGTCGGCGCAGGCGGCGAAGATGCGCTGTTCCGTTCGGCTCCGGCGCGCGGTGAGGCACGGGTGATCTGCTTCTCGCCCGATCATGCCCGGACCTTGCCCGACCTGACCGATGCCGAGATTGCTGCGGTGGTCGATTGCTGGTGCGCCGAAGCGGCCGATCTTGGCAGCCGCCATGCCTGGGTCCAGATTTTCGAGAACAAGGGCGCGATCATGGGCTGTTCAAACCCGCACCCGCACGGCCAGGTCTGGGCGACCGATATGTTGCCGCAGTTGCCCGCGACCGAGCACCGCACCCAAGGCCAGTGGTGGCAGGACACGGGGCGCGCGATGCTGCTCGACGTGGCCGCGCGCGAAGCCGGCGGACCGCGCAGCGTGATCGAGACCGAAAGCTGGCTGGCAATCGTGCCTTACTGGGCGAAGTGGCCGTTCGAAACGCTGCTCTTGCCGCGCTTCCCGGTGCAGCGTCTGCCCGAACTTACCCCGGCGCAGCGTGCCGACCTGGCCCACGCGATTGGTGCGCTGACCCGTTGCTACGACGCCTTGTTCAAGACCAGCTTTCCCTATTCTATGGGCTGGCACGGCGCGCCCTTCGACCGAACGGAACATCCCGAATGGCAGCTTCACGCACATTTCTATCCGCCGCTGCTCCGCTCTGCCACAACCAAGAAATTCATGGTTGGCTATGAGATGCTGGCCGAGGCGCAGCGCGACATCACCCCTGAACAAGCTGCCGCCCGGCTGCGCGAGGTGCGGGCATGATCGCGCTCAAGGACAAGGTTGAGGCGGGCTTCCACGCTGCCTTTGGTGATGCGTCCGAGCTCATCGCGGCAGCGCCGGGGCGGGTCAACCTGATCGGCGAGCATACCGACTATAACGACGGGTTTGTCATGCCGATGGCGATCGGGGTCGGCACTTTGGTGGCGGCGCGGCGGCGCACAGACGGTGTGCTGCGGGTTGCGGCGCTGGACCTGAGTGAGACCACCGAATTTCCGTTGTCGAGCCCAGTGCCGCATGCTCTGGACGGGGACTGGAGCAACTATGTCCGCGGCGTGGCAGCCGCCCTCGTTGAAAGCGGACTCGCGCTAGCTGGCGCCGATCTTGCAATTGCCGGAAACGTGCCGCAAGGCGCGGGCCTGTCGTCATCGGCCTCGCTCGAAATGGCGACGGGGTTGGCTCTGGCAGCGCTTGCGGGCGTGCCCGATCATGATCGGACCGCGTTGGCGCTCGCCGGGCAAAGTGCCGAACACCACTACGCCGGGTGTCAGTGCGGGATCATGGACCAGCTGGTCTCGGCACGGGCCGAGGCCGGCAACGCCGTGCTGATCGATTGCCGCGATCTCTCGGCTCGCTCCGTTGCAATGGGCGCGGAACTGGCCGTGCTGATCGTCCACTCAGGCATTCGCCGCGGCTTGGTCGACGGCGAGTACAATCTGCGGCGTCAGCAGTGCGAAGCCGCGGCACGTGCGATGCAGATCCCGGCGCTGCGCGATGCCGATCCGGCAGCGCTGGTGGCCGCCCGCGCGGCGATGGATCCGGTTGCCTATCGCCGAGCACGTCATGTCATCACCGAAAACGCGCGAACGCTTGCCGCAGCGGACGCGCTGACCGCCGGGGATCTCGCCTCGCTGGGCCGCCTGATGTCCGCTTCGCATGCCTCGATGCGCGACGATTTCGAGATTACCACACCCGAGATCGACCGGTTGGCGGCAGCGATGGCGCAGTTTCTGGGCAATCGCGGCGGCGCGCGGATGACCGGCGGCGGCTTCGGCGGCGCGGTGATCGCCATCGCCCGGCGCAGCGATATCGAGGCGCTGCGCGACGAGGTTGCGTCCACTTATCGCACCCCGGCGGGCGCTGTTCCCCAGCTGATGATTGAAGTGCCGGCGGACGGCGCGCGCCTGATCTAGGAGATCGAGGCGCGGGCCGTTCTGGCCTGTTCTGCTCAGTGTTTGGTGCGTGACGCAGTCGGGAGCGATCCAGTCTCCGGTGGCCCTTCCCATTGTTGTGGGAAGGTATTGGGTAAAGTCGGGCCCAACTCGACTTTAGAGCCTCGTCAAGGCAGACTGAACTGGTGAATTCCGCCAAAAACCACCAACCCTTTCCGGTCGTGTTGCCGTGGGAAGAATTCACCGATTATCGGGTGTCAATCGGTGAGCTGAGGGAACCCGCCCCAAGTCATTAGAACGCGATGACGATGAGCATGATCGCGTGCCACTTTACGCCAGTCTTACCGGTCAGCGCGGTTCAAAAAGTTGTTCGCAGAGAGCGACACAAACCTGAGAAAAGCGGCCGCTTAGCGAAGATCAACTCAATGCGATGCATTACGCTGCGCTCATGTTGACAGGCAAGGAGCCTGGTAATTAGCTGATTGACAGCATGGGCCTCATGAAGGAGCCCGTCGAGCAGAACCGCACAGGGCCGATTGAAGGCGACACCACGGCCAAACCGGAGTGATAATGCTTCAGGCTCGGCGAGGATTTCCGTCACGTGTTGGGGAAACATGTGACTGCTTCCCTGCGCAGGCTGGCAAAACCGGACTGTCAGCTCACGACAACATTGCGGACATCCAACGGTCTGCTAGCCTCCCCCTATTCGGGGGCCATTACATGCATATTCATCTACCTAAACCGCTGCACGGGTGGCGTGAGTTTCTTGGCGAGGTCGGCATTATCGTGGTGGGCATCCTGCTTGCGCTCGGGGCGGAGGAACTTCTTCAGGCTCGACATTGGCGCAACCAGGTTGATGCATTTAAGGACGCCGTTGCAGTCGAGATTGGCTTCAATCTCGGCACCTACAATTATCGGCTCGAACAGAACGCCTGCACTAACAGGCGCATAGTCGAATTGGAAACTTGGTGGCGATCTTGGAGTGATGGTCGGCCCTTGCATTTAACCGGACCGATCGGCCTGCCAACCTCCTTGGCTTCGCACACAAGCGTGTGGACCAGCCGGACGCCCGATGTGAGCGGCCACCTCGCCCCGGCAGATCGGCTGAGTTATGCGGAGTTTTACGATGAGTTGCAGAACAATGAGGTCCACCGCTTAGCTGAGCGAGAAGCTTGGATCTCCCTGGGCGACTATGATGGCGCTCAGACCCTAGATCACCAGGACCTCATTAGGATACGCGGTCTGCTTAACCAGGTGCGGCTGAGGCAAGATCGTTTCATGGGCAACATCCCCGCCATTTTAAGAGATGCTCGTGCCTTGGGAATGAGCGCCAAACCAGACCCGATGTGGCCGAAGAAGGACCCTGCTATCTGCACCCCAGTCCTTCCGACGCGGGCTTAAGATCGCGCTTCATGCCCACTCACGTCGAGAGTGGTGCGTGGAAATGATCTGAAGGCGCGCGATGTCCAGTTGCCACGACAATCGCGACCTTGCGGCTTGGCGGTGAACGAGAACATTGCGGTCGCTCACGAGTGTGTTAGCAGCGGTCCTAACGGGGGTTTTGCATGCATTTTCATTTACCTAAGCCGATGCACGGCTGGCGCGAGTTCCTTGGCGAAGTCGGCATTATCGTGGTTGGCGTGCTTATCGCGCTTAGCGCGGAGCAGATAGTCGAAACGTTACATTGGAAGGAGCAGGTCGCTGGGTTCCGCGCGGCGATTCGTCACGAGCTCGCCAACGATCTGGGATCCTATGTTTATCGCTCCCGCGAAGATCGCTGCGTCGATCGTCGCCTAGACGAACTTCAGGCTTGGCTCGCCAGCTGGCAAGCGGGTCGGCCATTGCGATTGGCACGGCCAATCGGGGTGCCAAACTCACTCAGCCTCGACTCAAGTGCGTGGCAAAGTCGCGACATCAACATCGTGTCCCATTTACCGCTCGATGAAAAACTGCAGTATGGTGTGCTCTACGACGAATTTGCTAACAATGAGGTGCATCGGCTTGACGAACGCCAGACGTGGCTAGAGCTCGCCCAATACAACGGAGCGGATCAGCTCGATCACTCTGACCTCATGCGCCTGCGAGAACTTATTTATCGTGGGCGCTACCGCAATGAGCACATGCGAAGCAATTTTCTTATCTACCTGAAGGAGGCGCGAAATTTGGGGATAGAGCCCGCTATAGTCCCCGACGCTCCACCGTATGATACAAGCTTTTGTCAGTCCTTGTTCGCACCTGGTCCGGAAGCAGGGAACTGACATCCTTTTCGATTTGTAGAAGCAGCACCGTTCTGCCTCGAACGAACCCACGCGGGTTGCCCGAGGCCAGCTTCGGCGTCCGCTTGCGGCCCATTCCTGCGGAATGCGAGTATTGTAGCTTGCGCCCCATTGCCACCACCAGGGCAGCTGTTAGCCTCGGCTCAGAACGGGGGCCTGTATGCATTTCCACCTACCCAAGCCGATGCACGGCTGGCGCGAGTTCCTTGGCGAAGTCGGCATTATCGTCGTCGGCGTGCTGATCGCGCTTGGCGCGGAGCAGGTTATTGATGAATGGCGATGGGAACACAAAGTCGCCGCCGCCGAGCAATCAATGAACGAGGAAATCAAAAACAGCTTGCTCGGAGTTATCGAGCTCAATCGGCTCAACCATTGTTCGACAATTCAGCTTGATGCACTGCAGAACGCAATCATTCGCGGCGACCAGGCGAAGGCGCGGCAAATGCTAACAAATGGCTACGCCTTCTCTGTAGGCAGACTGTGGGCCGACAATGCCTTCCAGGCGACGCTGGCAGCACAGGTTAGCGACCATTTGGGCGCCGAGAAGCTCAAACGCTACTCGCAGGTCTACCAGATGATTCGCCAAATCCGGGAAGCAGACAATGCGCAGGGCTCAGCACCCGACCTGGCCGTGCTCCTATTCGCGCCCGATTTGCCCGTCACACCTGAGCGTAGCTATGCGCAATTGCGAGGAGTGGCAGAGGCCAGACTTCAGATGCTGAGCATGCGCAGCACCGGTGAGCCTTTGGCCCTGTATGCTAAAAAAGACCTCGGACTCGAAGTAAGCGAGAGCGATTATCTTGCCGCGTCGGGTCGGGCACAAATTCTCAAGGAATGTGAAGCCGCCGCCGCGGCGGCGGCGAAGTCCTGACGTCCGCTTTCCACCCCCAATGCGCCGTAGCGGCTGATCGGAGAACGACCCGGTAGCGGACGTTTGACGCGACACTAAAATTCGTCGATCTCGACACCTCAAAGACGCCACTGCGGCTGGGCAACGAATGACTCGAATGTAGTCGTTTAGGGAATGCAGCCGGGGAGGTGCGCCCCATCAGACAATGCCCGCTTGAGGGCCCCCGCGCCTTTGCCTAAGGTCGCCCTTTGCGCTGGTTTGGACAATAATCGAAGTTCGAGTCACGGGAGAGTTCAACGATGGTGCGGCAACCCAATATCCTGATCCTGATGGCCGACCAAATGGCGGCTCCGTTCCTGCCGTTCATTGCGCCTTCGCCGGTACTTGTACCCAATCTGGCGAGCTTGGCCGATGAGGGAGTGCTGTTCCGCTCCGCCTATTGCAACAGTCCGCTTTGTGCTCCGTCACGATTTTCAATGATGGCGGGGCAACTACCCTCGCGAATAGGCGCCTATGACAACGCCGCCGAACTGTCTGCCAGTACTCCCACCATGGCGCATTATCTGCGACGGGGCGGCTATCGCACGATCCTTGCGGGCAAGATGCACTTCGTTGGCCCCGATCAGCTGCACGGCTTTGAAGAAAGGCTGACAACCGACATCTACCCCGCCGATTTCGGCTGGACGCCTGACTGGAGTAATTTTGAACACCGCCCCAGCTGGTATCATTCGATGGATTCCGTGCTGAGTGCCGGTCCCTGTATTCGCTCCAACCAGCTCGACTTCGATGAAGAAGCGGTTTTCACCGCCCGCCGCAAGCTGCACGATATTGCGCGCGACAATGACGAGCGACCGTTCTTCCTGACTCTCTCGCTGACCCATCCACACGATCCCTACGCGATCCACCAACATTATTGGGATCGCTATGAGGACGTGGAGATTCCGATGCCCCGGGTTCACATCCCGGTAGACGAGCTCGATCCACATTCGCGCCGGCTGCGTCATGTCTGCGGCTTGGACCTTGACGCTGTGAGCGAGGCGCAGGTGCATGCTGCGCGCCGCGCCTATTTCGGATCAATGAGCTTTGTGGACGATCAGTTCGGGATGATCCTCGATACGCTCGACGAAACCGGATTGCGCGAAGATACGATTGTCATCGTTTGCGGTGACCACGGCGATATGCTGGGTGAGCGCGGGCTTTGGTACAAGATGCACTTCTTTGAAGGCGCGGCACGCATCCCCATGATCGTCCATGCGCCAAACCGTTATCAACCCCGCGTGATCGATGCGAGCGTATCGCTTGTCGATCTGTTGCCGACGCTGCTCGATATGGCCGGAATCTCTGACGAGCCCGCAGTTTCGCTAGATGGCCAGAGCCTGATGCCGTATCTGCTTGATGGGAGCGGACATGACGAGGTGATCGGCGAATATATGGGTGAAGGCGCGATCGCGCCGCTGATCATGATTCGGCGAGGGCAATGGAAATTCATCCATTCGTCCGTCGATCCTGATCTTCTTTACAATCTGGCTGAAGATCCCGACGAATTGCAAAATCTTGCCGCTGATCCGGCGCAGGCTCAACTGGTGGCCGAACTGCGGCGCGAAGTGGCTGCGCGCTGGGACTTTCCGCAAATCACCAGCGCAGTTTTGGCCAGCCAGCGAAGCCGCCGACTGGTTGGGGCGGCCAATGCGACCGGCACGCTTACGTCGTGGGATCATCAGCCAAGGCGCGATGCCGCACAGGAATATGTTCGCGCGCATATGGATCTTGAAGATCTGGAAGCGATGTCGCGTTTCCCGCGTGTCCGGTTTTAAGCAGGATGACCGCAGCAAAATCGCAGCGAAATTTCGCTTTCACCCTGATCGGTATCGGGGCGGCTTCGACAGCGGCGCATCTCGGTAACAATTTCACCACTTATCTGATCGGCGGCCTGATGGACCGCTTCGGCTTTACCCCGACGGCCATGGGCGCCTGGAACATGACCGAAACCCTCAGTTATGCCGCTGCGATGTTTCTGGTGGCACCGCGTGCACGGGCGATGGACGCGCGCGTTCTGGCGGTGCTTGCGACCGTTCTGGTAGCGACAGCACAGGCCAGCTCGGCCTTGATGACAAGCTTTCCGTTGTTGCTGCTGGGACGCATAGGCACCGGCCTTGGCTTCGGGGTCATGAACAGCGCGGTCAATCTGGCGGCAGGCCGCACTGCGCATCCCGCACGCTCGATTTCGATGGGCATAGCTTTCCAGACGATCATGTTTGCGGCGATCAACATTGGCCTGCCGATCATCGGCAAGGATTATGGCGTAGCAGGAATGTTCACAGCCCTTGCGGTGTTGACGTGTATACTTGGATTGCTCGCACTGACCCTGCCAGGAGGAACGGGGCTTGACGGTGATACCACCGCCATAGCACCCAGCGCGCCGATTGGAGCGGAAGGGCGTCGCGTGCTGGCGGCGATGGCTTTGTTCGCCTTCGGGACACTGGCAATCTGGCCGTTCATGGAGCGCACGGCTCATGCGATCGGCTTGCCGGCGACCCAATTTGGCAGGTATCAAAGCATTGCTACCCTGGTTAGCGCGCTGGGCAATGCCGCGTTGGCAGTGGTGGTCAAGCGGCTGCCGAGAACCTGGCCGCTGGCGGCCGCGTTGGGGGCTTGCGGGCTGGCTTGCGCGCTGCTGACAACGGTGAGCACTGAGGCCGCCTTTGGGGCCGCATTGGTTGCCTTTAATGTCAGTTGGTTCCTGACCTACCCGTTGCTGCTGGGGCTCGCGTACTCGATCGATGACAGCGGCCGCTTGGCTGTGATGACAACAGGCACCTGGTTGTTGGCACAAAGCTTCGGTTCGCTTGTAGCCGGTGGCATCGCGCAGAACTTCGGGGGCTACACGCTGATCGGGCCAATGGGGGCCTTGGTATGCCTCGCAGCTATTGCCGTGGCTTTGCCCATAGCAAAGCGGCTTGATAGGCGATTGCCGTAGTCAATGCTGCAACTCTTGGCCGGGAGATGTCAGTCGGATGCGAGGCCGCCTCCCCACGATCGCGTTTGGTCTTTGAAGTCGGCTGTTAGGTGGCGAACGATTTTCACGAGGCTATCGCGGCCGAGCGGCGTTGCTTGATATGATTGGGGTGCCATTGCCTTATCAGCCCGCATCGAAGGAAGGGGCGAAAAGTCGGCAATAATTTTGTAGCACTTTTCATTTAGCTCGCTCTGTTGATCGGAGCCGCGACCCTTTTCTTTATCGACTTTTGGAGGGAGTCCAGAAATCCTCCTCCAGACCGCTGAGACTTGCCACGCAGATCGCTTCCATCAGACGATCCGTGGTTATGCCTTCCACCCGCCAGGTCCAGCGCGCGAGTGAGATGAGCATTCCGATTAGCAGCTTTGTGACCAGGCGGGTTTCGCAAGGAACAATGGATCCGTCACGAACCCCTTCTGCGAGAAATTGCTCAATCATTGCCTCGAGGCGGTCACTCCATACGTCGACGTGATTCCGCTGGCTTTCGCTCAAGTACGAGTAGTCACCGAAATGTTCCCCGTCAGCACCAATGGCACAGATTTGAGGTTGTGATTTAAGGAGGATTGGGGCTTCGTCGTAGTGACGAAGGAACGAAGATGAAGCCCCAATCCTCCTTGAAAAAATCGCCGATGAAGGCCCCTGCCGAGCGGGTGGTGAAGGACATCCGGCGGCAGACGCGTCGCCATTTCTCGGCCGAAGACAAGATCCGCATCGTGCTCGATGGCCTGCGCGGCGATGACAGCATTGCCGAGCTGTGCCGCAAGGAAGGCATCGCCCAGAGCCTGTATTACGTATGGTCGAAGGAGTTCATGGAAGCGGGCAAGCGCCGCCTGGCCGGCGACACCGCCCGCGCCGCGACCACCGACGAGGTCAAGTATCTGCGCCGCGAGGCCGGCGCGCTGAAGGAGTGCGTGGCCGACCTGACCCTCGAGAACCGCCTGCTTAAAAAAAGCATGATCGCGGATGGGGAGGGCGACGAATGAGGTATCCCGCATCCGAGAAGCTCGAGATCATCCGGATCGTCGAGCAGTCGCACCTGCCCGCCAAGTGCACGCTGGACCAGCTCGGCATCGCGCGCCGGACCTTCTACCGCTGGTATGATCGCTTCCTTGAAGGCGGGCCGGAGGCGCTGGAGGATCGGCCATCGGCGCCGAGCCGGGTTTGGAACCGTATCCCGCCCGACATCCATGATCAGATCATCGAGCTGGCGCTGGAGCAGTCCGAGCTCAGCCCGCGGGAACTGGCAGTGCGCTTCACCGACGAGAAGCGCTACTTCGTGTCGGAAGCCACGGTTTACCGCCTGCTCAAGGCCCATGACCTGATCACCAGCCCGGCCTATGTAGTGATCAAGGCGGCCGATCGCTTCCATACCCAGACCAAGCGGGTGAACGAGATGTGGCAGACCGACTTCACCTACTTCAAGATCATCGGCTGGGGCTGGATGTACCTGTCGACCGTGCTCGACGACTTCTCGCGCTACATCATCGCCTGGAAGCTGTGCACCACCATGCGAGCCGAGGACGTGACTGATACGCTCGACCTCGCGCTCAAGGCCTCGGGCTGCGATGCCACGGTGCTGCACAAGCCAAGGCTGCTCAGCGACAACGGCCCCAGCTACATCGCGGGCGAACTGGCCGAATACATCGAGGCCCAGAAGATGAGCCACGTGCGCGGTGCCCCGATGCATCCCCAGACCCAGGGCAAGATCGAGCGCTGGCACCAGACCCTGAAGAACCGCATCCTCCTGGAAAACTACTTCCTGCCCGGCGACCTCGAAGCTCAGATCGAGGCGTTCGTCGAGCACTATAACCACCTGCGCTACCACGAGAGCCTGAACAACGTGACGCCCGCCGACGCCTACTTCGGCAGGGCCAGCGCCATCATCAAACGAAGGGAAAGGATCAAGCGACAGACCATCGAACATCGGCGCTTGCAACACCGCAAGTTCGCCGCCTAACATCAACCCCCAGACGAGGCCTACACTCCGCTAATCTACGCCGCACTTTGCGCCAAATGATCTGACGACGGACACTGAGCTTCGCCGAAAGGGCATTCGGCGCAGACCGTAGCTTCGTTTCGATGTCCCGAATATCTTCTCGATGCGGCCCCGCACCCGGTGGATCGGCTGGTTCCATTCTTTGAGCTTGCAAAGCGTCTCCTGTTCGTCGCGGCCCCACATGCCGGTGGCGACGATGCGCGGCGTCCCGCCGTTGGCACGAACAGCCTCACGGAAGTGACTGCCCCAGTAGGCACTGTCGGCAAAGACCCCACCGGGACCATCGGGCAAGGCATTGGGGCCAGCCCTGCACAGTGGATCGCGCCAAACGATCGAGGCGGGCGACCACTAAAACGCCGTCTTTGCGCAGGTGCCCCATCAGCTTTTCGGGCTCGGGCCGGCCACGAACGGCCCCGATATTTTCTCCTCAAACATCATTTCACAACCAGCCACCGAGAGCCGATCGCGCTGAATTTCCAAGTTCTGGTCCTCGGTGGAGACGCACGCGTACACCATCGTCAAGGAGTTGCTCGACGAGCGCGAGACCGACGCGGTGTTCGAGGCGATGGATGGGCTCAATGCCGATCTGAGGTGGTGTTGAGGGGAGTTGCGCCTTACCAGACACCGGTTGCCGTTCGACTGACACCACCCGCTGACCTATTCCACGGTGAACAGCTGGGCGGCGCAGGGCCTCCCCATTACAGCACTACCACGCTGACTTCGGGGCGCAGACTGATCAGCTCGGCGATCAGGGAGCGGTCACCACAGTCCGAGTTGGCGCTCGAAGTGAAGCCGACGGTCGTGCATGCGGTGGACGACTTGAGGCGATCCCGCGCCGGCCAACGCGATCGCGTAGCCGTAGCCCAGCTTCGCATAGAGCCGCTCCACGTCCCAATCGAGCATCGCCCAGGCCCGTACGCCAGCGCTGAACAGGTCGGTCAGGACGTCGGCGAAGGCCTCGGCCGATGGCCTCAGATAAAAAGCCGGCCGCCCGCGCCGCCCTCAAATCCTCGAAGCGCTGTTGTCGTTGAAAGGCTCCGACGGCTGGGCGGCGAAACTTACACTTGCCGCCGATCCGTTGCTGGCACATTTGCGGAATCGCATCGGTGCCCTCGCGCTGGAAACAGCTGCAATCGAAGTCGATGGGCCTGCAATCGCGGAAAACGAGGTCGCGCGGATCGGTTCAACGTGTGAGACAGCGCCGCGCACCCGCGATCAGATGTTCGATCTGCTCACGGACCGGCTCGACGATTTGCAGGAATTGCTGCTTGAAGACGTATCGCCGCGCGAGGCATGGGGGCTTATCGCCGACGAACGTATAATGCGGCGTGAAATTGCGCGTTCGCTAAAGGCTTCGGCTCGCAACGCTTATAACATCGACCAGGAGGCAGCCACAGCTGACGAGAAAGAGACCGATATCCGGTTCCGGTCGACAGCGGTCGATCAACAGGCTGTGATCGAACTCAAAATAGGTGAGAAGGGTCGTTCAGCGAAAGATTTGCGTGACACTCTCGCTGACCAGCTCGTCACCAAATATATGGCGGCAGACAATTGCCGTGCTGGCTGCCTGATGATCACTATCTCGACTGACCGGCACTGGACGCATCCCGATACATCAGTGTCGCTCGATTTCGCAGGACTGATCACCTTTCTTGGGGAAGCAGCCGATGCGATCATGACGCGCATGCCGGGTGCGCTACGCTTGACCGTTTGCGGTCTCGATCTTCGCGCCCGGCTGCCGACCGAACGGGCAGGGGCCAGACGGTCAAGATCCGAGCCATCAATCGTATGATGGAGCTATAATCTCCGCACATCATGCGGAGATTAGCGGGCCTATTCACCGCACTCTCAAAGCCGCATGGGTGGATTGAGCGAACGAGAGGCGCTTCGCGGCGTTGATTTGAGGCGATGGCCGCACCCGGTTGGGGATGCCAATGGCCAGCATGACAATACCGTTTGGTTGTCATTTCGCAGGAGCGGAGTGCGTTCCGTTCGGCCCGCTTTACCCCACTCAGGTACAATCCGGTCCACCGTACAGCGGACTTGTCGGACGGTGCTCAAAGATAGCTGGTGCGGGCGGTGGGAATCGAACCCACACGGGCAAAAGCCCAACGAATTTTCATACCAGCTACGGCTTTCACCGCCGCCCGGCACCCTTAATCGGGCTGGGGCGTTTGTGGTCTGGACTATCCCTTCACCATGCTCCGGCTGGGCCGAAGGGTAGGTGCTGCCCGTCTAGTCTCTACACCTTCCGCAGTGCTTTCGCGCTGCGGCTTGGCTCGGGATCGCCATCTGACAGGGTTCCCCGAATTTGAGCAGTTCTGCATCGCAGGTTTCCCCGCGAGCACTCAATCTGGCTTAAGTCCGTTGCGTCTACCAATTCCGCCACGCCCGCAATGCCAATCACGCCCCTAACCGGTGTGATAGATGAAGCCAACTTTTAAGTCCCCGGCGTCTACCATTCCGCCACGTCCGCGTTGCTTGCCGCCTTACGGCGGTGCGGCAGGGATATCCATCCCTGCCTTGCAACACCGGCCCGCTCCCCCGGCCCGACCACCCCCAGGGTACCTTTAACGGGTG
>JANXUP010000004.1 GCA_025356175.1 Sphingomonadaceae bacterium | reverse complement strand
CCGAAATGGGCATGGGCCGCGAATTGTTCGCGATGCTGCGCAACCATGCCGACGGCGCCGAAGAAGGCGCTTGCGCCATGCTCGCCGAGGCCGGGCTGTGAGCACTCCAATCGTCACCGTCGATATCGGCGGCACGCACGCTCGCTTCGCCCTCGCCGAGATCGGCGACGGCGGCACGATCACGCTGAGCGAACCCGAGACGCTGCACACCAAGGACCACGCCAGCTTTCAGACCGCGTGGGAACATTTTGCCGAGATCAAGGGCGGAAAGCTGCCCGATGCGGTGGCCATCGCGATCGCCGGGCCGGTTGGCGGTGAGATGATCCGCTTTACCAACAACCCGTGGGTGATCCGGCCGGCACTGATCCCCGAAAAGCTGGGCGCAGCGCGGTACACCGTGATCAACGATTTTGCTGCGGTAGGTCATGCGGTCGCCCGCGCCGGGGAAGAGTTCTTCATCCACCTCGCCGGGCCGGACAAACCACTGCCGGGCGCGGGCACGCTCTCGGTGCTCGGCCCCGGGACGGGCATGGGCGTGGCCCACGTCTGGCGCGACGGCACCGGCGATTACCGTGTGCAGGCGACCGAGGGCGGCCACATCGACTACGCCCCGATCGACAGCATCGAAGACGCGATCCTCGCCCGGCTGCGCCAGCGCTATCGCCGCGTCTCCGCCGAGCGCGTGGTGTCCGGCCCGGGGCTGGTCGATATTTACGAGGCGCTGGCGGGCATGGAAGGCCGCGCAATCCAGCAGGTCGATGACAAGACACTGTGGAGCCTCGGCACCAGCGGCCCAAATGGCGGTGGGGACAGCCTAGCCGCCGCCGCGGTCGACCGGTTCTGCCTGTCATTGGGCTCGTTCGCGGGCGACATTGCACTGGCGCAGGGCGCGTCAGGCGTGGTTATCGCGGGCGGCCTGGGCCTGCGGATCCGCGATACGCTGCTGCAATCGGGCTTTGCCAGCCGGTTCAAAGCCAAGGGGCGCTTTGAAGGCCTGATGGCTGCCCTTCCGGTCAAACTCATCACGCACCCCCAGCCCGGCCTGTTCGGCGCCGCGGCCGCATTCGCCAAGGAACACACATGACCTCCCGGATCGAACAGATCATGCGCAGCGCGCCGGTGATCCCGGTGCTGGTGATCGAAGACGTCGCCCACGCAGTGCCGATTGCCCGGGCGTTGGTCGCGGGCGGCTTGCCGGTGCTCGAAGTGACACTGCGCACCGCCAGTGCATTGGAAGTGATCCGCGAGATGAAGCAGGTCCCCGGCGCAATCGTCGGCGCAGGCACGGTGCTCAACGAACATGCGCTCGAAGACGCGCTGGCGGCGGGCAGCGAATTCATCGTCTCGCCCGGCCTCACCGATAGCCTTGCAAAGGCCGCAATCGCCGGCGATATCCCGTTCCTGCCCGGCGTGGCAACGGCCAGCGACGTGATGCGCGGGCTCGACTTCGGGCTGGATCGCTTCAAGTTCTTCCCGGCCGAAGCCAACGGCGGCATCCCAGCCTTGAAAGCCATTTCCGCGCCCTTCGCGATGGCGCGGTTCTGCCCCACCGGCGGGATCACGCAGGCGAGCGCCCCGGACTGGCTCGCGCTCGATGCGGTGCTGTGCTGCGGCGGCTCATGGTTGGTCGGCAAGGGCCCGCTGGATGTGATTGCCATCGAAGGTGCGGCGCGGGCTGCGTGTGCCTTGACCAAATGAGCCTGCTCGCCCAACTCGACGCGCGGCTGAACGAGCTGCACCTCCGCACGGCGGAAACGCCGCTGTTCAACCCGGTATTTCAATTGAGCCACGAGCTGTCGCGGCGGATCGAGAGTGGCCAGCTGCCGCTGAGCGACGTAGCCAATCTGGTGGCCCAACTCGAATGCGAGGGACTGGTGGCGCGCGCTGCGCGGCTCGATCATCTGGTCGCCCCGCTCGATCCAGCCGACAACTGCGCGCGTATCGCCGCATTGGCCGACGCGGCGGACTTTGCCAGCTTCGCGGCCAAGGTGCGCCACCCTTTGCTCCACGTGGTGTTCACCGCGCACCCGACTTTCCTCCTCACCCGCCGCCAGAGCGCGGCAGTGGCCGACGCGGCGACGCGCGGTGCGATCGAGGCCGGCAGCGCCTGCGTCGCGCCGCATGAGCGCGAAGCGATCACGCTCGATAGCGAACACGCCGACGCCATGGCCGCGATTGGGCGCGCCCATTCCGCGCGCGACACGATCAACCGCCAGCTTTTTAGTGAAGCACGGAGCAAATGGCCCGATCAGTGGCGCGGGCTCGATCCGCTGCCGCTGCGCTTCGCCAGTTGGGTCGGCTATGACATGGACGGGCGCACCGACATTTCGTGGGCAACCTCAATGCGCTACCGGCTCGCGGAAAAGGCTGAGCGGCTGGCGAGCTATGCGGCGATGCTGGCAGAGGTCGCGCCGGTTGTGGCCGCCCGGCTGAGCGCCGCCGGGGCCTATACCGCAAGGCAGGCCGGGCGGCTGGCAGCGTTCGACCTGGCCGATCCGGCTGCACTCTCTTCAGTTGCGAATGAGCTGACCAGCGACCATCCCGAGAAGCTGACCAGCCTCTCAGGCGTGATTGCCGAACTCGAACTGCAAGCCGCCAGTTCCCACGACACCACCGCCGAAACCTTGCTGGTCGCCGCCGCAGCGATGCGCGCCGATGGTCTGGGGATGGGCTGGATCCACTTTCGGGTGAATAGCTCGCAACTGCAGAATGCGATCCGTCGCCGCATCGATCCTACCGGCAAACTCGATCTCGCGAGCCAGGCCGCACTGGTGCGAATGCGCGAGCTGCTGGCTGGGGTAAAGCCGCTGCGCGCCAATTTCGCCGCGCTGGCGATCGAGAATTCGACCGCCGTGCGCCAGTTTCTGGCGATGGCGCAAATCCTCCACCACGTCGACGCTGACAGCCCGATCCGCATGCTGGTGGCCGAATGCGAACAGCCTTCGACCGTGCTCGCCGCGCTCTATTTCGCCAAGCTGTTCGGGATCGACGGGAAAGTCGATGTCTCGCCGCTGTTCGAAACCGAGAGCGCGTTGGAACACGGCGGGCGGTTCCTCGACGCGCTGCTCGCCGAGCAAGCCTACCGCGATTACGCCCGCCAGCGCGGCCGCGTGGCGATCCAGACCGGGTTTTCCGATGCCGGGCGGTTTGTCGGGCAAATCCCCGCCGCGCTGGCGATCGAGCGGCTGCAAGGCCGCCTCAGCGAAGCAATGGTGGCCAATGGCCTGACTGAAGTCGCCGCGCTGGTCTTCAACACCCACGGTGAAAGCATGGGGCGCGGCGCGCATCCATCGAGCTTTGCCGACCGGGTCGCCTGGCCGCTGTCACCTTGGGCGCGGCGGCGGTTTGTGCGCGCAGGGGTGCGGCTCGAACCCGAAGTCAGCTTCCAGGGCGGCGATGGCTACCTGTTCTTCGGCACCCCCGAACTGGCGCTTGCCACCTTGACCCGCTTTGCCGAAGCCGCGCCGGGCAGCACCGATCCTGACGCCGCGCCCGATCCGTTCTATCGCCGCACCGACCTCAGCCTCGATTTTTACCGCGCGATCCGGCGAATCCAACAGGATTACCTGCACAGCCGGACTTACCCGCGTGCGGTTACCGCCTTCGGGCTTGGCTTGCTCAACGATACCGGCAGCCGCAAGAGCCGCCGCCAGTCGGACCTTGCCGCCGACCGCGAGATGAGCCTGCGCCAGATCCGCGCGATCCCGCATAATGCAGTGCTCCAGCAGCTGGGTCACCCGGTCAATGTGATCGCCGGGTTCGGCACCGCAGCGGAAGGCAATTACGAGGCGCTGGCCGAGCTGCTCCAGACCAGCGAACGCGGGCGGCAGATGGTCCGGCTGGTCCGCGCCGCCAATGCGCTCGCCAGCATCAAGACTGTCGCGGCGTTCGGCGAGCTGTTCAATTCGGCCTATTGGGCCAGCCGGCCCTATCGCGGCGACGAGACCGGTGTCTCCGAAAGCTGCCTCGCGCTCGCCGAATATCTGACCACCGATGACCGGACCGGAGTGTTCCGCCGCCTCGCCTCGCGTCTGCGGGTCGATGCGCTCAAGCTCCACCGGCTGCTCGACCTGATCCCCGACGAAGCACCGCTGGTGGGCCGTGAGCATACAAGGCGGATGCTCGGCGTGCTCCAGGCGCTGCGGCTCGCGCTGTTCCAGCACATGTTCCTCAAGGCGGTATCGGTCCCGCAGTTCAGCCGCGCCAATGACATCAGCCGCGAAGACGTGCTCGAGATGGTGTTCACGCTCCGGATCGACGAAGCGCTCGCGCAGATGCGCCGCGCTTTCCCGGTGAGCGAGCCGCAATTGAGCGACTTTGCAGTCGACGAGCCAAGCGACTATCCGGACGAAGCTGCAGTCGGTTATCAGGCGATCCACCGCGACTTCATCGATCCGATCGCCGAAGCGCAAGGCCTGGCGCTCAGGATCACCACCGCGATCGCCAACGTGTTCGGCGCGCACGGTTAACCTTTTTGCGCTAGGCAGTCCCGCAGCGGAACGCCCCCATGCGCCCGGCTGGCATTTACCGCGCAGTTGGGCGAAACAGGGCAGGCACCACGGCAATTCGGGATCTACGGCGCATGAAGTTCAATCCGCTCTATGCAGCAATCGGAGTACTGGCTCTGGGCGTGGCCGCGCTTGGGGCAATGATGGTGCGCCCGTTCGAGGACGCGCCCAAGGTCGCCGCGCCGGTCTCCGCTCCAGCGCAGTTCGCTCAGTCCGACTTGCCCAAGCCCGCGGCCCCGGCAACGCCCGCCAAGGACGAACAATTCGTCGTTAAACGCATTCTGCCGATCACCGGCCCGATCAAATACGGCGAATGGCACTGGGACGAGCAGGGCGTGCCCGCCGGCCCGCTGGTGATCACCGTCGATCTCGATGCGCGGGTGCTATCGGTGTTTCGCGGTGGCTATGAAATCGGCGCGACCGCAGTGCTGCTCGGCTTTGGCGATACGCCGACGCCAACGGGCGTGTTCCCGGTCAAGTGGAAGGACGCCAATCACCACTCATCGACTTATGACAACGCGCCAATGCCCTTCACCATGAACCTCACCCCGGACGGGGTTTCGATTCACGGCACGACAGTCGAAAAGGGTTATGCCAGCCACGGCTGCGTCGGGGTGCCGAATGACTTTGCACGCAAGATCTTCGCGATCACGCCGGTGGGGACGAAGGTTTACATCACGCGCGGCAAGATGGTGAGTAAAGGCGAGAGTTTGATCTAGCCGTCATCCCAGGCTTGACCCGGGATCGCTGACCAAATCATCCCGAGCTTGCGTCAAGCTGCCAGCGGTCCCGGGTCAAGCCCGGGACGACGTATCAAGCCAACCCCCGCTCCACATTCCTTTGTGTCGCATCGCCGAGCTGGCTGCCGCCGTCGATGTCGAGGATCGTCCCGGTGATATATTTCGCCGCGTCCGAGCACAGGAACACCGCGCCTTCGGCGATTTCCTCGATAAAGCCCCAGCGTTTCATCGCGATGCGTTCGAAATGCATCGCCTTGGTTGCCGGATCGGGCGCCAGCCGCGCCATGCCTTCGGTGCCTTCGATCGGACCGGGCGAGATGCCGTTGACCCGCACATCACTGCCCCATTCGAGCGCGAGCACCCGCACCAGCTGGTTGATCCCGGCCTTGGCCGCACACGCGTGGGCTTGCAGCTGCATCGGGTTGACCGCCTGCCCGGCGGTAATCGCGATCAGCGACGCGCCGGGCACGGCAAGCAGGTCATGGCAGGCGCGGAACACGTTAAAGGTGCCCAGCAGATCGATATCGACCACGGTCTTGAAGGCGTTGGCCGACATGCCCAGCACCGGCGCGAGGAAGTTGCCTGCCGCGCCAGAGATGACAATATCGAGCGGGCCGAACTTATCGCAGGTCTGCTCCATCGCGCCCCGGATCAAGCCGAAATCGCGCACATCGGCGCTAAGCCCGATCGCATCGTGGCCGATCTCGGCAGCGGCGTTGGCGGCCTTTTCGGGGTTGCGGCCGACGACTGCGACCTTGGCCCCCAGCCCGGCCATGCGCTTGGCGATGCCCAGATTGATGCCGCTGGTCCCGCCCGCGACGAAGGCAACTTTACCTTCAAGCAGGCCATCTTTGAAGGGTGAGGTCATGTGCCGATCTCCTTAGCGCGGGGCCATGCGGATTGCGCCGTCGAGGCGGATGCACTGGGCGTTGAAGTAACCGTTGCGGGCAAGTTCCAGCACCAGACTGCCGAACTCCTCGGGCTTGCCAAGCCGCTTGGGGAACGGCACCGAAGCGGCGAGGCTGTCGAGCACGTTCTGTTTTGCCCCCAGCATAAGCGGGGTCGCGAAAATGCCCGGCATGATCGAATTCACCCGGATGCCGATGTCCGACAAGTCGCGCGCCATCGGCAGGACCAGCCCATTGACCCCGGCCTTGGCCGAGCCGTAGATAATCTGGCCGATCTGTCCGTCCTGCGCGGCGACCGAGGCGGTGAGCGTGATGCAGCCGCGCTCGCCGTCTTCGTTGGGTTCGTTACCCGCCATGCCTTCGGCCGAGAGCGAGGCGATCCGGTAACTCGCGACGAGAATGCCCTGCACCCCGTAAATGTAGTCCTCGGTCGACAGGCGTTTAAGTTTGCCCGCTTCCTTGTCGAACGCGAGCGTCTTGCCGCGGCGGCTGGTCATTGCGCAGTGGACGGTAATGCGTTCCTGCCCGTGCGCGGCGCGCGCTTTGGCGAACCCTGCGACAACCGATTCCTCGCTGGTGATGTCGACCTTGCAGAAAATTCCGCCGATCGCGTCCGCCACTTCCTGCCCGGCGGCTTCGTTGACATCGAAGATCGCGACCTTGGCGCCTGTTGCGGCAAGCGCCTCGGCGCTGGCCCGGCCAAGGCCAGAGGCACCGCCGGTGACCACCGCCGCCGTGTTCGAATCGATCTTCATCACGCTCTCCCAGAGATTTTTAATCGCGCGATTAATGCCGCGCCCATTGACCTTGGGCAAGCAGGATTACAGCATGGCCCAGAACAATCAGGAGAGAGTCGATGACCGCCACCGCCGCATGGGGCGCAACCGCCGCCGATTCGGGGCTTAACCCGATGACTATCGACCGCCGGAGCTTGCGCGACGAGGACGTGGCGATCGACATTACCCATTGCGGGGTGTGCCATTCAGACCTGCACGTCGCGCGCAACGACTGGGGCCGGTCCAGCTATCCGTTCGTCCCCGGGCACGAGATTGTCGGTATCGTTCGCGCGGTCGGCAAAGGCGTGACCAAGTTTAAACCCGGAGACCGCGCCGCGATCGGCACTTGCGTCGATAGCTGCCGCCACTGCGATGCCTGCGAGGACGGTGAGGAAAATTATTGCCGCGAAGGCGTGACCGGAACTTACAATTCGAAAGATCGGATCGACGGCAGCCCGACTTATGGCGGCTATTCCAAGGGCATCGTGGTGGCCGAACCTTATGTGCTGCGTGTCCCCGACAGCCTCGACATGGCCGCCACTGCGCCGTTGCTCTGTGCCGGGATCACCACATACTCACCGCTCAAGAACTGGAAGGTCGGCCCCGGCAGCAAGGTCGGCGTGGTCGGGCTCGGCGGGCTGGGCCACATGGGGGTCAAGTTCGCCAAGGCCTTGGGCGCGGAGGTGACGATGATCACTACCTCGCCGGGCAAGGGCGAGGATGCCAGGATGCTCGGCGCGGACCACGTACTGATTTCGACCGACAAGGCGGCGATGAAGGCGGCGAGCCGCAGCTTCGACTTCCTGCTCAACACCATCCCGGTGCAGCATGACGTAACCCCGTACCTGCTGCTGCTCGACCGCAAGGGTGTGCTGTGCCTGGTCGGCGTGATCGACATGCTGCCGAGCTTCCATTCGAGCCTGCTGCTCGGTGGCCAGAAGGCGGTCGCCGGATCGGGTGTCGGCGGGATTGCACAGACGCAGGAGATGCTCGATTTCTGCGCCGAGAAGGGCATCGTCTCGGAGATCGAGATGATCCGGATGGATGAGATCAATCACGCTTACGAGCGGATGGAGAAGGCCGACGTGAAGTACCGCTTC
>JANXUP010000181.1 GCA_025356175.1 Sphingomonadaceae bacterium | reverse complement strand
TCACTTTCCCTCTTCCTCGAACAGCCCAGCCAACTGCTCGATCATCGTTCCGCCCAATTGCTCCACATCCATGATTGTCACCGCGCGGCGATAATAGCGCGTCACGTCATGGCCGATGCCGATGGCGACCAGTTGCACCGGGCTCTGACGCTCAATCCAGTCGATCACCTTGCGCAGATGCAGTTCGAGATAGCCCGCGTTGTTCACGCTCAGCGTCGAATCGTCGACCGGGGCGCCGTCGGAGATCACCATCAGCACGCGGCGATCTTCGGTGCGCGCCAGCAAGCGCGAATGGGCCCACAGCAGCGCCTCGCCGTCGATGTTTTCCTTGAGCAGGCCCTCGCGCATCATCAGGCCCAGGTTCTTGCGGGCGTGGCGATAAGGCTGATCGGCTTTCTTGTAGACGATGTGGCGCAGGTCGTTGAGCCGCCCGGGCTGGGCCGGTTTGCCGCCGCCCAGCCACGCCTCGCGGCTTTGCCCGCCCTTCCACGCGCGGGTGGTGAAGCCGAGGATTTCGGTCTTGACCCCGCAGCGTTCGAGCGTGCGCGCCATCACATCGGCGCTGATCGCCGCGATGGAAATGGGCCGCCCCCTCATCGATCCTGAATTGTCGATCAGCAGGGTGACCACGGTGTCCTTGAACTGCACTTCACGCTCAATCTTGTAGCTCAAGGAATGGCCCGGCGAGATCACGACCCGGGCAAGCCGTGCGGCATCGAGCATGCCTTCTTCCTGATCGAAATCCCATGAGCGGTTCTGCTGCGCCATCAGCCGCCGCTGGAGCCGGTTGGCGAGCTTGGTGACGATCCCCTGCAGACCCTTCAATTGCGCGTCGAGATAGGCGCGCAGCCGGGTCAGCTCTTCCTCGTCGCACAGCTCATTGGCCGCAACGACTTCATCAAAGGCTTCGGTATAGGCTTTGTAATCGAACTTGCTCGGTAGCTCGGTCCACGGCCGGTTGGGGCGCACTGGCAGCATGCCCTCCTCGCCCTCGTCGCCTTCCTCGGCGTCGGCGTTTTCATCGTCGACTTCGCGCTCGGCCTCAGAATCACCCTCTTCGTCGCCTTCGCTCGGTTCAGCGGCGACTTCGCTGGGGGACTGGTCTTCGGACGATTCGCTATCGTCGGCGTTTTCGTCGTCCTGCTCGTCGCCCTCGGTATCGTCGCCCTCGTCGGCCTCCTGGTCGAGCGGACTGGCCTGCGTCAGCTCAAGGTGCTGAAGCATGTCGAGCGTGAGCGACTGGAACGCCTTCTGATCATCGAGCAGCAGCGCCAGCGCGTCGAAATCGGCGGCGGCGCGCTCCTCGATCCAGGTGCGCAGCATGGCCACCCCGGCCTCGGCCACCTCGGGCACCGGCAGGCCGGTCAGGTGTTCGCGCAGCAGCAGCGACAGCGCCATTGGCACCGGCACCTCATCGGGACGGGTTGCGCGGGTGATCGGATCGCCGCCGATCCGCACCGCATTGGCCGCGTCGAGATTGCCGCGCATGCCCGCGTAAGCTTTCGATCCCAGCGCCTCGAACCGGACCTGTTCGACCGCATCATAAGCAGCGCGCGCGGTCGCTTCGGCTGGCGCGTGGCGGGCGTGGAGCGCTTCCTTGTGATGCCGCAGTTTGAGCGCCATCGAATCGGCAAACCCGCGCGCCTCCATTGCTTGCTCCCGCGGCAAGTTGCGGCCCGGCATCGGCACCCGCAGGTTTTTGCCGTTGGCGATAGGCGCATCGGCGGTCCAGGCGATCTCCAGCTCCGGCTCGCGCGCAACCGCGCGCGCGGTGCCGGTCAGCACCGATTTGAAGCGATCGAGGGGGGTTTCGTCGGACATTGGCTGCGGCGTTAAATGAGCGCGTGGGCTTCGACAAGCTCAGCCTGAGCGGGGTTGGGATTTTGGTTCAAACACAAGCCCCACTCATGCTGAGCCCCGCTCATCCGGAGCGGGCGTTGGATGTTTTCTAAGACCCGCTCAGCCTGAGCCTGTCGAAGGCCACGCGCGACCGCGCCCCAAATTCAGATCGCCTGCCCGGTCTTGGCCCAGTCAGCCAGGAAGCCTTCGATGCCCTTGTCGGTCAGGACATGCTTGACCAGCCCCTTGATCACCGCGGGCGGTGCGGTCATCACGTCGGCACCAATCTTGGCGGCCTGGAGCACGTGGATGCCGTGGCGGACGCTGGCGACGAGGATCTCGGTGCGGAAATCATAATTGTCGTAAATCAGCCGGATGTCGCCGATCAGTTCCATCCCGTCGAACCCGTTATCATCGTGGCGGCCGACGAACGGCGAGACAAAGGTCGCCCCGGCTTTGGCCGCGAGTAGCGCCTGGTTGGCCGAGAAGCACAGCGTGACGTTGACCATCGAGCCATCGCCGGTGAGCGCCTTGCAGGTCTTGAGGCCGTCGAGCGTCATCGGCACCTTGATGCAGACGTTGTCGGCAATCTTGCGCAGGATCGCGGCCTCGCGCATCATCCCGTCATAATCGAGCGCGACCACTTCGGCGCTGACCGGGCCAGCGACGATCCCGCAAATTTCCTTGGTCACTTCCTTGAAATCGCGGCCCGACTTGGCAATCAACGAGGGGTTGGTGGTCACCCCATCAACCAGCCCAAAGGCGGCCAGTTCCTTGATGTCGGCAATCTCGGCGGTGTCGGCGAAAAACTTCACGGGATGCGCTCCTCTTTGGCGAGTCTGCCCCCGCTATAGGCTATCGCAGAACCTTGAAAACCCCGATCAGCAGCGGATCGCGGGTAGCTTCCGGATTGGCGCGGATTGCGCTTTCTTCGTGCCCGATCTGGTACCAGATCGAATTGTCGGCACGGTTGGCAACCGATTGGGCCATCTGGCCCATATCGACCCCGGACAGCGCGCGCACTGCCTGGCCAAGCACCGGGTCGCTGCTCACGCGCAAGGCATCGGTCAGGCCCGGGATCATCGCGTTGATCAGCGCCGGGCCCATCGCCCCGCGCAGGAAGGTGGTCGCCGCAGTAGGCCCGCCGCGAACCAAGCCGATTGCATCGGGGACCGAGATGCCGCGCACCGCTTCGTAAACCACTGGCGCAGCGCGCTCGGCGCCTTTTTCGGCCACGATGTTGAGTTGATGCTGGAGGTTTTGCTTGAACACGGTTGAAGTCAAAAGGTTTTTCAGCAGCCCTGTTCCGGATGCGCTGAACAGGGCGGGCGCTTCGAAGCGAGCAATCTCACTGTCCCAAAAGCCGCCCGGTGCGGACAGCACCGCGAAGGCCGCCTGCGAAGACGCTGTAAGCAGGCGGCGGATTGCCTCGACCATGCTGAGCCCACCGCCGATCGACTGACAGCCCGGCAGCAGCAGCACGCCCGCCGCCGCCGTCCCGGCCATGAAAGCGCGGCGCGCCATGACGCCATTGTGGATAGTTTGCATGTGACCCCTGCTCCTCAAATAGCGGCTGTCGCGCGCCCCGGTTTGTCGCCATAGAGGCGGGCCGATGAACCGCGTCCGCCTCCTTGTCTTCAATCCGGTTCTAAGCGTTCTCGACTATCGCCTTCCCGATGGCATGGCGACTGAATTCGGTACGCTCGTGATTGCCCCCCTCGGACCGCGCCAAGTCCTCGGGATCGTCTGGGAAAAAGAACGGCTGGCCGGAGAAGAGGTTCCCGCTGCGAAGCTGCGGCCAATCCTCGAAGTGCTGCCGGTCCCCCCGCTCAGCGCAGCGCTGCGCCGCCTGATCGAGTGGACCGCCGACTACTACATCGCGCCAATGAATGCGGTGGCGCGGATGGCGCTGGGCTCCATGGCGGCACTGCGCGGCGGGGGCACGACCACCGAATACCGCCTGTCCGGGCACGAGCCCAAGCGGCTTACCCCGCAGCGGCTGGCGGCAATCGACGCGCTCCACGGCGAACAGGCGAGCATCCGCGAACTGGCCGAGCTCGCCAGCGTTTCCGAAGGCGTGCTGCGCGGGCTGGTCGGTGCAGGCGTGCTCGAACCGGTGGTGGTCGACCTTGACCGGCCTTACTCGCGTGCCCGTGCTGATCACGATGTGCCTGAGCTTTCGGCGGACCAGCAGGCTGCGGCGGACATCTTTGTCGCTGCGGTCAAAGCGCAGGCTTTCGCCCCGTTCCTGCTCGACGGGGTGACCGGGTCGGGCAAGACCGAATGCTATTTCGAGCCCATCGCCGAGGCGATCCGCATGGACCGCCAGGTGCTGGTCCTGCTGCCCGAGATCGCGCTGACCCAGAACTTCCTGCGCCGGTTCGAAAGCCGCTTTGGCGTGTCGCCGGTGCTGTGGCATTCAAGCCTCAAGGCGAGCGAGCGCCGCCGCGCGTGGCGGGCGATTGTCGAAGGAAAGGCCCAAGTCGTGGTCGGCGCGCGCTCGGCTCTGTTCATGCCTTACGCCAAGCTGGGCCTGATCGTGATCGACGAGGCGCACGAGGTGTCGTTCAAGCAGGACGACGGCGTGCGCTACAACGCCCGCGATGTGGCGGTGATCCGCGCCAAGTTCGAACACGTGCCGGTGATCCTCGCCAGCGCCACCCCCGCGCTCGAATCGCTGCAGCTGGCCGAAGCCGGGGTCTACACCAAGGTCGACCTGCCCGCCCGGTTCGGTGGAGCCGAGCTGCCCAAAGTCAGTATCGTCGACTTGCGCGAGGAAGTGCCCGATCGCGGCCGTTGGCTCGCCCCGCGGCTGGTCACTGAAATGCGCGAGCGGCTGGCGCGCGGCGAACAATCATTGCTGTTCCTGAATCGCCGCGGCTATGCCCCGCTGACGCTGTGCCGCCACTGCGGATACCGCTTCCAGTGCCCCAATTGCAGCGCCTGGCTAGTCGAACACCGGCTCTCGCGACGGCTCGCCTGCCACCACTGCGGCCACCAGACCGACATTCCCGAAGAGTGTCCCGAATGTCACACCCCCGATTGCCTGGTCGCCTGCGGCCCTGGGGTGGAGCGCATCGCTGACGAAGTGACCGAACTGATGCCCGAGGCGCGCGTCGCAGTGGTCACATCAGACACGCTCAACAGTCCGGAGAAGATCAGCGCTTTCGTTCAGCAGGCCGAGGACAAGCTGATCGACGTCATCGTCGGCACCCAGCTGGTGACCAAGGGCTATCACTTCCCCGACCTCACCCTGGTAGGCGTGGTCGATGCCGACCTTGGGCTCGAAGGCGGCGACTTGCGCGCGGCCGAGCGGACTTACCAGCAAGTCGCGCAAGTCGGCGGACGGGCGGGACGCGGCGACAAACCGGGCGAAGTGCTGATCCAGACCCGTCATCCCGAAGCCGCAGTAATCGCTGCGCTCGCCGCCGGGGATCGCGACGCGTTCTATGCCGCCGAGGCCGAGGGCCGCCGCGATGCCGGAGCGCCGCCGTTCGGGCGTTGGGCCGCGATCATCGTCTCGAGCGAGACCGAAGCCGAAGCGCGCGATGCCGCCAAGGCGATCGGCGCGATGGCCCCCAACTTGCCCGACGTGATGGTGCTCGGCCCCGCCCCCGCGCCGCTATCGCTGCTGCGCGGGCGCTATCGTTACCGCCTGCTGATCAACGCCCGGCGCTCCGCTCAGATCCAGCAGATCATCCGCGCCTGGCTCGATCCGCTGAGTTTTCCGCAAGGGGTACGGGTCGGGGTCGATATCGATCCCTACAGCTTCGTATGAACCAGCGTCCAACCCTCATTCCGATCCTTGGCGACCAGCTCTCTGTCAGCCTTGCGAGCCTGCTGGATATCGATCGGTCAAATGCCGTCGTGCTGCTTGCCGAGGTCTGGGACGAGGCAACGTACGTGCGCCACCACCAAGCGAAGATCGCGCTGGTGTTCTCGGCGATGCGCCACTTCGCAGAAGAACTGCGCGCGGACGGCTGGAAGGTCGACTACGTCAAGCTCGCCGATCCAGCAAATACCGGGTCTCTGCGCGGCGAGGTCGAGCGCGCGCTGACCCGGCATAATGTGCGGGCAATCCGCGTGACCGAACCGGGCGAGTGGCGCTTGCAGCAAGACTTCGAGCAATGGAGCGCAGCGCTGAGCTGCCCGGTCGAAATACTGCCTGATATGCGCTTTCTGTGCGACAAGACCCAGTTCTACACCTGGGCTGCCGCACGCCGCGAACTGCGCATGGAGTACTTCTACCGCGACATGCGCCGCCAGACCGGCTTGCTGATGGACGGCGACAAACCCGCTGGCGGCAAGTGGAACTTCGATGCCGACAATCGCTCGGGACCGCCCGCAAATCTTGCCGTCCCGCCCCCATCCCGGTTCGCCCCGGATGCGATTACGCGGGAGGTTCTGGCACTGGTCGCGGCCCGGTTTGGCAACCACTTCGGCTCGCTGGAGGGATTCGCGATGCCGGTCACCCGCGCCAATGCGGAGGCTGCGTTCGCGGATTTCCTTGAAAACCGCTTGCCCACCTTTGGCCAATATCAAGACGCGATGGTCGCAGGCGAGGACTTCATGTTCCACGCCAACATCTCTGCAGCCATGAACCTCGGCCTGCTCGACCCGCTCGCCGTCGCGCAAGCGGCCGAGGCCGAATACCGCGCGGGCCGCGCTCCGCTCAATGCGGCCGAGGGGTTCATTCGCCAGGTCATCGGCTGGCGCGAATATATCCGGGGCATGTACTGGCTCGATATGCCGGGCATGGCCCAGGCCAACTTCCTGGATGCCCGCCGCCCGCTGCCCGATTTCTACTGGACCGCTGAAACCGACATGGCGTGCCTCGCCGATTGCGTCCGCACCACCCGCGACAATGCCTACGCGCACCACATCCAGCGGCTGATGGTGCTGGGCAACTTCGCGCTGCTGGCGGGGATCGAGCCGGGCCAAGTCGCCGACTGGTTCCTGGTGGTTTACGCCGATGCCTATGAATGGGTGGAATTGCCCAACGTCGCGGGCATGGCGCTGCACGCCGACGGCGGGCGGTTGGCGAGCAAACCTTATGCAGCGAGCGGCGCCTACATCAACCGGATGAGCAATTATTGCCGGGGTTGCCGCTATGACGTGAAACAGAAAGTCGGTCCGCAGGCCTGCCCGTTCAACGCATTGTATTGGGATTTCCTGGCGCGGAACGAGGCCAAGCTTGAGCGCAACATGCGCCTCGCCAACCCTTACGCCACCTGGCGGCGGATGGATCAGGACAAGCGTGCAGAATACCTTAAATCAGCGGAAGAATTCCTGCAGACCCTGTTGCCCGCACAGACTGGCTGGGCGCGCTCCACCGGCAAGGATCAGCCCGCGTAAGGCACGATCTCACCCGCGAACACCGCTTTGGCCTGGCCTTCGAGCCAGTTCATCGCCGCCGCCCACGGGCCGTGACCATAGCTGATTCGCGCAACGCCCAATGCAGCAAGTTCGGCGCGGGTGCCGCGTCCTGGACCCCAGAGGATGTTCACCGGCAAAGGCGAGGCAGCGCAGATTGCCTTGATCGTTTGATGGTCGCCCAGGAACGGCACGAACAGTCCGCTGGCGCCTGCTTTCGCATAGGTCTCGGCCCGGCTCAGCACCGCGTCGATCAAGTGTTGCCCGTAGTTTTCCGGCTTGAGCCCGCGATAAACATCGCATCGCGCGTTGACGAACAGCCCGGTGCTGGCCGCCGCTGCGATCCGCTCGGCAGCTTCTGCGACTGGCAAAAGCGCGGTTTCGCCGGGCATGCGGTCTTCCATGTTGAGACCTGCCGCGCCCGCGGCAACGGCGAGCGCGGCAGACTTTCCCACCCCGTCAGCCGTCGCGCCGTAACCCGATTCCATGTCGAAAGTGACCGCCAAGTCGACCGACTTGACCACGCTTTCCACCACATCGAGCGCACGCTGCAGCGGAAAGCCCTCACCGTCGGCAAAGCCTTGCGATTCGGCGACCCCGAAGCTGCCGGTTGCGATCGCCTTGGCGCCGGCCCGGGCGACTGCCTTGGCGCTGCCCGCATCCCAGATGTTGAACAGCACCAGCGGATCGCCGGGAATGTGGAGCGCCTTGAACGCAGCAATTCGGTCGGTCATTTGGCTTCCTTTTCGAGCAGCTTGCGTTTGATATCCAGACCCCAGGCATATCCGCCCAGCCCGCCCCCGGTGCGGATCACGCGGTGGCACGGGATCAGAACTGAAACATGGTTGGCGCCGTTGGCAGAGCCTGCGGCACGCACTGCCTTGGGTTTGCCGACCGCCGCGGCGAGTTCGGCATAAGTGCGCGTCTCACCCTTGGGAATGCGACGCAGTTCGCGCCACACAGCTTCCTGAAAGACGGTGCCTTTGACGTCGAGCGGGATGTGACTGAAATCGCCCGGAGCCTCGACTGCGGCGATCACCTCTTCGAGCAGGTTCGAAAAATCCTCGCCCCCCTCGACGAGCTTGGCATTCGGGAACCGTGCCTCCAGCGCCTCGCGTCCCTCGTTGAACGACAGGCGGCAAACTCCCTTGTCGGTCGCGGCGACGAGCATCGCGCCGAGCGACGTTTCAACCGAGGCCCAATGGATCGCCACTCCTTTGCCGCCCGCAGCCCACGCCGAAGGTGCCATGCCCAGTCTCCCTTGATTGGCTTCGTAAAACCGCGACGGGCCCGAATAGCCCGCAGCATAAATCGCATCGGTTACACTGCCCTCGGCGCTCAGTGCTTGCGCCGCCCGTTCAGCCATCAAGGCGCGGCCATAGGCCGACGGCGAAAGCCCGGTGGCGCGCGTGAACACCCGCTGGAAATGCGCCGGTGAATAACCGGTCTCCTCGGCCAATGCGGCCAGTGCGAGCGGCTGCTCCGCCGCCTTGATCGCCGCGATTGCGCTCAGCACCGCACGCTCGTCGCGACTGACATCGTCAGGCGAGCAGCGCAGGCAGGCGCGCAGGCCAGCCGCGCGCGCCGCCGCGCCATTGGCAAAGAAGCGCACGTTCTCCCGTTTGGGATGCCGCGCCGGGCAGCTGGGGCGGCAGTAAATGCCGGTTGAAAGCACGCCCGAGACAAACCGCCCGTCATAAGTCCGATCGCGCGCCAGTGCCGCATTCCAGCATTCGTCAGCGGGGATCGGACAGTCTGACATTGAAACAGTCATGGCATTGCTCCTGCATTTCGCAAGTTGTGCCGCAAGTCTTTGCGCCCTGCGTCCCGCACCATGCGGTCAAAGCAATTCGAGCAATCGCAGCGCCAAGGTCCATGCATCGCCCGGCCAACGCGCCGAGAGGTAATTGCCGTCCTGCACCACGAACCCGGCATTGGGCGCTTTCGACCCTGAATAGCGCGGCAATAGCGGGCCGCGTTCGAATTTGCCGCCGGGGAAGATGCGCTGGCGCACTTCATCTTCCACGCTGATCGGATAGGTGCGGTAGTGGCCCGGCAGAGCCTTGCCGGTCAGCCGCACCGCAATCTCTTCCTGGATATGGGTGAGCGCGGTGGTGCGCCGCACTTTGAGCACACCCGCGCGGGCCAACGGCAGAACGCCATGGCAGATTGCGCTGACCGGCTGGTTCGCCGCGAAGGCTTCCTGCGCCAGCCGCTGCACTTCGGCGCTTTCGCAATAGGGCCTCATCCCCGGGCCATGACCGCCGGGGAAGTGCAGAGCGGCAAAGTCGGCAGCGCGGGCGCTCGCCCAGGTCTGCAGCTGCTCATAGCGCGGCGCGGCGATCATCGTTGCATAGGCCGCTTCGCCCTCCAGGCGGCAGCGCAGCGATCCGGCGAGCAGTGGCAAACCTTCGCCGGTCAGGGTAACCGGATCGCACGAGGCAGGCTTGCCGGTCTCGGTGGCAAAGCACACGTCATGCCCGGCCTCGCTCCACACCCGCCAAGGCAGCGCTACTTCGGTCGGATCGAATTCAGTCTGCGGCAGGATGATCAAGATTTTGGCCACTCTAACCGCCCAAAGCCTTGAACAGCATCAACGTGCGTTCCTTGGCGAGATCGGCGCTTTCGGGATGCCAGTCCTTGCGCCGGTCCGAGTTAAACCCGTGTCCGGCCTCATAGATGAAGATCTGCGCGGTCGGATGGTTTTTGGCGATCAACAGCTCGACCGGAGCAATCTCGACCATGGAATCATAGCGGCCGAAGTGACAGATCGTCGCGCATTTTGGCGGATCGTCGGCAAATTTGGTCGCGATATAGCCGCCGTAGTAGCAAGAAGCCGCATCGAGATCGCCTGACAGCTGTGCCATCCGCCATGCGACCGACCCGCCGAAACAAAAGCCCGTTATAAAGACCGGTCCGCCCTTCTCCTTCATCCACGCAATTACTCGGGCCGTGTCATCAAGGCCCTGTTCCCAGTCATGCTCTTTGCGCGCGATCTGTACCGCGCGTTCCCAGTCGGCGCCTGAATACCCCAAGGCGCAGTCGGGTTCCTGCCGGTCGAACAGTCCTGGGCTGATCACTTCATAACCATCGCCTGCGAATTCGTCGCACAGCTCGCGAATGTGTTCGGTGACCCCGAATATCTCCTGAACCAGCACCAGCCCGCCGCGGCGTTCTCCAGCAGGCACGGCATGATAGCATGGCATTTCGTGGCCATCGGTCATGGTCAGTTTGAGCCAGTCGCCCATCAAATTCCCCCAAATGGCTCGTCATTGCAAGCGAGCGAAAGGCGCGCGGCAATCCAGGACGGCTTACGCGACTCTGGATTGCTTCGCTACGCATGCAATGACGAATTCAAAAGTCGAGGCCCTCACCTTGCATCACAGCAAAATCATGGCTATGCGCGCCCCCGTCCCCGGGGCCGTCGTGCAGTCTTGCATGGCATCCGCCCCGACAACGCACCCGATGTAAGGAAGCGACACGCGTGGAGAATTCCGGCGGAATTACGGCCAGCTTGCAAGGGCGCTATGCGTCTGCCCTGTACGAGCTGGCTGCTGAGAACAAAGCAGTCGCTGCGGTCGAATCCGATCTGGCCGCGCTTGGCCAGGCGGTTGCCGCCTCGACCGATCTGGCGGCGTTGATTCGCAACCCGCGCCTGACCCGCGACGGCGCGCAGGCGGCGATGACCAATCTTGGCGCGCACCTGAAGCTGTCGCCGCTGACCATGCAGTTCCTCGGCGTGCTGGCGCACAATCGCCGGCTCGCGGCGTTGCCGCAAATGGTCACTGCCTTCGCCGGGATCGCCGCCGCATCGCGCGGAGAGCTCAACGCCACGGTCACCAGCGCGCATCCGCTCAGCACCGATCAGATTTCCGCCATCGCCGCCAAATTGAAGGCACGCGAAGGCAAGGACGTGAAACTTACCGCTACGGTCGACCCCGAGATTCTCGGCGGCTTGGTCGTCCGGATCGGCTCGACCCAGATCGACAGCTCGATCCGCACCCGTTTGAACACCCTCGCTAACGCGATGAAAGGCTAACCATGGATATCCGCGCCGCAGAAATTTCGAAGGTCATCAAGGACCAGATCGCCAG
>JANXUP010000203.1 GCA_025356175.1 Sphingomonadaceae bacterium | reverse complement strand
TGTTCGTGCCTGGCGCGCGTGATGCCGTAAGCCGCCAGGATGAGCAGGGCCACGACCGCGATGACTGCCGGCACCGGTCCCCAGATTGAGACAAGCCGGAACTGCATGGCCTGAGGCAGCACCGCCGCAACCTCTTGCCCGGCTGCGCGGGGAAACCGAATGAGGTCAAGCGCCACGCCGGCGACCATGACGCCAAGCCCGGTCGCGGCCTTGCCGGCGAAGCCGAGCCCGGCGAAATAGAGCCCCTCGCGCCGCTGGCCGTAAAGGTATTCGTGTTCATCGGCGGCGTCGGCCATCATCGAAGGATAGGCGACCGAGACAAAACCCGTGCCGATCCCGGCAACGAACGAATTGAACTGCATTGGCCCCAGCGCGGCATCGCCCAGCGGGTGGTAGATGCCGGCCAGCATCGCCCCCTGCAGCACCAGCCAATTGCCGATCAGCAGCAGGAAGCCGATGATCACGACGTTCTTCTTTTCCATGATCTTTTGCAGCAACGGCGCACCGAGCACGCCGAGGAGGATGCCGATCAGATAGGCATAGCCGATGAACTGGATCTTCTCACTCTTCATCTCCCAGACGAAAACGAAGGCGTGGTTGTTCAGGCTCATGTTGACGCCGATGGCGATGAACAGGACCACTGCGGAAATGAACAGCAATCGGAACGAGCGGTTGCCGAAGATCTCCTTGAGCTCGCCCGGCAGGCGGCGCAGCATCGATCCCTCGGTTGCTTCCGGCTGGGGCAGGGCCGCGGCATAGCGGCGGATGCCCAGGCAGCAGATAGTCATGCAAACCAGCAGCAGCAGCGCCACTGACCAGCCAAACCCCGGATAGCCATCGGGCCGCTGCAGTCCGCCATTGGCGAAGAACACCGAATAGCCGATCGCGGTGACCGCAACGCCCGAACAGATCCCGGCAAAGGCCCGGTAGACCACGACGCTGGTCCGCTCAGCATAGCCGCTGGCCAACTCGGCCCCGAGTGCGATGTAGGGGACGTTGAACAGCGAAATGAAGCTGCGCACCGCCACTGACATGACCGCGAGCCAGGCGAACAGGCCCATTTGGCCAAGCCCGTTCGGCGGCGAAAACAGCAGGCCGATCGACAGGGTGATGAACGGTATCGCCACGATCATCAGCGGCAGCCGCCGACCAAGCCGCGAGGTCATGTTGTCCGACCACGAGCCAACCACCGGATCGACCACCGCGTCAAAGGCCAGGCTGACCGCCAGCGCGGCACCAACCAGTGTTCCTGAAAGTTCCAGAACGGCGGAATAGTAGAAGAAAATGAAGCCGATCGCGGCATCGAAACCGCCGTTCTGCGCCGCCTGGCCAAGGCTGTAGGCGAGCTTCTCGCCCAGCGAGGGACGCATCGCCGCCGTGGTCGCCGGCTGGGCCAGCGCTTCGTCATTCCCCATAGATCCCACTCACGTTCGCACTTGTTGCCTCAAGGCATTTCGTTGGCATCGATGAATTGCCACATTGCCGCCAGATAGGCTTCGAAATTCTCCCGCCGGACGTTGTGCCCGGCGCCTGAAATCCTGATCGAGCGCAGGCGCGGGGCGAGGGCTCCGGCTTCCGCCAGTTCGCGGTTGCCCACCATGCTGCCCAGCGCGGGATCTCCGGCGATCAGCAAGGTCGGTACTGCGATCTTGGCAAGATCGTCCTGCCAGCAAGTGTGAAATTCGGGCAGCGCACGCGGATCGACCTGGTGCTTCGCGATGGCCCAGTCCGGGATGTCGCGGTCATGCCAGCCGGGCGACTGGCGCGCGCACCGGGCAACGAGCTGTGCCTCGCTCTCCGCCTGAAGCTCGGCGACATGGGCGCGGAACTGCGTGCGGCGCAAATCCAGTTGCTCGCCCGTCAGCGGTTGCAGCAAGGGCGGGTCTTCAAGCATCACGAGTTCAGCATCCGGATGCTGCGCCGCAAACCCCGCCACCGCGCGAGCGCCCACCGAATGCCCGGCAAAAATTGCCCGCGGCAGACCGAGCCCGGCCACCGTTTCGGCCAGATCTTGGACAGGATCGACCGCCTCATCGTCAGGCACGCGCGTGCTGGCACCGTGCCCGCGCGCGTCGAGCATGATCACGTCGAACCGCCCTGCCAAAGCGAGGGCCAGCCGTGACCAGCACAGGCCATTGTCAGTCAGCCCGTGCACCAGGACCAGCGGCGGCTTTGCTCCGCCCGTCCGGTGCCAGGCGAGGCGGCCGCGAGCTACGGCCACTTCGCCCGATTGCCAGGACCGCGCCGGGCTCACCAGGCGTAGGCTTCCGGGGCAGGGCCGCACGGCGGGAAGATTGCATCGATCGCGGCGAGCTGATCGCTGCTCAGAATAAGGTCGGAAACATCGGCGAGCGAGATCAGCTGCGCGAGCGAGGCCGGGCCGGTGATTGCTGCGGCAAGGCCCGGCTGATGCAGCACCCACGCCAGCGCAACCCGTCCGGGAGCCTCGCCCAGTTCGGCACACAGGCTGGTAAACCGCGCAATCTGCGCCGCGCGTTCGGGTGCGGCCTGCTGCCCTTGGCGGCGTCCGGGGCCATCTGCGGGCCCGGCCAGCAGTCCGCCGGCCAGCGGGCTCCAGGCGATGATCCCCACCCCGTATTCGATTGCCGCGGGGATGACTTCTAGCTCGGCGCGGCGTTCGAGCAGGTTGTAAAGGCTCTGCTCCGAAACGAGGCCGAGCCTGCCGCCGGAGCGGGCGCGTTCGTTCGTCTGGGCGATCTTCCAGCCGGGGAAATTGCTCGATCCCAGATAGGTAATCTTGCCCTCGGCCACCAGCCGGTCGGCGGCCTGCAACAGTTCTTCGGGAGGGGCAGTGCGATCGACGTGATGAAACTGGAACAGCTCGATATGGTCCACCTGCAAGCGCCGAAGGCTGGCTTCGCAGGCCATCTGGATGTGCCGCGCTGACAACCCGCAGTCATTGATGTCGCTCGACATGGGCTCGTAAGCCTTGGTCGCGAGCACCAGGCGATTGCGCCGTGCCGGGTCCTTGGCAAGCCATTCGCCGAGAAGTGTCTCGGTCGTGCCAACTCCCAAGGCGCCGCCATACTGGTTGGCGGTGTCGATGAAATTGATCCCGATATCGATCGCTGCATCGAGGATCGAATGGCTTTCGGTGGCACCGGTGCGCGGGCCGAAATTCATCGTGCCCAGGCACAGCTCGCTGACCTGAAGCGCGGTCCGGCCGAGGCGGCGGTACTTCATCCGTGGCGACCCGGCGCGGCGATCATGGCGCGAAGAGCACCGCGCCAGTGTTCAATTCCATGCTCGAGTCGGCGGCGCAAAAGCGGGTCAGGAACTGCGCCCGTTCGGAGAGCTTCTGGCGATCGCGGTAGGAAATTCCGGGCACCATCGGTTCATGGAACCAGGGTGCGTAGAATTCCAGGTTCGGGATATAGCGGATCGCATCGGACAGGTTCGGCGTCCCGCCGTGCCAGGCGCGCGCATCGCGGACCATGATCGCACCGGCGGGGGCCGGGCAGACGGTGCTCAGCCGCATCCATTCAGGCTCTTGCTCAGGCATCGGGATCGGCACTCGCGAATGCTGGGTTCCCGGGATCTGCCGGGTCGGCCCGTTCAGCGCGGTCACGTCCTGCGGCAGGAAGTTCACGCAGACATAGGGACATGGCAGATCGCGGATGGTGAGCTGGCAGCGCGGATCGTGAAACGAGCTGAAGCGCGAGATTGACGGGTTGATCCAGTCGCTGACATCGGAGTGCAGCGGCTGGTATCCGTTGGCTCCGGGCAAGCAGAAGTCCCCGCTTGCCGCGCGCAAGGCATAGTCCCCAGAGCCGAAGATGGCGCTTACCAGTTCATCGACAAAGGGTATTTCGAGCATCATCTGCCATTCCGGCCGATGCAGCTGGCTGCGGGTCATGCTCGATCCGCCGAACGAATAACGATGCGAGCCGCGGGTGCCGCCCCGCCGCTCGTCAAGCGCGAGGATTTCACCGGCCACCTCAGCGCAACCGGCGGCGAGGAACGCGGTCTGCACCGGGGTAAGGACATCGGCGATCACCACAAAGCCGTCGCGGCGAAACAGCTCCAGCGCGCGGGGCAAGTCTTGCTGACCCAGCACTTCGAGGCCCTTGATACCATTGTTGGCGGCAAGGTAGGCGCGCTGCGCCGCCAAGTCGGGGCACGCTTCGCTCACGCCGCCGCCAGTCTCATAACAGCAGCCATGTTACCGAAGTAAAACGCCTCCAGCGTCGCCTGATCGCAGCCGGGCATCGTCTCTTCGAACTTGCCGATTGGATCGCCCGAACCTTCGGGGTGGGGATAATCCGAAGCGTAGACCAGCATGTCCGGCCCGACCTGTTCGATCACCCAGCCGACCGGCTCGCCGGCAAACGGTGCGACCTTGATGTGGCGTCTGGCGGTTTCGGACGGCATTTCGGTGAAGTTGCGCAACCGCTTGAACACATTGGCCGTGAAGTCGAGCATCCTGAGCCAGCCGGGCAGCCAGATGCAGCCTTGCTCCATCGAAATCGCCCGCAGCCTGGGATGACGTTCGAACACCCCATCGTAAATCATCGCGCCAAAGAACAGCTGAACCGAATTGGCGATGGTCAGCACGCCGACTTCGCCGGCCGGGGCGTCGTCGCCAATCTCGTGGAATACCCGGCCGTTGTTGCGAAAGCTGGGCGATACCGGATCGTAATTGCCGTTCAGCGCAACATGCGAGACCACCGGAATCCCGAGCTCGGCGAACCTGCTCCAGACCGGGTCGAAATCGGGATGCGTGAACGAGAGTTGGGCGGAGTTGGGTTCGTTGGTATCGACCGCAAAGGTGTAGCAGCCATCGGCAAGGCCTTGCTCGATGATTTCGAGCGCCTTGACCGGACCAAAACTGAGCGGGACATAGCCGACCGCGCGCATCCGCGGATCGTCCTTGCAGAACGCACCCAGAGCGCGATTGAGCGCGCTGGTTCCCGCCAGACGGACCTCCGGATCGGGATTGTTGTAGAACTGGTGGAAGGTGAAAGTCGCGAGGACCAGCTGGATTTCATAGCCGAACAGGTCGATCGCGCGCGAACGCTCAACCGGGTCGAACGCCCCAAGCCGGCCCCAGCCGACCTTTGTGTTATCCAGGATCTGTGCTTCGTATTCGGCGGCAAGCGCGGGATCGCCTTGCCGTGCCTGGAATTGCGCGCGGCCCATCTCCAGCCGCTCGCGCTTTTGGATAACTGGTTTCTGGTCCAGCATCGAGGGGATCAGCGCTTTTTCTTCAGCACTGGCGGTCTTGAACAGGAAATCTTCGAGCTCGATCAGGTGGCTGTCGACATCGATAATCCGGCGCGTGCCTGCATAACTCATCACACTCTCCATTGCTCGCGATCCGATATTCGGGACGACAACCGAAGTGCTGTTCGTTCCCGAGGGTGTGCCGCAGGCCGGGCCCAGAGAGGGCGGACCCGACCTGCGGAACCTATGATCGGGGGGTAAATCCGATCAGAACTTGCCGCGCAGCGTCACCTTCCACGTCCGCGGATCGCCGATGTACTGGGTGGTGGTGGTCCCATCGAGCGCACGGAACGAGCTGCCCAGGATGTAATGGGCATAGACCTTGTCGGTCACGTTCTCGACCGAGAAGGTGATGCCATAACGGTCACCCGGTCCGTTGAACCCGGTGCGCAAGTTGAGCAGACCATAGGAATCGACGTTGTAATCGACTCCGCCATTAAGGTCGGTGTTCTTGGCCGATTGCCAGGTCCACTCGGCGCGCAGGAAGCCCTCAAAGCCCGATCCGCCCAGCTTGGTCCGGTAATCGCCGATGATCGAATAGAAATCGTGGGCATTGTCGCGGAACCGCTTGCCTTCAAGCGCGGGAGTGGCAGCGAACTTGGCAATCCTGACGTCGTTCAGGGTGTAGGCACCGGTCAGCGTGAAGCCGGGTAGTGCGGCGGGACGCAGGATGATTTCGGCTTCGATCCCCTTCGACCTGATCAAATCGATCCCGACGTTGAGCGCCGCGCCGATCGCGCTGGGAGTGATGGTCTGCAGGTTGCGCAGTTCCTGGTGGTAGAAGGTGACGTTAGTGGTCAGCGCCTTGTCGAAGAACGCGGTTCTGATCCCGGCTTCCCACAGCGTGGGGATTTCCGGCTTGAGCACCGGCAGGCCGCCCGGCTGGTAAATCGCCGCGGCATTGACACTTTCGGCCACGTCGATGCCCGGACCCTTGTAGCCGCGCGACCACGAGACGTAAGTCATCACATCATAGGTCCAGAAATAGCGGCCGATCACCCGGCCCGACAGGTTGTCGTTCTTGAACGGCTGGATGCCGGTGATGTCGGGCCCGAAGAACGGGGTGAACGGTTTGGTCGAATCGTATGCCGTCGACACTCGTTTGTAGGTGGCGAGCAGCGAATCGTGGGTATAGCGCCCACCGACGATCACCGAGGCTTTGTCACCCAGATGGAACGTCGCTTCGCCGTAAGCGGCATAGCTGTTGGTGGCGACGGTCCGGTCAGCGAGCGTGCGGACGTTGAAATAGGACCCCGGGAACGGCAGTGCCAGCTCGATATCGACCCGGCCGTGCGCCGCCAGATCCTGGTGGAAGAAGAACAACCCGGCGACAATATCAACCGCAGAGCCGATCTTGGAGTTGAGTCGCAGTTCCTGCGTGAACTGTTCGGTATCTACCGTAGTGCCGTTGCGGCTGTTGACGTTCGAGTTCGAGACGCCGTCCGCCTCGTTAAATTCGTCGATGTTCCATTTGCGCCACGAGGTTATCGAGCTCAGCGAACTGTCACCAAAATTGTAATCGATGTTGAGCGCCACGCCGCCCGAATTCTGGCGTTCGAGGATCCGGCTATCGAGCACGCCGACCTTGCGGTTGGCTGGCCCCGGGACAATCCCCAGTGCGGCCAGCGCGGTGCGCAATTGCAGCACGCCGGGGTTGGTCGCGAAGGCCAACGCGCCCGAAGGTGCCCCGGCGAAGCGGTAAGTCGACATGCAGCAGCGATTGCGGCTGTGTCCGAGGTCGGCTGACAAAACGAATTTGAGGTCGGAGCTGGGCTGGAACAGCAGCTTGCCGCGCAGGGCGTAGCTGTTGCGGTCATTGAGATCCTTTTGCCCGGCAATGGCATTGTCGAGCACCCCGTCGCGGTGGTTGTAGGTGCCGGTCACGCGGAAGGCCAACTTGTCATCGACCAGCGGCCCGGTGATGGTGCCGCGCAGCTTGGTTTCGTTGAAACTGCCATAGGTGGCATCGGCGCTGCCGCCGAAGCTGAAGGCGGGATCGTTGGTCTGGATGTTGATCACGCCCGCCGAGGCGTTCTTGCCGAACAGCGTGCCTTGCGGGCCTTTGATCACTTCGATCGACTTGATGTCGAGGAAATCGGAGAAGCCCTGCGCTTCGCGGCCGAGCACGACGCCGTCGACCACGGTCGAAACGCTCGATTCAAACCCGTCGCTGAAGCTGAAGGTGGACAGGCCGCGAATTTTCGAGCCGCTGGCGCGGGTCGTGTTCAGCGGCGAGAGGCTGATGCCGGGGACGAAGCGGACGATTTCGCTGACCTGGACGAACCCGGTCCGCTCAAGAAATTCGCCTGTGACAACCGAGACCGCGACCGGGGTGTCTTGCAGGGTTTCCTTGGTCTTGCGGGCCGTGACGATAATGTCATTGGGCGCGACATCGGCAGCGGACGCCTGATCCGAATCGGCTTGCTGGGCCATGGCCGGCGTAAGCGGCAACAGGCCTGCTGCAGCAGTGGCCAGGAGGACGGTCTTCGTTAGCATTCTCATTCGCTTAACTCCCCTTCCCAAGGATCACCCTGACTAACGTATGGCGGTGTCCGTTTTGGTTCTGGGCAATCCTTATTATATGTTTCGTCATTAAGCAACTCGAATCGTGAGCGTGTGCTGCGTGAAAAATCCCAGTTTTCGGTTAATTTTGGATCAGCGGCATCGCCGTTGCTGACTCCGTGCCTAATTGTGACGGCGGCTGGTGGTGCTTGGCGATTCGCGCCAGGGGTTCAGGTTGCACTGGCAACTTGCTGTCCGCGCGGCTCAGTCCTTGCCGTATTGCTCGCGCAGGGCGGCGGTGTTGCCTTTGTAGAGGCAGAGCAGAATCTCTTCGATTTTCTTGCGGCTGACCTGCCCGCGGCTGACCAGCTCGCCCGCGGCGCCGGTCATCCCCAGCGATAGCTCGATCACCAGGCCTGCGATCTCACGCGGAATCTTCATCGTCCTGGACATTTCGGTGACGAGGAACGCGACGACGCGTTGCCGCTCCTGACGCTCGTTTTCCTGAAACACTTCGGCCAGCGAAGGCTCGTTCATCAGACGCTGGATGAGCATTCCGCTTTGTTCGACGTGGATCAGGTAAGTTCGCGTGGTCTGCCGCACCAAGTCATCAAAATCGCCCGCGCCGCTGACCGCCATTGACTGCTGTTCCCACAGCCGGCGTTGTTCGCGCAGCAACAAATCCTGGAGGAGGCTGGTCGCGTTCTGGAAATAGGCATAGACCAGCGGCTTGCTGACCCCGGCCTCGCGGGCGATGCGATCCATCGTTGCCGCAGCGACCCCCTCAGACGCGACCAACGCGGCCGCCTTGTCGAGGATCATCTGCTTGCGGACTTCGGGGTCGAGCCGCCTTCGCACATTCCGCACCGGTTCCGAACCAGACATTTCGCTCTTGCGCCCCTTAGCTAGCCGCCTGCCAAGCGGGATAGACCGCTTGCGCGCGCTTGTCATGCCGCCTTCTGTCCCACTATTGACTTTTCCTATAATAAGCGTAGCAACCCAACGACCGAGCGAGGCCGGCTGCATCGCATGACTTCTTGGGGCTGGACTGTGATGAAGGTGAGGCGAATAGTCCTTTTTCTTTCTGTCTTGCTGTTCGGTGGGAGTGCCATGGCTGCGTATGAATTGACGCCGACCGTCCATGTCGGCTCGCCCGGAGAGGCGCCCGAACTGGGGCGGCCCGGCGAGTACCGGGTGGGGACGACAGTCGTGCCGATGGACCTGACCGGGCGCGAAGAGATTACCGCGATGAGCGCGGTGACCGGGCGCACTTACCCTCACGCGCGCAGGCTTGCGGTGCGGTACTGGTATCCCGCCGAAGCTGCCGCGCCGGGCGCGCCCGTGCGTTACGAACACGACATGCTGTTTCCCGGCAAGCCGCCATTTCATGTGGCGAGCCAAGGCATTGCCGTGACCGATGCGCGGCCGCTCGCAGGCGGGAAGTTCCCGCTGGTCGTGATGTCACACGGATACGGGGGCTGGAACACGCAGTTCAGCAATCTTGCCGAACACCTCGCTTCGCGCGGCTATGTCGTGGCCTCGATCGATCACGCGGACAAAATGGCGGACGGCGTTGCCACGTTCGTGCTGTCGTTCGGCAATGTCCTGGGTGACCGGGCGATCGATCAGCGCGAGGTGATCGATCAGATTGCCGCCGACGTAAGCAGCAAGCGGGAACCGTTCCTCGCGCAGGTCGATATCGGCAGGATCGGGTTGATTGGCTATTCGATGGGGTCTTACGGGGCGATCGGTACCGCCGGCGCGCATTATGATCTGGCCGAAGGCCCGGTCGCCAAGCTTCCCGCCGCGGCGCGGGATCGGCTTGAGCGGGCGGCGGCAGCGCCTGCGCCAATCAAGGCGCTGGTCGTCTTCTCCCCGTGGGGCGGACAACCCGATAGCCGCGCCTGGACCGGCGCTGCCCTGGGGGCGATCAAGGTGCCGGTGCTGATGGTGGCGGGCAACCGCGATGACGTGGTCAATTTCCGGGATGGCGTAACCTGGCTGTTCGATCACATGACCGGCGCAGAACGCTATCTCCTCGTCTACCGCGAAGCGCGCCACAACATCGTCGGCAACGAATTCGAGCTGTCGCAGGGTGACCCGTTCATGGCAGCGGAATTCCTCAAGGAGCCGGTGTGGCGCAGCGACCGGCTCAATGCGATCAACCAGCATTTCGTCACCGCGTTTCTCGATCTTTATCTCAAGGGCGATGAAGCAAAGCGCGCTTACCTGAATGTGCCCACGGTCGATTCCGATCAGGGTGAGTGGCCAACCTCATTTGCTGAGCAATTCAACGGCACGCACGCCGGGCCGGACCAACCCGGTTATTGGCGCGGATTCCAGCGGCGCTGGGCCCTGGGCCTCGAACTACACAAGGCGCAGCCCAGCCGCTAAAGCTGGTCTGGCTGGGCCAGAGCGGGTTCGCGCGGCCTCAATCGAAATTGTCGTCGGGCGCGACCTTGCAGTTGCCGGACAGGCAATAGGGCGGGATCGTCAAGTTGCCCGGATCGATCGGAACGGTGAATACCTTGTAATAGTAATAATCAGCCAGCGCGAGGCTGGTGCCCTGGCTGAGCTGCGATTGCGATTGCATGAAGGTGACCGGGCGGCTGGCCGTGCCGTCGCCGCCATGGTCGGGAGCGTACCAGGTCCACAGGTAAGTCGCCTCGGGATAGTTGGGCTTGGAAGGCGGGAACAGCACCGAATAGACGGTAATCGTGTGGCCCGGGCACAGGTCGGGATTGTCGACGATGGTGCCTTGAAGGGTGCCGTGCGCTCCGGGGATCGAGACCCAGTTCGGCGGTTCCTGACCGTATCGGAAATGGCCCCCGCTGACGCAGTCTTGGCTACCGTCCTCGTTCTGGGTGTAGAGAAACCCCTTCCCGGCATAAGCGGGCGGAGTGGGAATGGTGGATGGGGCAAAGCCCGTCAGCAGCGCGGTCTGGTTGGCGATCGGCTTTTGCACGGGCGGCTGTTTGGGGTTGTAGTTGTAATGCATCAGCGTGTCCTGCACGCGGTCCGTGTAAACCTTGTAATCGGCATCGGCGGCCCAGCGATACAGCACTCGGGTCGGTAATGGATCATAGTACCCGTTGACCGGGGTCATGAACGCCGTGATTCCGGAATTGCCGTTCCAGACGAAAGGCTTGAACTCCTGCGGATTGCCTGCCGTGAAGCCCGAAATCGTCGGCTTCGACCAGCCAAGCGGCTCCTGCGGCGCATCTTCGGCAGGCAATTCGACGTAGCCGGTGAAATAGCTGAACGAGAACATCTGCAAGAATGCCAGCTGCGTCGGGTCACCGAAAATCGGCAACGGCGGGCCATAGCCGAACATCATCCGCATCGGCGCCTTGGTCTTTGCATCGAACCACATCCAGGTCGCCGCGACCGGGGGGGGCGGGAGCAGCGGGGTTGGTGTCGACGGCGGCACCGGTGGTGACAGAGGCACCGGGGCGGGCGGAAGCGGCACCTTGATCGTCCACCATTCGGCCAGCCGGTCGCTCATCCAGTTGAGCGGCGCGGCACCCGGGCTGTGCGCGGTGGCAGCTTGCGCGCCGTACCAGTTGGTCGGAAGCGACCAGCCCATGTTGACCGGGTTCCAGAAGATCCCCCCGTCAGTCGATAGCTTGGTCCCGCCAGGTGTGATGATGTACCACCACTGGCCGTACTGCGTCCCTACCACCTTGGCGGAGAAATAGACGCCTGCAAGGTAATCGAGCTGGGCGATGCACAGCTGGTAGAACGGCTGATTGATCTTCGGGTGAGCGCTGGGCGGCGGGCCGAAGGGGTGAAGCAGCGCGGTTGCGCTCCACGCCGCGGGCATGTCCGGAGCCGGCGAGGTGACCGGTGAAAACGTCGGTAGCGCGCTTGGCGGAACCGGATCGATATCGGCGTGTTGCGGCATGATCGTCGCGTCCTTGTTCAGGCGGGCTTGTTCAGGCGGGTACCGTTTCCATTTCGGCATAATTCATGATCGTGGCGATGGTCCGCACCTTCACTTGCGGTGCGCAGGAGTACATGCCCGTGATGATCATGTGCACGATCGGCGGTGAGGCGTTGAACTGGATGCCGTTGGGATCGTGCACCAGCAGATCGCGCGCCTTCTGGAAGTCGGTCTGGATCGCGGCCATGAACGCGTCATAGCCCTGATCGAACGGCAATTGGCCCGCCGCCATGATCGCGTCCCAGTCGGTCCGGACAAGGTCGAGCGCGAGCCAGGCCATCACGTCGGGTCCCATATCGTTGTTCGCCATGTTAAGCAGGCGCTGCCACAGACTGAGCCCGGGCGCCGCGCCATCCAGCACGGCCAGCGCCGCATCGGCATCGGCGGGCTTGCCGCCCAATGCCGCATAAAGCGCTGCAAAGCGGGCATGGTACCACGCACTGTCGCGATAGCTCGATCCCGGCACGGATGGCGCATTGATCGTCGCGTCGGCGCGCATCGCCTGCTGGGCGATCGGCATGGCTTCGAACAGGTATTGCAGCACCGGGATCTTGGCGCGTTCGCAGACCGGAGCGGACAGGCCGAAAACCGTCGCGGTGAAGGCGATCGGTCCGGCATCGACGAAGTCGGCATAGGTCTGGACGAAATCGTTGACCAGATCGGCATTCATCTGCGCGCCCCACGGCAGCCCGGCACCGACCGGCACGGGCTTGAAGCCGGGGTAGCTGCCCAGCACACCGCCCAGCCGCGCCGCGTCCCAGGCAATATATTCGGGCAGGGTGAAGGGCTTGATCTGGGCCGGGGTCAGGCCCTGCTGTTTCCACAGCGGAGTGAAACTCGTCTGCAAGTCAGGCGTGAAGGGGACGCCGAAAATCTCCATGTGATAGATGCAGAAGGTGTTCCAGAACTTGGTGCCTTCGTCCTGGCCCCAGATCTCCTGAAAGCTCGCCAGATTGTGCGGCAGGTTGAAGCCGATGTTGGTGACCACGGTCTTGTGCGCGGCACAATAGGTGAACCACGAGGTGTCTTCGCGCAGGTAGTGCGCCTGCTCGACCCAATCGCGGTAGAACATGAACGAGGTGTTGAGGTCGATCATGCGGAACTGCGAGTTCTTGTAGTCCGCCGGGAAACGCACGCCGCAGTTGAGAATATCGTCGACCAGGTTGAGATTGCGGTTGAGCGTGACCTGCGCGACCCCGTCGAGCGACAGGACAGCCAGGTTGGCCGGGTAGCCGAAATCGTTGCCCACGTCGGGGCCGACGCTCCACACCCGGTTGTGGTAAAGCTCGGGCGCGTTGCTGGTCCGTCCGTTGCCGTGATAGGCACCGCAGTGGCTGATGCCCATCTCGGTCTTGTCGGTCTTGGCGAACTGCAGCACGGTCCCGCTGTTGAGCTCGGGATGAAAGTAATACATCAGTGCGAAGATCGGATCCTGCGGACCGAGGTTCATTTCCTGCCGCAGCAGCGCGTCAACCAACACCGAACCGTGTACCACCGTGCCGTCGGGGCAGGTTCCATCGCCGGTGTCGCAGACCGGCAGGAAGGTCATCCCCACCGAACCGCTCGAAAGAATATATTGCGCGTCCTTGACCCGGAAGGTCGACTGATCGGCGTTGATGATCTGGGTGGTGCCGAACAGATCGCGGGCAATCTTGTATCGCGCCAGAGCAGCGTCGGTAATCCGGAAATTGCCTGGATAGCTTGACGGCCCGCGATCGTGCATGATCGGATTGCGATATTGCGGCGGAATGACGGCTGCAGGTGAATCGGCCATGGTCGCGGGTGCCCCTCGATACGAAACTTCGCGCGACCCGGCCGGACAAGCGTGCCTGCCCGTTAGCCGGTGGGTAACACGGGCCTTATGGCCCGTCACGTACAATTACGGGCGGCTTACTGGGCCAATTCCGCCTTGGTTCGGGCTTTGTAGCGCGGCAGTTCGTCCGCCAATCTGGCGCATTCCGCGCTGAGATCGTAAGCCGGGGCCAGCTCCACCGTGCAGTCCGGCCAGCGGCCCAGTTCCTTCCAGCCTTCATAGAGCCCCAGCTGGACGCACACCCGGGCAAACCGGGGGTCCTGGCGCAAAAACTCGAAGTTGGGCATGAACAGACCCAGCGTGACCGAGCCGCCGGTTGGATCGCGCCCGTCGTTTTCACCGATGAATTCCAGCGGGCGGCCTTCGGCGATGGTGTCGAGCAGGTATTCGATACCCTTTTCGCGCTCACCCACAGCACCCGCCAGGCTGATGTCGACCAGGAAGCTGCGGGGATATTTGCGCCGCATCATCTGATCGACCGTGACCGCCCGCGCAGCCGGTTCGAGCGCTGCCACCGCGCGCATGAAATCGACCAGCGCGTGCAGCGAGGAGACTGCGCCGGTGGCCGAAACCTCATCGTCTCGTGCGGCGGCGCGTTCGACATCGGCATCGAAGATCGCGATCACGCCGCGGGCATATTTGGGATATTCGGCCTGCGGGAAATCCTTGATCGCCTGTTCGCACACCGCAATCGCCTCGCGCCCGCGCCCGGCATAGCGATAGGCCAGCGCCAGTCCTCCGGCTACCTGCGGGCTGAGCGGATTGCGCTGGTAGTTGGCGAGCGCCACCGCGCAGGCTCGTTCCAGATAGCCAAGCGACATCAGCGCCGACATGTAGACTCCGCAGACAAGTTGATCGTCCGGCTCAAGCTCATAGGCTCGCTCGGCAAAGCGCAGCTTTTCGGCGTGCCGCGCAAACGGCGGGCTGTTCAGCGCCAGTGCCGCGTGCGAAGTCGAGCAATTGGGGTTGAGATTCAGCGCGTGCCGGGCAGCCGCGACCGCGCCGCTGCCGCGGCGATAGATCGCCAAGGCACCCCAGGCTTCGGCGAAGTTCGGGTCGGACTCGATCGCCTTTTCGAGCAGTCCGATGCACTTCTGCTGCGCTTCCCAGGACAGGTCTTGCGAGAAGGTCGCCCGGGCCTGCAGGTAGAAGTCATAGGCAGCGGGATCGACTTGCTGCGGCGCGCGATCGGGCGAGAAGTGTCGGTCGAGCGCTTCGGCGATGGCCGCCGCGATCTCGTCCTGAAGCGCGAAGATATCGGTTAGCGCGCGGTCGTAACGATGGCTCCACAGGGTTTCGAGGCTGGCCGTGTCGACCAGTTCGGCGCTGATCCGGATGTGATCGCCCGAGCGCCGCACCGAGCCGTCGAGCATGTGGGTTGCGCCCAGCGCCGAGGCGACATTGCGCGCGGTCTTTTCCGGCCCGCGGAACTGAAAGCTGGACCCTTTGCCGATTACCCGCAGCCCTTTGGTGCGGGCGACGGTATAGAGGATTTCCTCGCTCACCCCGTCGGAGAAATAGCTGAGCTCGGGATCGTTCGAGAGGTTATCGAAAGCCAGCACCGCAAGCAGTGCCTCGCGCGATTTTGGCGGCTGCGTGCCCGCCGGTATGACCGACAGGTCGAGTTCGCGTTCGCCGCCGACGAAATGCTGGACCTGATCGACGAAGGCGCGCCAGGTGGCATCGCCGGTATCGCCCTGCCAGTGGATCAGATCGGCAGTCTGGGTCAGCTCGAACATGATCGGCCGGTCGCACGGCTCGATCATTACCGGGACCAGCGTGCGCGCGCGGTCAGCCAGGGTTGCTTCGGAACGGACCCAGCGCGATACCACCGAGCGTGGGCTCCACAGGACCACCACGGCCTTGGCTCCGCGCAGTGCGGCTTCGGTTACCTCGTCGTAGGCTTCGCCGACCCGCAGCGTGGTGTCCCACCAGACGCTCAGCCCGTTCGCCCCGAACGCTTCCGCATACCGGCGCGCAACCGCTTGATCTTCGCGATTATAGGAGAGGAAGATATCTGCCATGGCCCCCACGTCGCGACCCGCCGGCCAGCCTATGCGCGTTTGCCGCGCGAGTCGATCAGTTGTTATTTTCGGATCGGTACCGCCCCTCGGCAAGGCGCGTTGCGGCAGGTGCCCGGCTTGCCCTGACCCGGTCCTACCAGGCCAGAACTCGCGGCAGGAACAACCGGCCCAGAACACCCATCAAGACCACCGTTCCGCCATGCCAGATGCCGATATGAATGAGGTCGTTTTGCGGGCAGCACAGCGATACTCCGAATATCCCGGCCGAGCCTGCGGCGACGCCGACCAGTGTTCCCGCTAGCGTGGGAAAGGTCGGCGCACCGCGGCGCAGCCAGGTAACCAGTGATACCAGCGTCAACGATCCGGCCGCAGTGCCCACAGCCAAGCATTCATAGCCGCCGGGCGCCGTCCTGACCGGCTGCCCGGTGAACAGATCGATCGCGATCAGCCCCAGCGCGGCGACCGGCAGGACCGCTGCCATCGTGGCGGTCCAGGCCCAGCCATCGCGGCGCGTGCCAACTGAAGGGCGAGCCATGTCAATCGCCGCCCAGGTCGATGCCAGAGCCAGTACGAGGAACAGTCCGCTGGAGGTCAGGAACATCGGATCGGGACGACCGGCCATGATATCGGCGCGGACGCCGATGGCGTAAATCACGATACCGACACTGACCGCAAAAGCCAACAAGGTCCGAACCATGCCAACCCGCTGCCGCAGCGGGCGGACCGGGGTGAGATCGGCGACCAGGCGGCCGATCATGTCATCTGTATTTGTATTCATGGCGCTAGGCCTTCTCAACCATTCCAGCGAGGCGCCGAAGGCCGCGATGGATGTTTACCTTGATCAACGCCTCGCTTTGGCCCGTTTTGTCGGACGCTTCGCGAATTGACAAGCCTTTGATTTTTACGAGTTCTATTGCTGCTCTCTGACCGTTGGGCAGGATTTCGAACAACCGTTCCAGGCTGATTCGCGCGGCTATCGCGTCTTCACCGGAATCAACCGCAAAGTCTGCATCGTCGGAATGGGTCTCGACCGACTGGCGATAGACCAGCCGCAAATGATCGATGAAACGGTACCGCGCGATTGCGGCGAGCCAGGGGTAGAACGAGCGATCCGGATCATAACTTGCCAGCCTGCGATGCAGTGACAGCAAGGTGTCCTGGATCAGGTCATCGATCTGAACTGGAGGAACCTTGCGCCGGTAATACCGGGCCAGCCAATCGCGGCTGGTGGTCAGCAACGTCCCGTAAGCTTGACGATCACCGGCCTGGGCCATCAGCGCCAGCCGCGACATTGTCGCGTCATCGGCAATCATGCGCGGCACATCCTGTCTGGCAATCTATCCAACGGCGACGTGCCTCCTTTGCGCACCACTTCGATACTGTTCGGACGCCACGTCCGTTTGGTTACACCGGCGCGGAATAAACTGCTGAAGTGTCCAGCGTCATGGCAATCCGGCAGGCAATCTCCTGCCCCGGCGCGGCGACCGGCATCGGCGACGAAGCGGACGGCATGTTCAAGGCATTGCTCAGATGAGCCACCGGCTCGACGCAGAGTGCGCCTGCCGCACCGTTCGAATAGACCACCGCGCATGGCAGACCTCCCGACCCCTTGATCGACAATTCCTCGGCGCAGCCATGCCAGCCGATGCGCACCGGCCACTCGACCGCCTCATAGCAATTGTCGATCGCGCGGTTCTCAATGGCTGGGCCATCGGACAGGTCGAAAGCGCCGCCGGGAACCTCAGCGTGGAACGGAAGATTGCCTGCGTCGGCGTGCCAGACCCGCTGCGCTGCCAGCGCCAGTCGCGCGGCGCGGCGTTCGAAATAGGGATGGTAGCCGATTGCCAGCGGCACGGCCTCATCAGCAGTGTTGCGCGCGGTAAGCGTGATGGTCAGGCCGCGCGAGGACAGGGCGATCACTTGCCGGGCGGTGAAGGGCCACGGCCAGTCGGTATCGCCGAGATGGACGAGCTCCATGACCAGGCTGTCGCTGGCCTGCTCAGTCAGATCCCATGGGCGCTGCCAGCCAATCCCGTGTAGCGCATGCGGCTCGCCCGCCCGGTTGAGGCGCAGGCGAATGGTCTTCCCGGCCCATTTGAAGGAACCGTCAGCCACGCGGTTGGAAAAGGGGACAAGCGGAAATCCGGCGAGGCTGGTCGGATCGCCGTGCGCCCATTCCCGCGCCGGGGTTTCGCGCAGCAGCGCGCGCTCATCATGCCACCAACCGGCCAGACTTCCGCCATTACCGGGCAGAGCCACGCAGCGCATCGCGCCGGCGCGCAATTCGATGCTCTCGTTCACGGGGCGGTGCCGATCGCCACTCCGGCGGGGGCGAGGGTCTGGCTGCCGCTCAGCAGCGCGGCGAACAAGCCCTCTGGAAGCGTCCGTTCGTCCGCCGAATAGTTGAAGGCAAAGACGAGGTTTGCAGTGCGCCGCACCCGGACCCCATCGGGCAGCGGCACCGGGCCCAGCTCGGCCGCGGCGGCCAACTGCGGCAGCAGATCGTCCAGAAGGTCGATGGCAGGATAACGCGCCAGGTAATGGAATTTGCCGCTAGCGAACTGGCCGGGCCGCGGCTGGTCCAGCTTGGTCTCGACCTGTTCAAGCCACTGGCAGGGCTGCCCGCGCAGCGTTTCGACCCGGGCGATGCGCAGCGGCAGCTGGGCGGCGAGCGGGCCCGGTGCGAGCCCCGGAGGAATCGCAAAGTCGGCAGTCTTGCTGCCCGTTGCCGCGCCGATCACCACTTGCGCACCGCTCGCCGCCAACCGATCGACGAAAGGCTGATCGACGATCGGTTGGCAGGGGACCACCACCAGTGCATATCCTTCCAGCTCGGCATTTGAAGACACGATGTCGATATCGAGGCCGAGGCGGCGCAGCGCCGAATAGTATTCGAACGCGATGCGCAGGGCACTGAACCCCTGGCCTTGCGGCATGATGTCGGTAACCCAGGCGCTGGCATAATCGAACACCAGCGCGGTCTGGCGGGGCGGCGGCCCGGGATCGGGCAGGGCGGCAATCTCTTGCGCGACCTGGCGGACTTCGCCCGCGCCTTCGGCCTCAACGCCATCGGGTCGCAGCAGCCCGGCGTGCATCTGTTCCTGCGCGAACGGCACCTGACGCCAGCGGAAATAGCTCACCAGCTCGGCCCCGTGCGCCATGGCTTCCAGCGTCCACAGCCGGACCATGCCGGGCAACGGCGCCGGGTTGAACCGGGCCCAGTTTACCGGGCCGGGTTGTTGTTCCATCACCCACCAGCGCCCGTCCTTCTGGCAACCACGGTAAAGATCGTGGTGGAACGCAGCGATATCGGGGTGGCCCTGCCGGGCGTAGCGCTGCTTGTCCTCTGCCGAGAACCAGAACTGCTCGAGAAAGCCCAGCGGATAGCTGTCCCAGCTCGCCACATCGAGATCGGCCCCGACCGCGTGATGATCGAACTGGGTGAAGAAGCCCATGAAGTTATGGACCACGTCGCGCCCCGGCGAATGTGCGCGCAGGATGTCCGCCTGCATCCGGTTGAACCGCACCACCTGGTCCGACGCGAACCGCCGAAAATCGAGCTCGTGCGCGGGGTTGGGCACGGTCACGGTCAGGTTGGGCAAGTCGATTTCGCCGAACGCGGCATATTCCATCGACCAGAACACATTGCCCCAGGCCATGTTGAGGCTGGCCACGTCGCCATATTTGCCGGCGAGCCATTCGCGGAACGCCTGCGCCGCAGCCAGCGAATAGCTGATCGCAGTATCGTGGCAGCCGTATTCGTTGTCGGTTTGCCATGCGGCCACGGCGGGATGATTGCCATAGCGCTGCGCCATGGCGGTCACGATCCGGCGGCATTCCCCGGCATAGCCCTGATGGCTGAAGCAATAGTGGCGGCGCGAGCCGAAGCGGCGCGGGCGCCCACCCGCATCGATCGCGATCATCTCGGGCATGGTATCGACCAGCCATTTTGGCGGTGTTGCAGTGGGCGTGCCCATCACAACCTTGAGGCCAGCATTGGCCAGGACAGCGACTGCGCGGTCGAGCCACTCCCAGGTGAGGGATCCTGCCCGGGCTTCGATCCGGCTCCAGGCGAATTCGCCGATCCGCACGTGCGAAATGCCCAATTCGGCCATGCGCCGCGCATCGTCGGCCCAGCAGGTTTCGGGCCAGTGTTCGGGGTAATAGCAGACGCCGAGCTTCATGAAGTGCCTCGATGACAGAATTGCGGTTGCGGCAACAGCGCTTGCAACGCGTTTCCCGCAGCAATCACATCGGATGGATCGTGTGGCCGCCGTCCAGCACGATTGATTGCCCGTTCATCAGGCGGGATTGGCGCGAGGCGAGGTAAACCGCAATGCCTTCCATGTCCTCAAGCGTGCCGATCAGCCCTGATGCCGCGCGGCGCATCACGGCATCGCGGAATGCCTGCGGGGTATCGAGCGACATTTCGGTCGCGATGTATCCCGGCAGGATGGCGTTGACGGTGATCCCCGCCGGCGCGAGCTCGATTGCCAAGGCGCGGACCAGACCCGTCACTGCAGCCTTGCTGGACGAATAACCCGCACCGCCCGGAATGCCCATCAACGCGGCAATCGAGGATGAGGCGATCAACCGTCCGCCTTGGCCGCGCTCGGTCATATGCCGGGCAGCGACACGGAACGTGCTGATCACGCTGTGATAGTTGAGCTCCATGGTCTGGCACCAATCGTCCGGGCGCAGCGCCAGCAGCGGCCCGCGCACCCCTGCGCCGCCGGCATTGGCAAAGCAGCTGTCAACCTTGCCCAACGCAGCCAGCGTTGCCGCCATCGCCGCGTCGACGCTGGCTGGATCGGTCACGTCGCACGCAAAACCGTGCGCAGTGCCTCCGCCCAAAACCGCCAGTTCCTGGCAGGCCGCCTCGGTCCGCTCCACATTTCGCGCCCAGATCGCTACGCTTGCCCCGGCCTTGGCCAGACCGCGCGCCATGCCCAGCCCCAAGCCAGTGCTGCCACCGGTGACAATGGCAACGTGTTGGCTCAGATCGAACATGTCATTCCCCTTTGGGCAGCGCAGCGCGCCTTGTCCCAAAAGGCCATCCGCGCGGATAGTCGGATGCCATTAATTATACTAAACGTCAACAATGAGATTTGGAGCGCAGCTCCGGCCTGAGATGCGGCCTCTGCCGCCGGGCCCGGCCTATCGTTCGATATGCTTCTTGCGCAGCATGAACTCGTTCTTGAGGTTGCTGATCGAACCGAGGATCATTGCCACGGTAATATCCTCAAGCAGCGTCAGCTCGATATCACTGCGATGAAGGTACGCTCCCGCCGATGCCGGCAGGCCAAACGAGATATCGGTCGCCGCGCGGGCAACATCGGCGGGCAGGTCGAAATGCTTGACGACGATTTCGGCCAGATAGTCGACCGCGCGATCACGGCTGAATTCGGTGGGGTCGTGCACTTCCGATACGCTTGGTTCGGATTGCAGTCGCTCGATCAGAAGTCCGTGCTGGTGCATGTAGGTCAGGTAGACGTGCGTAATCGAGCGAACGAGGTCTTCGAAGGTCACCGCCTTCTCGGCTGCTGCGGCCTGAAGCCGCCTGAACTGCTTCATCTCGCGCTGGTAGAGTTCGCGCAGCAATTCGGTCAGGTTGGGGAAATAGGCATAGACCAGCGACTTGCTGATCCCCGCTTTCTTGCCGATCCGCTCGACCGACAATTGCGCCACGCCTTCGCGCGCGACGATTTGGGCGGTGTGATCGAGGATCAGCGCCTTGCGCGTTTCCGGGGCCAACCTGCGCCTTACGTGTGCATTCTTTGCCGCCATGCCTGCGGCTGTAGCATAATCGGCCCGTGAGTGAAGCTGCAGGCGGGAAGGTTTACGCCGCGCGGGCAAACCTGGCCGAACTGCCGCCCGGCGCGGCGGGATCGGATTGCTGCACTGCAAACAGGTTACCTTCGGGATCGCTTGCGTATTGCGTCATCAGCCCGCCGAGATCGATCTGGGGCCCGAACAGCGGAATACCCAATCCGGCAAGACGCTCCAGCTCGCGGGCAAGGTCGGCAGTTTCGAACACCGGCGCATTGTAGCCGATCGTATCGAGCTTGCGGCGCGCGAGCGGCGGCGGGGTTGGCGGGTTGAGGAACTGCCAGACCTCGATGTCGAGATTGCCCACTCGGAACCAGCCGCCGTGGTAGCGGACATTGTCGTAGCCGGTGACATCGTCGTGAGTCCTGCGCCCGCCGCCGTCCCGCAGCACGCGGTGCGGGCCGTGACCGATCAGGCGGGTATAGAATTCAAGCATCGCGGGATGATCGCTCACCACGTTGGCGATATGCGCAACCCAGGCGTGGCCGCTCCGGGGCGGTGCAACGAGGATCTCGACCTCGATCATCCGTCCTTCCGGATCGCGCCCATAGGCATAGCGGATGCCGTAACCGCCAAGGTCCACTCCCTCGGCACCGCAGCGCGAAACCATGCTGAGCCCTCGGTCGATCAGCTTGGGCAGCGCCGGGTCGCTCGCCGGGCTTTGCCAGCAGATGTGAGTGTAGCCCGGACCTTTGACCGGCGGCGGTTCGGAGCGGCGCGGGCCATCGGAAAACCGCATGAGTTGAAGCAGGCCGGACGCCACCTCGACCGTGACCACTTCGACATCGCCGGACAGAGTGCCAACCAGTTCGGGACCGAAAGTGCTGGCCGGAATGCTGAAGCGATCGACTTCGGCAAACGGCAGGTCCTTTCCATAAAAAGCCTGGGTCGCGGCCCGATCGCCCACCGTCACCCCGATCGAGCGCAACCCGATGTATGCCGCTTTTTGCGCCTGGCCTGAGGGGTGTGCCGCCATGGTGAGCCTTTTTGCTGAATGTCTCGCCGCTATCATTTATTGACGCTTTGTGCAATATACTTATTGGTCGTGCGCAAATGGCACGAATCAGCGGTAGGGACCACGAGCATGAACTCTAAACAATCCAGGGCAGCTCTGATCACCGGCGGAAACCGCGGGATCGGCCTGTCCATCGCCCGGGCGCTGGCCCGCGACGGACTGCGTGTTGCCTCGCTCGACCTTCCGGGGAGCGACCCCGCGGAGCTGCTCGCCGCAGTGCCCGATGCGCTCGTGCTTGAAGGCGATGTCACCCGTTCGGCGGACTGGAGCGCGGCGCTTGGTGCGGTCGAGGCGCGGTTTGGCGGGCTTGACGTGTTAGTCAACAATGCCGGGATCGGCGGCTACGTCGGCACGCTGGAAGACTATCCCGAAGATATGTTCGACCAGGTCTTGGCGATCAACGCCAAGGGGGTCTTCCTGGGCATGAAGCTCGCCATCCCGCTGCTCCGCGCACGCGGCGGCAACGTGGTCAACATTTCGTCGATTTCGGGGCTTGGCGGCGGGACGGGCGTGTTCGCCTATACGGCCAGCAAGCATGCGGTGATCGGCATGACCAAGTCTGCTGCGGCCGAGCTTTCGCCGCAGGGCGTGCGGGTCAATGCGGTGTGCCCGGCGCCCACCGATACTGCGATGATGCGTGAACTTGCGCACACCCGGATGCCCGACGATCCGGAGACTTTCGCGCGTGAATTCGCGGCGCGACTGCCAATGGGACGCTATGGCGAACCGGATGAAGTCGCTGCGGCCGTGGCCTTTCTCGCGAGTCCGGCAGCAAGTTTTATTTCTGGCGGTGTCCTGACCGTCGATGGCGGCGCGACCGCACGTTAAGCACTGATCGGGGTGCCGTTCCCGCCGGCCCGGAACAGGGCGCGAGCCCGGTTTCTGTCTGCCGGTGTCATATCCGCTTCTCCAATACCGCAGCCCGGTCTATGCTGGGCTGAATTGCCACCGCGATGCGGGGCGAGCTTGGGAGAGCGATATTGGACCAGCCAGCAACTGCCGCGGTCGAACCTGTGACCGGCGATGACGTCCAAGGCCATTCGGCCAGGCGGCTGCTGATCGCGCTGATGTTTTTCGGCACGATCATCAATTACATCGACCGGCAGGTGCTCTCGCTGCTCAAGCCGACAATCGAACAGGCTTATGGCTGGGGCGATGCCGAGTTCGCACACTTTGCCTCGGTCTCGCAGCTTTCTGCAGCATTTGCCTTGGTCTTTGTCGGATGGATGATTGACCGCTTCGGGGTCAAGCGCGCTTATGGCGCTGCAGTGGCCATCTGGAGCCTGGCAGGCATGGCGCACGCCTTTGCGGCCAACGTCACCCAGTTCGTCACCGCGCGCGCGGTGCTGGTTGCGGCAGAATCGGTCAACACCCCGGCAGCGGTAAAGAGCGCGGCGCAGTTCCTGCCCTTGCGGCTGCGTACAATGGCCGTGGGGATCGTCAACACCGCGCCCAATATCGGCAACATCCTGGCCCCGCTGACGGTGGTGCCTTTTGCCGTGGCTTATGGCTGGCAGGCGGCGTTTCTGGTGACGGGTGCACTGGGCTTCATCTGGCTGGGGTTCTGGATCGTCGGCACCCGCAACCTCCATCCGATCGCCCGCGCCGCAGGAACCGAGACGGCCCTTCCGAGAATTGGCGAAGCGCTGACCGACCGCAAGACGTGGGCGATTGCCGGGGCCAAGGCGATTACCGACATGTTCTGGTGGTTCTTCACCTTCTGGCTGCCTGACCTGTTCAGCAAAGTCTTCCATCTCAGCCAGTCAGAGCTGATCGGACCAACCGCGCTGGCCTTTACTCTGGCCGCGCTGGGTGCGCTTACCGCGGGTAAACTGTTCGGGGTGCTCTTGGGCCGCGGGGCCACGGTCAACGCCGCACGCAAGCGCGGGATGCTGTTTTACGGACTGGTCATCCTGCCGATACCTTTTGCGCTGATGGTCAGCAGCCCATGGGCGGCGGCAGCGATCATCGGCCTTGGGCTGTTCGCGCACCAAGGGTTTTCAACCAATATCTTCGGCTTTGCCGCCGATGCGGTTCCGGCCGGCCGGGTGGCGACGGTGATGGCGATCGGCGCGATTGCCGGCAATCTTGCCGGTTTCGGGATTCAGGAAGCCAC
>JANXUP010000168.1 GCA_025356175.1 Sphingomonadaceae bacterium | reverse complement strand
GCCCGAAGAGAACATCCAGCTGCAGCTGATGGCCAAGGTGCCGGGGCTCGACCGCGACGGGATCCGCCTGCGCAAGGTCCCGCTCGATATCGCCATGCCCGATGCCTTTGCCGGTCCCCAGAAGCGGATCGCTTACGAGCGCCTGCTGCTCGACTTGATCGAGGGCGACCAGACGCTGTTCGTGCGCCGCGACGAGGTCGAGGCGCAATGGGGCTGGATCGACCAGATCCGCGCGGTCTGGGCCGAGCATGACGTAAAGCCCAAGGGCTACTCGGCGGGCAACTGGGGGCCATCGGCAGCGATCGCCCTGGCCGAGCGCGACGGGGTGACCTGGCATGATTAGGGCGGCGCCAATCCTCCCTCTTGGGGGAGGGGGACCATCCGCAGGATGGTGGAGGGGCACAAGCCGGAATCCCCGACATCGAGGGGTCAGGAAAACTTGCCTGTGCCCCTCCGCCAGCAAAGCTGGTCCCCCTCCCCGTGCCGGGGAGGAATTGCGATGCTGAACCCTATTATCGAGCGCGTGACCGCACGGATCATCGACAAATCGCAGGACAGCCGCCGCCGTTACCTCGAACTGATCAGCCGCGAGGCGGAGAAGTTCCCCGGGCGCGGCGCGCTATCGTGCTCCAACCTGGCGCATGGTTTTGCTGCATCGGCCGAAGACAAGCCGGCCATAGCGCACGGACACGGACCCAACCTCGCCATCGTCACCGCTTACAACGACATGCTCTCGGCGCATCAACCCTATGGCCGCTATCCCGAGGCGATGAAGCTTTACGCCCGCGAAGTCGGTGCGACCGCGCAAGTCGCAGGCGGGGTCCCGGCGATGTGCGACGGGGTGACCCAAGGCCAGGCCGGGATGGAGCTTTCACTGTTCAGCCGCGATACGATTGCGCTCTCCACCGCCGTGGCGCTGAGCCACGCGATGTTCGACGGAATGGCGCTGCTCGGCATCTGCGACAAGATCGTGCCGGGGCTGGTGATCGGCGCGTTGCGCTTTGGGCATCTACCGGCGATTTTCATCCCTTCGGGACCGATGCCCTCAGGCCTCGCCAACCGCGAGAAGCAGAAAGTCCGCCAGCTTTACGCCGAAGGCAAGGCCACCCGCGCCGACCTGCTCGAAAGCGAGAGCGCGAGCTATCACAGTGCCGGGACCTGCACCTTTTACGGCACCGCCAATTCGAACCAGGTGATGCTTGAACTGATGGGGCTGCATATGCCCGCCGCCTCGTTCGTCCCGCCCAATACCCCGCTGCGCTCGGCACTGACCCGGGCAGCGGTTCACCGGCTGGCGGAGATCGGGCGCGAGAGCAACGATTACCGGCCGATGGCGCGAGTGGTCGACGAAAAGGCGATTGTGAACGCCGCAGTCGGGCTGCTGTGCACTGGCGGATCGACCAATCACGCGATCCATTTGCCCGCAATGGCGCGCGCTGCCGGGATCAAGCTCGACTGGCAGGATCTTGACGAGCTGTCGGGCGCGGTCCCGCTGCTCGCGCGGGTTTATCCCAACGGCGCGGGCGACGTGAACCACTTCCACGCGGCGGGCGGAATCTCGTTCCTGGTGCGCGAATTGCTCGCTGCGGGGCTGATCCACGGAGACGTGCTGACAATTGCGACCGGCGGCATGGCTGACTACGCGACCGAGCCAGTGCTCGAAGAGGGTACTCTCGCTTGGCGCTCCGCACCGCAAGACAGCGGCGACGATACCATGCTGCGCAGCGCCGACCGGCCGTTCATGCCCGATGGCGGGATGCGGCTGGTCAAGGGCAACCTGGGCCGTGCGACCTTCAAGACCAGCGCGGTCGATCCCGAACGCTGGACGATTGAGGCACCGTGCCGGGTGTTCGCAACGCAAGATGAAGTGCAGGCGGCATTCAAGGCGGGCGAGCTTGACCGCGACGTGATCGTCGTGGTCCGCTTCCAAGGCCCGCGCGCCAACGGCATGCCCGAACTGCACAAGCTGACCCCGCCGCTGGGCGTGCTGCAGGACAAAGGCTACAAAGTCGCGCTGGTCACCGACGGGCGGATGTCGGGCGCATCGGGCAAGGTCCCGGCGGCGATCCACGTCACCCCTGAAGCGCTGGCGGGCGGGGCGCTCGCCTACGTGCAGGACGGCGAT
>JANXUP010000162.1 GCA_025356175.1 Sphingomonadaceae bacterium | reverse complement strand
CCCCCCTCGGGCAGCCCCAATTTGCACTGGCGGCCCCCGATGATTTAGCGGTCGTGGCGGAACTGGTAGACGCGCAACGTTGAGGTCGTTGTGGGCGAAAGCCCGTGGAAGTTCGAGTCTTCTCGACCGCACCAAACAGTCCTGTAACTCCCAGACAGAATCACATTCCCGAGGCTTTGCCGCAGGAACGGCGCAGTTCTGCGTCGTTCTGGCGAGGCGCAAATTTGGACTGAAGCCAGAGACGCTCTGGGGTAGGCCAACTTCAGGCGCCAAATGCCGCCGCGTCTCTGCCCCAAAAATACTGACTGCAGTTGGAGAACGCTCAGCTGAAGCCGAGCACGCGGCGCTGATCGGACCAAGCCAATGGCAGCTGCACTTCGAGCAGCGAGCGCGCGGTAAGTGAAGGCGGCTGTCGGCCTTCCACGATCGCCTTGACGATGCCCGGATCGAGGCAAGCGATAGGGAGAAGCTTCGCCGTCCTAGCGCGGCAGCGCCCAGCCCGTGCCGCGATCACAGCAATCGAATCAGTTGGCGAAGCCATCGCCAACTCCCTCACCTCGTTCGCTTCCGCAATCAGTTTCACCAACTTCAGGTCGCGATTGACCGGGTTGATCATCGCAGTGTCTGGCCCCGGGATGACCAGTCGCAACTGATGTCCACGCCGCACCCTGGATGCCGGGCAGGTGAGCTCTATGGATGGACCGCTCGCCTCCAACGCGATCTGAAGAACGTCCCCCAACTTCTTGCAGTCAATACCAATGCTGATCGCATCGCCAAGCAACTGGATTGCAGGCCCGAGCGCTTCAAGCAGCGCTGCCCTGACATGCGCAGTCCCGCTGCGCAGCTTGGCTGCGGTGAGATCTGCTTCAGCCAGCATGCGTTGGGCAAGCTGGGCGTCATCTTTGAGGATCAGGTCGAGCATCGCCTGCTGATCAACAAGTTGCTCAGCGATGCGGCCGCAGACCAGCTCCTCGAGATCATATGCCGACACCCGCCATGCCGGCTCGCCATCGATCAGGTCAGAGCGGGTGATGTAATAGCGATAGCGCTTGCCGGGCTTCACAGCGTGAGTCGGGGTCATCGCCCTGCTCTCTCCGTCGACCAGCATTCCGATCAGCAGGCTTGGATGAACGACCTTGCTCCGCTTCACGCCGCCGCTGCTCTGGTCGCGGAGCCGGTTCTGCACCTCGTCCCACAGCTCCTGCGTCACGATCGCGTCATGCTCGCCCTCGAACACCTCGTCCTTGTGAACGATCTTGCCACGGTAGATCGGGTTGGCGAGGAGGTGGTAGAGCGTTCCGCGGCGGAAGATGCAGCCACCCCTGTGCGGCCCGCTGGTGCGGTTCTGCACCTTGGTACGGTAGCCTTGGGCATTGAGATCGTCGGCAAGCGCGACGACCGAACGCAGCACCAGGTAGCGCTGCATGATGTGGCGGACGAGGTCGGCTTCCTCGGGCACTGCTATGAGCCGCCGGTTCTTAACTGCGTAGCCCAGCGGCACCGGTCCGCCCATCCACATTCCCTTGCGCTTGGAGGCTGCGATCTTGTCGCGAATACGCTCGCCGGTGACCTCGCGCTCAAACTGGGCGAAGCTGAGGAGCATGTTGAGGGTAAGCCGGCCCATGCTGGTGGTGGTGTTGAATGACTGGGTGATCGAGACGAAGCTGGCCTCGGCCTTGTCGAGCACCTCGACAATTTTGGCGAAGTCGGCGAGGCTGCGGGTCAGCCGGTCGATCTTGTAGAGCAGGATGATGTCGACCTTGCCTGCGGCCACATCAGCCATCAATCGCTTGAGCCCAGGCCGCTCCATGTTGCCGCCCGAGAACCCGCCGTCATCGTAACGCTCCGGCACCACAGTCCAGCCTTCGTGGCGCTGGCTCAGCGCATAGGCGGCACAGGCTTCATACTGGGCATCTAGACTGTTAAATTCCTGTAACAGCCCGTCCTCGGTCGACTTGCGGGTATAGACCGCACAGCGCAGAACCTTGTCAGCCATTGCGGGTTAGCCCGAAGAACCTCGGCCCCGACCAGTGCGCGCCGGTGACCTCGCGGGCGATCTCGCTTAGCGAGCGGCGGCTTTTCCCTTCCCACACGAACCCGCCCTCGATGACCTCGACCGCGATGGTCCGGCCTTGCCACTCACGGATGAGCCGGGCGCCGGGGGTCAGCGTAATCCTCGGTGGCGGGCTCACAGCAGAACCCGGCGCAGCGGCAGCCCGGTCCAGTTCGCGCGCGATCACCGCAGACAGCCCGCCGAGCCGCCGTTCCTGCAGCCGCTGGGCGAGCAGGCGGCGCAGCAACGCGGCGCCGATGTTTGGCGTTGCGCTCCCCTCCTGCTCCTCCCACGCGAGACGAAGTCCGGCTGGAGGTAGCGCCTCCAGCCGGGCCAGATCGGCATCGAGCCGTTTCTGCTTGATCGACATAGGGGGTCACTCGCTCGCGATGCTGTAGCGGGTGACCTT
>JANXUP010000177.1 GCA_025356175.1 Sphingomonadaceae bacterium | reverse complement strand
CGGCCACGTCCGCGACGACCTCTATCAAAACTCATAAAACCGAACTTACCTTCGCTCCGCCCAATCGAGACGACCAGGTGCACGGACGAATCGCACCGGGCGACAGGGATTACGGCCAAAAACCTTATCCTCTGCACCTTTCCACATAGCCCAAGCACGATCGATTGGCGAACGGAATCAGCACTTCCCGGGCGAGCGAAAACAACTGTGACATTTCTGCACGAAATATAGCGTCGCCACGGACTGATCTGACGACTCATTGCTGCGCCGAACATCGCCTTGCTTGCCGCGTGCTTGCAAGTCGGCGCGCGGTTGGGCAGAGCACCGGTCATGGATATTGCCGCTCTACTGATGGACCCCGCCGCCTGGGCAGCGCTGCTCACACTGATCGCGCTCGAACTGGTGTTGGGGATTGATAACCTGGTATTTATCGCGATCGTTTCGAGCAAGCTTCCGCAAGCCCAGCAATCGCGGGCGCGGCGGATCGGGCTGATCCTGGCGCTTAGCCTGCGCATCGTCCTGCTGCTGCTGATCGGCTGGATCGTCACCCTGCAAGCGCCGCTGATCGACCTTGGCATCACCGGCACGCCGGGTGCTCACGGCGAGCCGACCTTCGAGACCGCCTTCTCGGGCCGCGACCTGATCCTGCTCGCCGGCGGACTTTTCCTGCTGTGGAAGGCGACCAAGGAAATCCACCATTCCATGGACCGCGAAGGCGATAGCGGCGAACTGCTCGATCACGACAAAGGGATTGTCCAGATCGGCTTTTCCGCCGCAATCGCCCAGATCATCGCGCTCGATCTGGTCTTCTCGGTCGATTCGATCCTGACTGCGGTGGGCATGACCGACCAGGTCCCGATCATGATTACAGCCGTTGTGATTACCGTCGGGCTGATGATGCTCACGGCCGATCCGCTAGCCAAATTCATCGAAAAGAACCCGACCCTGGTGATGCTGGCGCTGGCCTTCCTGGTGATGATCGGCGTCGTGCTGATCGCCGACGGGTTCGGCGTGCACATCCCCAAGGGCTATATCTACATGGCGATGGCGTTTGCGGCTGCGGTCGAGACGCTCAACATCGTCCAGCGCGAGCGCCGGACACGCGCACGGGAAGCGAAATCGTGACCGACCCGTTTCGCCAATTGACCGACCGGGTTTACGCCAGCCCGCAGATCGGGCTCGATGACGTGGCCGAGGCCGCCCGCGCCGGGTTTGGCCTGATCATCAACAACCGCCCCGAAGACGAAAGCGACGACCAGACCTCCGGAGACGAGATCAAGGCGGCGGCTGAGGCGGCTGGTCTGGCCTATGTTGCAGTTCCGGTGACGCATGCCGGGTTTTCGGAGTGGCAAGTGAAGGCCATGGCCGATGCGCTGGCTTCGACCGGCAAGCCGGTGCTGGCCTATTGCCGCTCGGGCGCCCGGTCGACCCTGCTGTGGGCGCTGGCCGAAGCAAGCCGCGGGATCAGCCCGCACAGCCTTGCTGCCAACGCCGCTAAGGCCGGTTACGACCTTACTCCCATACGGGCGATGCTCGACATGCTGAGCGCGCGGGGCAACTGACATGGCGGTGCCGTTCATGGTCATCCAGCTCGGCGTGTCGATCGCGCTGATCCTCGGCGTGACCTGGCTGGCACGCCAGCTGGCGCTTGGCACCGATGTCCGGCTGCGCAGCGAGGACGAAGCCCGCGCGCTGGCTCGCGCCGCGGTCTGCGGGTTTGAGCCGACCGAACTGGCGCTCGACCGCGCGGGGATCGGCGCGCTGCTGCGTGATGCGCAGGGGCGAATGATGCTGCTGCGGCGGCACGGCGCGCAGTTCGCGGCCCGGCTGCTCGACAATCATGCCGACACCCGGCTCGACCGCAACTTCCTCACCGTTGGCACGGGCGAGCGGTTCTACGCTCCGATTACGCTCGATCTGGGCGACCAGGCGCAAGTCTGGGCGGCCAGCCTCAGGAGGTTGAGCAACTGACATGCCCAAACTTGGCCCCGTTGAAATCGCGATTCCCTTCTTCATCCTGGCGATCATCGCCGAGATGCTGTGGGCGCGGCGCAAACGCCCCGACGCTTATGAACCGCGCGACACGCTGACCTCGCTCGCGCTCGGCACCGGCAGCACTGCGGTGGGCGCGCTGACCGCAGGGCTGGTCGTCGCAGCGATGTATTGGCTCTACGATCATCGCCTGGCGACGATCGGCTGGGCCTGGTGGGCGTGGATCGCCTGCTTCGTGCTCGACGATTTCAACTATTACTGGGCTCACCGGACCGGGCACCGGGTGCGCTGGTTCTGGGCGAGCCACGTCAATCACCATTCGAGCCAACACTACAACCTGTCGACCGCGCTGCGCCAGACGTGGAGCGGGTTCTTCGCGCTGTCGTTCGTGTTCCGGATCTGGCCCGCGTTGATCGGTTTCAACCCGGCGATGCTGCTGACCGTGGGTGCGATCAATCTGGTCTACCAGTTTTGGATCCACACCGAGGCGGTGCGCCGCATGCCGCGCTGGTTCGAAGCGGTGATGAACACGCCGAGCCATCACCGGGTCCATCACGCGGTCAATCCCCAATACCTCGATCGCAATTATGCCGGGGTGTTCATCGTCTGGGACAAGCTGTTCGGCAGCTTCGCGGCTGAGGAGGGCGATACCCGGATCCATTACGGCATCGTCAAGCAACTCGGCAGTTTCAACCTGGTGTGGTCGGTGTTCCACGAATGGATCGGCATCGCCCGCGACATGGTGACCGCGCCGTGGCGGCACAAATTGTCCTATCTGCTGCGCGAACCCGGCTGGAGCCATGACGACAGCCGCGAAGGCTCGGACAAGATCCGAGCGCGGTGGGAAGCGCTGAACCGCCCTGCCGACTAACTTGCGCCGGTTTAAGCGCGCGGTTAAGCACAGCGCCAGTTGAGGAGGCGCAGGCTGCATGGACGAATTCGACATTATCGTGATCGGTGGCGGCAGCGCCGGCAGCGCCGCGGCGGGCCGCCTCGCCGAGGATGGCAAGCGTTCGGTCTGTCTGATCGAAGCTGGCGGCGGTAACACCCACATGTTCACCCGCACTCCGGGCCTGCTCGCGCTAATGCCCGAAAAAAGCATGTTCAAATATGATACCGAGCCGATGGCCGGGCTGAATGGCCGGGTCGGCTACCAGCCGCGCGGCAAGGGCATGGGCGGATCGAGCGCGATCAACGGCATGGTCTATATCCGCGGCAATGCGTGGGATTACGATAACTGGGCCGCACTCGGCTGCACCGGCTGGGGCTGGGACGACGTCCTGCCGGTGTTCAAGCGGCAGGAAGACAATGCGCATGACTCGGATGCCTGGCACGGCAAGGGCGGGCCCTTGCATGTCAGCGACCAGATCGCCCCGAGCCCGGTCGGGCAGGCCTTCGTCGAAGCGGCGACCAAGCTGCAATTGCCGCGCAACGACGATTTCAACGGGGCCCGGCAGGAGGGCTTCGGGCTTTATCAGGTGACCCAGCATAACGGCGAACGGTGGAGCGCAGCGCGCGCGTTCATCGATCCGCTGGCGGGCCACAAGAACCTGACCGTCAAGACTGGCGCGCTGGTCGAGAAGATCGTGATCGAACAGGGCCGCGCCACCGGGGTACAGATTCGCATGGACGGCACCAGCCAGGTGCTGCGCGCACGCGGCGGCGTGGTGCTGAGCGCAGGCGCGTTCGGCAGCCCGCAGATCCTGATGCTTTCAGGTATCGGCCCCGGTCCGCAGTTGCAGAAACACGGCATCGCCACAGTGCTGGACAAGGCGGCAGTGGGCGCGGACCTGCAGGATCACTGCGACTATCTGGTCGGCTACGAGCTGGATGACCTGTCGCTGTTCGGCGGATCCTTGCGCGGTGTATGGCAACTTGCCAAGGCCTTCATCGAACACCGCCGCAAACGCACCGGCATGCTCACCACAAACTTTGCCGAAAGCGGCGGCTTCGCGACGATCCGGCCCGACGCGCCCGCGCCCGACATCCAGTACCACTTCATCCGCGCGATTATCCAGAACCACGGGCGCGACAAATTGAAGGCCCATGGCTTCTCGCTCCACGCCTGCGTGCTGCGCCCGAAAAGCCGCGGCTGGGTCAAGCTGGCGAGCCCCGACCCGGCGGTGGCCCCCTCAATCAATCCCACCTTCCTCTCGGACGAGCGCGACCTTCACTTGCTGCGCGACGGTGCGCGGCTAATGCACCGCATCGCCGCGACCCCGCCGCTGTCAGATTTGGGTGCGAAAGAACGTTTCCCGATCGACTACGATAACGACGCCGCGCTCGAAGCTCGAATCCGTGAGGTTTCGGACACGATCTACCACCCGGTCGGCACTTGCCGGATGGGTTCGGACGAGGCTTCGGTGGTCGATCCCACCTTGAAGGTGCGCGGGATTGAAGGGCTGTGGGTCGCTGATGCTTCGATAATGCCGCGGCTGGTCTCGGGCAACACCAACGCGCCCTCGATCATGATTGGCGAACGGGCCGGAGACTTTGTCAAAGCTGCGCTTCAGTGAGCGCAGGCTAAAGCCTCGACAACATCCTCGGCCCGCGCCGGATCTCCAAGTGCCAGTACGTGTCCGTCGCTCCCGGCGTGCAAGGGATCGCCATTCCAGTCGCACATTACCCCGCCAGCCCCTTCGACCACCGGGACCAGCGCGGCGAAATCGTGGAGCTTGAGATTGGCCTCGCAGACCACGTCGAGATGGCCCGAGGCAAGCATCGCGTAGTTGTAGCAATCGCCCCCCATCACCATCCTCTTGTGATCGGTCTGCGCAGTGAGCGCCATGAAGTGTTCGCCGTCGTGGCTGTCGAAGTAATGCGGTCCGGTAGTGGCCAGCGCGGCCTCACTCAGTTCCGGGCAGGTGCGAGTGCGCACGGACTTGCCGTTGAGCAAGGTCGGTTGCCCGGTAACCCCCAGCCAGCGTTCGCCCAGCACGGCTTGGTCGATCACGCCCAGCACCGGCCAGCCGTCGACCACCAATCCGATCAGCGTGCCGAAGATCGGCCGCCCGGCAAGGAACGCAGTGGTCCCGTCGATCGGATCGAGCACCCAGGTCCGCCCAGTGCTGCCTTCGGTCACCCCGAATTCCTCGCCATGGACCCCGTCGCGTGCGCATTCGGCGGTAAGGATGCGGCGCATCGCCTCTTCAGCCGCGCGGTCGGCCAACGTCACGGGTGACAGATCGGCCTTGCGCTCGCGCCCGGATTCGCTGCGGAAATACGGCAGAATTGCCGCGCGTGCGGCATCGGCCAGACGGTGCGCCAGCGCGATTTCGGCATGGAGCTTCATCAATCGAACAAGCTGGAGACCGAGCTCTCGTCGGCAATGCGGCGGATCGCCTCGCCGACCAGCGGGGCGATCGAGAGGACGCGGATCTTGCCTGAAGCCTGCGCTCCGTCAGTCGGCTGGATGGTGTCGGTGATCACCAGTTCCTTGAGCGCCGACATATTGACCCGGTCGATCGCCGCGCCGGATAGCACGCCGTGAGTCAGGTAAGCGGTGACGCTTTTCGCACCGGCATCCATCAGCGCCTGCGCCGCGTTGCACAGCGTCCCGCCCGAATCGATGATGTCATCGATCAGGATACAGTCCCAGCCCTTCACATCGCCGATGATGTTCTGCACTTCGGACTGGCCCGGCTTGTCACGGCGCTTGTCGACGATCGACAGCGGCGCATTGCCCAGCCGCCGCGCCAGGGCGCGGGCGCGAACCACACCGCCGACGTCTGGGGATACGACCATCAGGTTCTCGCCGCCGCTGCGCGAGAGTATGTCCGCCGACATGACCGGCGCGGCGTAGAGATTGTCGGTCGGGATATCGAAGAAGCCCTGGATCTGCCCGGCGTGAAGATCGACCGCGAGTACCCGGTCGGCTCCGGCCGTAGTGATCAGGTTGGCGACCAGCTTGGCCGAAATCGGCGTGCGCGGGCCCGGTTTGCGGTCCTGCCGGGCATAGCCGAAATAGGGCAGCACCGCAGTGATCCGGGTGGCCGAAGCACGGCGCAGCGCATCGATGCAGATCAGCAGTTCCATGAGGTTGTCGTTGGCCGGGAAGCTGGTTGACTGAATCACGAACATGTCTTCGCCGCGGACGTTCTCGTGAATCTCGACGAAAACTTCTTCGTCGGCAAAGCGGCGGACATCTGCCTTGGTAAGTGGCATTTCGAGATAGTCGGCGATGGCCTGCGCCAAGGCCGGGTTGGAATTGCCGGTCAGCAGCTTCATCGCGTTCGCCCTCCCGCGCGTCCCCGCAACGGAGACATGAGTCTGCGGCAGGCCTTAGCGGTGGGGCGGTTTATTGCAACCGGGTTACGGCTGGTATTCCGCAGTTCAGGTCCGGTTGCGGTGTTCGCCCGAAACCCAGCGGACTGTGCCCGAGCTGGCGCGCATCACCACGCTGTGGGTGGTCATCACCCCGTCCTTGCGGCGCTTGACCCCGCGCAAGAGCGAGCCGTCGGTGACCCCGGTGGCGGCGAAGATGCAATCGCCCTTGGCCAGTTCCTCAAGCTTGTAGATCTTGTTGAGGTCAGTGATCCCCCACTTGCGCGCGCGGCCCCGTTCATCGTCGTTGCGGAAGAGCAGGCGGCCGTTGAACTGGCCGCCGACACAGCGCAGTGCCGCTGCAGCGAGCACGCCTTCAGGCGCGCCGCCCGAACCCATGTAGAGGTCGATGTTGGTTTCATCGTTGGTTACCGCGATCACCCCGGCAACGTCCCCATCGGAAATCAACGCAACCCCGCAACCGAGCCCGCGCAATTCGGCGATCAGCTCGGTATGGCGCGGCCGGTCGAGCACGCACACGATTATTTCGGATGGATCGACGCCCTTGGCTGCAGCAACCGCACGGACATTTTCGCTCGGGCTCTTGGCCAGGTCGATAATCCCTTCAGGATAGCCTGGGCCGACCGCCAACTTGTCCATATAGACGTCGGGCGCATTGAGCAGGTTGCCTTCTTCGGCGCAGGCCAGCACCGCCAGCGCATTGGCCCCGGCATTGGCGGTGAGCGTGGTCCCTTCGAGCGGGTCCAAGGCAATATCGATCTTCGGACCGGTGCCCTGCGCCGAGCCGACCTTTTCGCCGATGAACAGCATCGGCGCTTCGTCGCGCTCACCCTCGCCGATCACCACGGTGCCGTCCATCGCCAGTTCGTTGAGCGCGGCGCGCATCGCCTCGACTGCGGCATGATCGGCGGCCTTTTCATCGCCCCGCCCGATCAGCTTCGCCGCGCCGATCGCCGCAGCCTCGGTGACCCGGACCATTTCGAGCACGAGGACACGGTCGAGGACCTGGCTGGGAGTGACGGACGGGGCTGATGCGCTCATCGGGATCGTTTCCTGAATAGGTATGTAAAGGTGTCTGCGGGCGCTTAGCGATGCGCTTGGACCGTGTCGAGTATATCCAAGTTTTGGCCTCCGAAGTACCGTAAGCAGCAGCTGCAATTTCAACCAGGGGGTCTTACCGATGAAGCTATTTCTTGATACTGCCGCGCGCTATTCGCTGGCCACGTGCTGCGCCCTTGGGCTGATGGCACCGCTGCCGACTCAGGCCGAAGACAACTCGGTCAAGCGCCGGCTCGACAGCGCTGGCCAGAAATACGAAGTCGACAAGGACGGCGACTTCAAGATCACCTACACCTTCAGCGAGGACAAGCGCAGCCAGATCGTGTTCGTCTCGGGCGCGCCTTATGACGTGGCCGGCGGGATGCAGGTTCGCAACATCTTCGCCCCCGTCGCGAAGGTGAAGGACGACAACGTCGCAGGCAAGGCCTTGAGCCTGTTGCAGGACAACAACGGCTACAAGATCGGCGCCTATGAAGTGGAAGGCGAGATCGTGCTACTCAGCATCAAAATCCCGGACAACGCCACGCCGCAGCAGCTGGTGAAGGCTGCGCAGCTCGCCGCCAGCGTCGCCGATGAAAAGGAAAAGGCGTTCAGCGGAACGCGCGATACCTTCTGATCGGTTGACGTTCACTCGGGATTAAGCCCGCATCACGCTCTTGTCCCCCGCGCGGAGGGGGACGGGAGTGGTGATGCGGCGCTTGGCTCTGGCTCTGTCTGCTCTGGCGCTGACTGTGCCGGCCGCTGTCTGGGCGCAGGCCCCGCCCGATCCTGAAGCAACCGACCGCGCGGTGGCCGGCCGGATCGATCAGGCAAAGACAGTCTATGGCGTGAAGGATTCGCGCGCCGGTTGCCGCCCCAAGCCCGGTGATGAGATCGTGGTTTGCGCCGATCACGGCGAAGACCAGCGCGTGCCCTCGACCGCTCAATCCGATCCCAATTCACGCGCTGCACGGCGCGCGCTCGATGGCAACATCCCGACGGCGCCCGATGTCGCCTCGATCAGGTGCAAGAGAGGCGCCGACGGCGTGTGCCGAGGCAATTTCGGCGGGGTGCCTGCGCCGATCTATTATGTCGACGTTACCAAGCTGCCCCAGGCTCCCGCCGGGTCCGATGCCGAAGCCATCGCCAATGACGAGGCAACCGCGCCATAATTTGGGGACAGTCCCTAAATTTTGATCCGTGCCCTAGTTATCGAGGATATGGAGCACCAGCGGCGGCTCGCTGAGGCTGGGTGAGCCATCCAGCAGCCGCACCGCTTCGCTCACCGCACTCTCCGGACCTTCGTGCGTGAGCATTACGACCATCACTTCGCCGGCAGTATCAGCCCGGCCTTTCTGGATCATGCTTTCGATCGAGACCCCGGCATCGCGCAATGCGGCCGTTATTTCAGCCAGCACGCCCGGCCGATCGGCCACCATGAAGCGCAAGTAGGCGCGGCCGCGGCGATGACCGGTGGGCGCTGCGGCAAGCGGTTCGAGTTCGCTGACCGGCACGGAGAATGCGGGGCCAGTCTCGCCGCGGGCAATGTCGATCAGATCGGCCACCACCGCGCTGGCCGTCGGACCATCGCCCGCACCCGCTCCCTGGAACAGCAGCCGGCCAGAGAAATTGCCTTCGGCCACCACTGCGTTGGTCGCGCCATCGACATGGGCGAGCGGGTGATCGCAATGGACCAGATGCGGCTGGACCCGCTGGAACAAGCCATCGCCGCCGGTGTCCGCCATTCCGATCAGGCGGATGACATAGCCAAGGGCAGCAGCCTGGGCGATGTCGGCAGCGCGCACGCGGGTGATGCCGGTGGTGGCAACCGAGGCAAAATCGACCCGCGTGCCAAACGCGACCGCGGCCAGGATCGAAAGCTTGTGCGCGGCATCGGTGCCTTCGATGTCGAAAGCCGGATCGGCTTCGGCGTAACCTTTGGCCTGAGCCTCGCCAAGGACAACGCCAAATTCGCGCCCGGTATCCTCCATCACCGTAAGGATGTAGTTGCAGGTGCCGTTAAGCACGCCGTAGACCCGCTCGATCCGATTGGCGGCGGTTCCTTCGCGCAGCGCCTTGATCACCGGAATTCCGCCAGCGACCGCGGCTTCGAACTTGAGCGCAACCTTCTTGTCTTCCGCCTTACCCGCCAGTTCCAGTCCGTGGTGCGCGATCATCGCTTTGTTGGCGGTGACCAGTGCCTTGCCCGCCTCGATCGTGGTTCGGGCCAGCGCCAGCGCCGGGCCATCCGATCCGCCGACCATCTCGACGACGACGTCGACATCCTCGCGTTCGCCGAGGATCACCATGTCGTCTTCCCAGGCATAGGGTGAAAGATCGACCCCGCGGTTCTTGCTGCGGTCGCGCGCGCTGACCACCGTCACGTGCAAGGGGCGCCCGGCACGTCGCGCGATCAGCTCGGCGTTGGCATCGATCAGGCGGATGACCCCGACCCCGACAGTGCCCAGCCCGGCCAATGCAATCTTCAGCGGTTCAGCCATTTCAGCCCCTCGAATTCCCGCGCGCCTTAGGCAGCAGGCGCGCTGGGGGCAAGGCGCAAACGCCTAACGCCGGCTGCGCGGGCAGTGCCCGAGCTGGCCTATGACATAGTTGTAGTCGGCACTTGCCGCCGTGCGGTCATCGGCATCGCCGCCGCTCGCGGCGCTGCCAGGCAAGCTTGCGGGGAGGAAGCAGGCGAGCCGGTACCACGCCAGCGTGTCACGCGCCGGCGGAGCGCCGCTGTCGACCAGTTCCGAAAATGAAACGCCCCATTGCGGCGCCTTGCCCGGGCTGCGGGTGACGGTCATGGCGGCAGGGTCGCCGCGCGCGGTCACCAGGAAGATCTGCGTTTCCCCCGCCCCCGCCAGTTCGCCGCTGGTATGCACCGCTTCGCGCACCACACCAATGCGCGGGGGGGCACCCGCCGCATAGAGCTCGCGCAGGACACCCTTGATTCGCGCGTCGAGTGCAGCATCCCACAAGAGTTGCGCATCGGGTGCGACCAGCTGCAACTGGCCGGGATGGCCCGCCACGACGCGCGCAAACAGCACCACACTCTTCTTCTTGAAGCCAGGCGGCTTGCCTTTGGCATCGAGCGGCAGATCGACCAGGTAGGTCAAGGCCTCGCCCAGCGGAACGGTGCCGCCGATCAGTGCTTCGGTCCTAGCCTCGACATAGAATCGCCCCCAACCCGGCCGCACCCCGCGCGCCCGCGCGGGCTCGACTGCGGCAATCTTGCGCGGCTGGGCGCGGACCACCACCGGCGTTCCATCGGCCAGGTCGGCAAGATCGGCGTAGGTCGCGACCGCCGCCAGTCCGGCGCTGGGCGAATCGCCGTAGGCCGCGCCAGGGCCAAGCAGCACCGCGCCAAGCGCCAAAATCCCCTGAAGCTTCAATGCTGACAATGACATTTTATCACCTGATTTGTTGGTTTACGCTTCGAACGATACCCTGCAAAACGCAGGAATCAGCCGATTTTTCAATCGATTTGAGGCCGGCACAAGTGAATCGCTGCTTAACCGATAAAGCGTTGCGCACCGGACTACTCGGGGTTAAGACTGACGCAAAACCGGGCCAAACAAAAGAAAAGGTCCGCGATCTGGCTATTTGCGCACGTTGGGCGTTCGCAAGTTTTCCCGGATTGACCCGCAGGGTGGAAAAACAGATTGGATCGTTCGCGTTCCCTTTTTTCGGGAACGTGGTCGTAGGGACCGGGTTTTGGCCTGGTGGGACTGAAAATGGAGTTATGGGTCTGAATGGCTTACGCAGATCGCAATAAAACCGGCGAAAACACCGTTGGGACAGGCATTGCCGCCCTCCTGCTCGTCGTACTCGGCTGGGCCCTGTATACGGGTCTGGCTGCCGAAGGCTTCCGCGCGCTCGTCAAGAAAGTGACGACCGTCGACATCAAAAAGGATGAGCCCAAGAAAGAAGAGAAGCCGCCACCACCCAAGAAGGATGCAGCGCCGCCGCCGATCGTGGTGCCGCCGCCGATGACCAACATCAATATGCGCCCGCCACCGCTCGAGACCACGCCGGTGCCGATGCCGCCGCCGCCGATCCCGCAGCCGGTCGTGCTGGCTCCGCCGGCTCCGGCAGCGCCGCCGCCGCCGCGGATTCAGCCGAAGGGCGCTCAGCCCAAGGGTAATCCGGCGAGCTGGGCAACCACCAACGACTATCCCACCCGCGCGCTGCGTGAGGAACGGGCCGGCACCACCGGCTTCAGGGTTGGCGTTGGTCCGGACGGCAAGGTCACCAGTTGCTCCGTCACCAGTTCGAGCGGCAGCCCGGACCTTGATGAGGCAACTTGTTCGAATGTCACCCGCCGTGCCCGGTTTGCCCCGGCCACCGACGGTGAGGGCAACCCGACCACCGGGTCCTATTCGAACCGCATTCGCTGGGTGATCCCGACCGACTGATCCGAATTTAACAGGCTCTCGTCCCGAGGACGGCAGTCTACCCCCTATTTTCAATTTTTCTCTTGAGAGGATTTTCGCATGGTATTTCAACTTCTCGCCGACGCAGCAGCCAACGCGGCTCCGCAGACCAAGTTCGGCATCGGCGCAGCGCTGTTCCCTGAGAACGGTCCGCCTAACTGGATCGGCATCTCGGTGCTCGTGATCCTTTCGATAATGCTGTTCGGTTCGCTGTTCATCCTGTTCACCAAGTACATTGAACAGGCGAACATCATGAAGCAGTACCGCGACAGCCGCGCCAACTTCTGGCGTGCGCCTTCGCTGCGTGAAGGCGTGGCCAAGCTTGAAAAGAACAGCGCCTGGCGCCAGATCGTCGAAGACGGTCTCGCTGCTGAAGACCAGCACTCGAAGATGGTTAACGAAACCGACGCGCACGATTGGCTCTATGGTTCGCTGGCTCGTTCGGAAGCTTCGGTCAACGCCAGCCTTGCCAAGGGCCTGCCGTGGCTCGCAACCACCGGTGCGACTTCGCCGTTCATCGGCCTGTTCGGGACCGTGGTCGGCATCTACCGCGCGCTGATCGCAATCGGCATTGCCGGTTCAGCTTCGATCGACAAGGTCGCTGGCCCGGTCGGTGAAGCGCTGATCATGACCGCGATCGGTCTGCTCGTCGCGGTTCCTGCGGTGCTCGCCTACAACTACCTGCAGGGCCGCAACAAGCGCATCGCCGAGCAGCTTTCGAGCTTCTCGACCGACGTGCTGGCGAACATCGCCTCGAAGGGTGCCGTTAAGCCTGCCATGGCTGCCGCTTCGGCCGCCAAGCCGGCTGCCGCTGCTCCGACCGCTGCTGCCAAGCCGTAATACGCCTTGCCAGGCCCGCCGGGTTGCCAATTTGAGGCACCCCGGCGGGACGGTCAGACCCGGGTCATATCATGCCGCCCTGCACGGCGATCCGGGATACATGCAAAGAATAGGATTTTAACCGATGGCAATGGCAGTAGGTGGCAAAGGCGGCGAAGAGAAGCCGATGTCGGACATCAATACCACGCCGCTGGTCGACGTGATGCTGGTGCTCCTCATCATCTTCCTCATCGCGGTTCCAATCGCGATCCAGACAATTCAGAAGCTCAAGATTCCGATCATGGTCAGCCAGGAATCGAAGGACAAGGTGGAAAACCTGCTGGTTACCGTCAGCACCACCGATTCCGCAGGCCGCTCGGCCGGCGATCCGGGTTTCGAAGGGGCGCAGCCCGGCGGCGAATGCCGGGTCTATTTCAACAACATCACCCCGGTCGATTCGACCGAGTTCCTCGACAAGGCTGCAAGCCGGCTTAAGAACATCATCGATCGGGCTGGCGGGATCGAAGCGATCAAGGCCAACCCGGAACAGATCCCCGAGGTGCACATCCGCGGGGATCAGAACGCTCCGTGGCGCTGTATCGCGGGCGTGGTGGCGAACGTCCAGTACGCCGGTTATCCGACCGTCGGCTTCATCTCGACCCCGGTCGATCCCAACGGCTAAGCGCCGCCGAACCAACTTTTTCAGGAGTAACCACCATGTCTATGTCAGGCGGCAGCGATGATGGCGAGCCGATGATGGAAATGAACACGACGCCGCTTATCGACGTCATGCTCGTTCTCCTCATCATGTTCATCATCACCATCCCCGTGGCAACCCACGCGGTGAACATCGATCTGCCGGCA